>JAPPOJ010000233.1 GCA_028817975.1 Zetaproteobacteria bacterium | reverse complement strand
GAATACCTTATGGGGACTACAGTCCGAGCTTGAGATACTCGATGCTCCCCACGTAACCGTCACAGATGCCGTGGTGCATTTTTGTAAAAAATTGCGCGCCAGCAGTGTGAACCCCAAGGACCAGGGCTGACGCAATCGCGACTTGACCTCGCACGTCGACGAAGACCATCCGCCAAAAGCAACGGCGAGAGCTAGCTTGTCAACATGCCTCTCATAAAGGCCGCACCCTCCCGTGGCTGCACACGCACAATAACCGCCCTAAAAAATATAAAAAATCATCTATAAAGTGGTCTGTTATCTTTTTATAAAAAATGATTTTATGCAGTCACAAGCAAAAAATATTTCAAAAAACCAAATAATGTGTTATTTTTGCTCAAATCTTTCAAATACAATTCGTCATTCAAAGGTGTTTACAAATGAAAAAGTTCGTCGCAGGATTCTTTTTAATGGTCCTACTTGCTCCTAGAGACGGGAGCGCACATGATACCCGGCTCGCCGAAGTGCTCGCTTTCCACCAGGACCTCATCGAAAGAGAATATGATATCCAAGGCCTACGTGACGGTTCTGCTCTAGCCCCCAGCTCTATCCGTGAAAGAAACCTCACACGAGAATGGTTTGCCAGGGCACAGTTTAAGCTGTTCAGTAATCACCAGCGCATTGCATTCTTGCTGCGCAAATTAGAACGGCTATTCTCTGAAAACCCCAATCCTTACCATATCTCTCCCGAGAAGATTAAGACCTTGTACCAGATCATCGCTCCATTCTCTGATTTTTATTTCAACCTCAAACAGCAAAAAAACGACCTACGTCGCTACTACGAGAAAAAACTGGCCGAGCAACAAAGGAACTTACTCAGTAGGATCCAACTACGTAGGTATGTGCGTATGCTCAAAGACTATAACGAGAGGGTCATTCCAGAACTTGAGAACCAACTTGAATATTTTCACAGTGTCCTGAAAGTCTATACCGAAGGTCTCAGCAACCCACGCCTCCCACGCATTGAGTCGGTCTGCACCCAGATCGCGCCAAGCCACAAGGAAGCCCTCCAAGAGTGCACGATCTGCTACGAAGATGTGCAAGAGGCACAGGATGACACAGAGGACCCGCAAGCCACAGGGTTATGGCTGCCTTGTCAACACGGGTTTCATAAAAACTGCATTCTCCCGTGGCTGCACACGCACAACACTTGCCCCACCTGCCGTCAAGAAGTCCTCACCGCGGGATAACCCCACGCTTTCCAGTCAGCTCTCCGCATGGGCATTGCCTATGCACACATGTGCAAAAAGTTTCTCAACCCAGCCCATGTATGCTATCTTGCCGCTAAATATTACGATATCACCAGATCAGACAAGGATATTTGACAATGAAAAGATACGTCATGGGATTCTTTTTAATCGCCCTACTTGCTCCTCACGAGGGTAGCGCAAAAGATCCCAACCTCGCCCAAGTGCTGGCCTTTCGCCAAGATCTCCTCGCAGGAAAATATGATATCAAAGGCCTCCGCGATGGCTCTGCCCTAGCGCCTAGCTCTATAAGTGAAGCCGCACTGACACGAGCATGGTTTGAGAGAGCACACTTCAAACTCCTCAGCAGCCAATTACGCAGCGAATTTTTGGTAGATCAGTTAGAAGATTTGTCCTACCAAGATCCCCATCTTCATCACATCTCTCCCGAGAAGATTGAGGCCCTCTATCTGCTTATCGAGCCCTTGGACTCTTTATATCTAAGTCTCAAGCACCAGAAAAGAGACCTCCGTCGCTACTACGAGAAAAAATTGGCCCAGCAGCAACGCAGTTGGCTGCAGAAAATACGGCTGCGCAAGTTCGTCCGTGGCCTCAAATATTATCATGAAGTCGAAGTAAGCAAGCTTGAACGGCAGCTTTGCTATTTTCAGGCGACTTTCATCGCCTACAGCGAAGGCCTGCAGCAACGCGCCCAAAAACTCGCGGCTCTCTGCGCCGATCAGGGAGGACATCACCCCGAGAAGTCGCAGGAATGTGTGGTCTGCTACGAAAATATTCGGGAGACACAAGACCCCGACGGCACCGCGGACCCACAAGCCGCAGGACTCCAGCTGCCTTGTCAGCATGCCTTTCATCAGGCGTGCATCCTCGAATGGCTGGAGACGCACAACACCTGCCCTATCTGCCGCCAAGAGGTGATCACCGAGTAGGGGTCTCCTACACCAGCTGCCCGCACAATGGACCGACATCACGAGCCTCACCCCAGCCAGAGCCTACCACTGGGGCAAAAAAGCGATATAAGCACTTAAAAATAAAAATATATTAAAATTTAAATTGAAAAAATAAAAAAATATGATAATTTATATTCAAATCAAATGAGTTGCAATAAATAAAAAAGAAGGAATCACAATGTTGACTAAAAAGTTCATCCTCGGATTATGTTTAATGGCTTCGCTCTCCAACACTTATGCCGAAGATGGCCCCCTTGCCAAAGTACTCTCTTTTCGCCAAGACCTCTTGGACCATAAGTATGACGTCCACCAGCTGCGCGATGGGTCGGACCTGGTGACAAGCGATAAGAGTGAGGCGCAACTCGATGGAGAGTGGTTTCGCGAGGTAGATCTCAAAATGAACCTCACGCAACGCCGCATACAATCCCTCTTTCACAAAATAGAGCAACGCCAAAGGTCACCTCAGCAGGGCACCGTCACGCCTCAGGAAATAAAGCTACTCAGCTTACTCGTCACTCCCATACGCTATTTGTACTTGCACATCCAACACCAAAAAAAGGACCTGCGTCGCTATTACGAGAAGAAATTAGCCCAAAAGCAAAGCAATCTATTGAATAAGATGCGACTCTCTGCGTACGTCCAGGAACTCAGGCACTACAATGAGATCACCATCATCGAAATCGAAAACCGACTGGAGGATTTTCAACAGCGCTTGCTGATGAAAACCGAAAATCTTGGTGCCCTACGTCATGAGCAGCTGGAAGCTATCTGCACCAAGCTCGATCATACAGACATCGCCGCAGAGCACCGCGAGTGCATGGTATGCCTCGAAGAGATGCACAGCGAAACCAGCAACGCGGCAGACCCACAAGCTGAATTATGGCAACTTCCTTGCAAGCACGGATTCCATAAAAGCTGCGTCCTCGAATGGCTCGATACTCACAACACCTGCCCCACCTGCCGGCAAGAGGTCGTGACACAGCCATAAAGTCATTCCACGCCCTGCTGAGACAGCGGGCATGTACTTACTTACGCGCTCTTGTTGTATGATGACCCGACAACTGGGGCCGGAACCTCCTCCACCAGCTGCCAACACTGAGGATTGAGGTAACAGCCGAGCTTGTGGCTGTCCCAACCAAACTCGGTGGACAGCTCACGGCGGAAGACCTTGCGCGGCGAAAGTTCGTGACAGCCAAAGGTGAGGTCGAGCACCGCCGTCCCCACATTGATCAAGGCCCCGAGCCCGAGGAGCGTACCCCCAATCAGCCAGCATGCCGGGGCCATCTCGGCAGCATCGCCATCCTCGCTGCACCGATCCTCTTCGTCTTCGTCCTCGTCCGTTGCAGCTTGCGCCGCCAAGGGGGCATTCATGACCGCCACCCCTGCCGCACAGATCGCCGTGCCAATCGCAAAGCCCAGCTGATCCCCTTGAAAGCGGTCCAATTCGTGGCAGCGGTGGCCACCGCTCACATGAGCCAGCAGATGGAGAAAGACCGTGGCACAGTTATGATTTTTGCCATTCTTCGAGCCGGTCACACAGTAGCCATAGCTGTTACGGATACGCCGTGCTTCGGCGTCGGTATAGCGGTATTCGCCACGAAAATCGCGGACAAAGCCACGATTCAGGGCAATGATCTCGGCACGGATCTTACCCACGATCTCCGCCCCCGTGGGTTCTGCGCGCGTACAGCCACAGTCCCCCACCCGGTAAATGCGCCAGCTCACCGGAGTGCCATGAGCGGCAGCCTCAGCTTCGATATCGTTAAAAATAGCTTGCTCAGAGTTGAGGGAATCCTGCATTGACAACACACACCCTGACTCTAAGACGCCGCCCAGGAAGGTATTCACCACATCGCGCCCACTGTGTTTGCCCAGAGTATTAAAGCTGAGGAAATGATGAGGTTGCCCTACCCACTTCCCTGCAGCCACAACTAAATGGCCCTGCTCACCCCCTAAACCAGCAGTACTCAGCGCGTATTTCGCGCCGGTTTTTGACTTACCTCTATCTATTACAAACGGGCGCCAGCCCACCAGTACCTGATCCACAGCCAGCTCTGCAACAGCCTGCTCCAGCTGATCCCCTACACCGGCAAGCGCAGGAGAAATGGGACCACTCAACCATAACAGCACACACAACAGCCTACGCATCCCCCTGACCCTTTCCACAAAGCTCCAACAGCTCATCGCAAATACCAAATCGAGCCGCAAGCACTTGCTCCAGACCAGGAAAACGCTGAGTCAGCAGTGCATAACGCTGCAGCTCCAGCAGGCGGTGCAACTGCACGCGCGTCACCCGCACCCAGCGCGGAAAATACTTGGCCACCTCCAACGCATCCGCCTGAGGACTATGCAAGAGCATCTCCAGCAACTCGGTCAAGGGCAGCGTCGCATCTTCCCGCTCCACCAGCTGGTAAGCCACCTCCGAGTAGGGGGCACTCTGGATCAATGCCCGTGCCGTCGGCCAGGATAACCAGCCCGGACTATATTCCTGGCACCACCCACAGGGTCCCCCCTCCTGAGGGGCGCTACACACCGTAGCCCCCGAGTCCAAGGCCGGAGGAATCGCCAAAGCGCGCGAGGCACAATCTAGGCTGTGGGCCGCATAGCCAACGAAGCCCACCACGGCTACACTGCTTACCCCCAGCACAGCGCCTACCCCTGCCAAGAGCTTACGCCCATGCTGGTGGAAAAAATCTCCCAGGGGGTGTGCTGTCAATACACTGCTGCACAGCCAACATCCCACAACCAGTCCATACCACTGCCGTCTCATCTCATCTTCCTCCTAGATAAAGCCCTTCAAAGTCCCCAGCGAGCGCACAAGGCTTGCTCTAAGCCAGGACAACGCTGCGTCAAGGCCACATAACGCGGCGACTCCAGCAGGCGGTGCAACTGGGCACGGGTCACATGCACCTGAAAAGGGAGATAGTCGACCACCTCCAACGCCTCCGCCTGGGGACTATGCAACAGCATCTCCAGCAACTCGGTCAAGGGCAGCGTCGCATCTTCCCGCTCCACCAGCTGGTAAGCCACCTCCGAGTAGGGGGCACTCTGGATCAATGCCCGTGCCGTCGGCCAGGATAACCAGCCCGGACTATATTCCTGGCACCACCCACAGGGTCCCCCCTCCTGAGGGGCGCTACACACCGTAGCCCCCGAGTCCAAGGCCGGAGGAATCGCCAAAGCGCGCGAGGCACAATCTAGGCTGTGGGCCGCATAGCCAACGAAGCCCACCACGGCTACACTGCTTACCCCCAGCACAGCGCCTACCCCTGCCAAGAGCTTACGCCCATGCTGGTGGAAAAAATCTCCCAGGGGATGCGCCATCAACACACTGCTGCATAGCCAACACCCTAAAACAAGTCCACGCCACTTCCGTCCCATCTCACCTTCCTCCTCCATAAAGTCGTTTAAAGTCCCCAACGGGTACACAGCACGTGCTCTAGACTGGGGCAACGCTGAGTCAAGACTGCATAACGATCCGAGTGCAACAAATCACGCAGCTGAATGCGTGTCACACGCACATAACGCGGTAAGTACTTCGCCACTTCCAGCAAATCTGCTTGCTCGCTTTGCAGCAACATCTCCAAAAGACCCTTCAAAGGTTCGGTCGGATCATCTTGTTCGACCATCTGATAAGACACCTCCGAATAAGCAACACTCTCAATCAAGGCTCGCGCCGTCAAAAAGCACACGCCCCCGGCAAACAGGTCCCCATGGGCCATCATCAGGCTGCCCACGGCGGCATAGGACACCGCGCCACTCACCTGCGAGGCAGCCGCAGGATCGTTGACCACGGCCTCATAGCAGCCTTGGGCGACACGCTTCGAGCCTTCGCCCGCTTCGACTAAGGCTGTTTTGGAGCCTTGGGCGGCCTTCGACATCCCCGCCCCGGCTTGCAGCGCAGTCGCCGGCAGCCAGGTGGTGGTACAGGAGAGCACAAACAAAGAGACAGCAGACATTTTACGGGTACGGACAGTCAACATACGGCACTTAACTCCTTAACATAACAGCACAATAAAATTGCGCTGTTATAGCACGGAGAAACAACCCAGGTCAAATTTTTTCTCTATTTAAAGGACTTTAGCAGAAGGGCGCCAATTATATATTTAATAACAGGCAGTTATGGGTTGGCAGGGCGACAACCCCTCTAAACGCATGCATTTCAACTGCTTAGGGATGAGGCCGACGCCGATGCCACAGCCCACGCAACGCACGGACGAATGGATGGGTAAGCCGCGCCCGGAGGAGGTTGGCGTCCACAAAGCTGGTACCTTTACGATGCGTGTGTTGTAAGTTCGCTCCCTCAAGGTTAGCACGCGCAAAACTAGCCTCACGCAAGTCGGCCCCGCGTAGGTCGGCTTGAAGGAGGTTCGCATCTCGCAGCTTGGCCCCACGTAGACCGGCCCCGCGCAGATCCGCACCCACAAGCTCAATACCACTCAGGTCCATCCCACGTAGGTCCGCACCCCGCAGCTTAGCGGCCGCAAAATTACGCTGGCCCGCCTGGTAAAAGGCTTGGAGCTGCTGCCCCGTAAGACGCACGCCCACTAAGGACAGGTGCTCACGCGGAACAGCTGCAAGGTTGACGTCACGCAGGTCTGCGCCCACTAGATCCGTCCGGACAAAGCTCGCCCCAGTTAGATTCGCCCGGCGCAGATCCGCGCTGCGCAGATCCGCATACCGGAGGTTGGCATCTCGCAGGTCCGCCCCGCGCAGATTCGCCTCCATCAGGTGCGCGCTACGAAAATTGGCTCTCGCCAGGCGGGTATGACTCATGTCTGCAGCACGTAGCTGCGTCTCCAAGAAGATCGCACCCGTGAGGTTGATACCTGTCAGCGCCAGCTGACGCAGATCCGCGTGGGAAAAGTCCGCCTCCACAAAGTTGGTTTGCCCCCGACGGAGTAACTCCACCATTTGTTGCCTTCCCAGGCGGGTACGCGCTAAAGAATGTATGCCCAGCGCGAAGCCTTCCAGGTCGAGAATCGTCTCACGCAAGTTAGCCCCTTTCAAGCGGCCGCCGTAACGCAAGAGGTAGCGGACCTGCGCATTGTCGAGCAAGCAGGAGTCAAAGCGGATCACTGTCAGGTTCAAGCCGGCAAGGTCGATACCCCGTAAGTCGGCACCTGCAATGGAGCGGCCCGCATCCAGGCGGCGATCGAGCTGAGCACGACTGAGGCGTTGTCCCATGACACTGGGCGCAAGGACGACCTGGTCTTGGGCGGCCGCCTCCAGCTGCACGTGATGACGCTGTTGCCATTGCGGATCATGCTCGGCGAGGTAGCTGCCAATGGAGATACGCCGGTGCCAGTTAAACGCACGGCCACAGCCCGCGGTACCACGGCGCGTTTGCTGACGCGAGCTTACCTCTTGGACAAAGTCACCCTTAAAGCGAATTGCTTGCTTGTCCGCAGCATTCTGGCCACAGGTCATCGCATCACAGCCATCCCGGTGTTCGCTGAGCACCTCACAGTGGGGGCAAAGCCCAAACAAATGAGCCTGGCCACTGAGCGCGATCTGACGCAAAGCCAGCAAAAATACGGTCTGCGTGTCTTCTAGCCGGGCGCAGGGGATCTCCCCATGGGCAGGCTTCCCGCAAGCAAAGCAGCTCTCACGTGCACACACGGTGCAAGTCGCCCCATGCCCGTGCTCTGCACTTGGCAGGGTCATCCCCTCGCCACAGTGCGGGCAAAACTCGGCACCCACCTCCGCCTGACGGAGGAGTTGCTTGGCTGCGGCCAGGTAGAGGTCTTCGCGTTGGTGCTGGCCGAGATAACCCCCCAAGCTCTCCAGATCCAGAGGAACCTCACACTGAGGTTCCCAACAGTGCCAAGCACGTGGCGTACCTTGATGGGCGGCTAGGTAGCCTAGAGTACAGACGTCACACGCCACGTGGGCACAGTCACGTTGGAGCAGTGCTGCCTGCGTATGTTCTTGCTGACAGATCGGGCACATGGAGCACGTGGCCGATGTGGAGCTGGAGACCGAGGCGGCAACCGCCTGGACATAGGCATCATGGAAGGCCTGCATCTGGGAGGAGAGCTGGTGCAAACTGGGGTTGTCCGGCTGGCTGTGGCAGGCAGCATCTAAGACAGCCTGCCAGGACGCCACCCGCGGAGGGGTTTGGCCGTACAAAGAGCCGAGGCTCACAGTCCAGGACAGCAAAATCATTTTTCGCAACACTATCTTTTATCCTTCACACATCCTCACCCAAGGCCCCACGCAGGCCACAACAGCCCCACGCATCCCAAAAATGTTTCGCCTCAGTGAAAAAATGATTTCAAAATGTACAACTCGTGTTTTTGAGCAAGGCAGGATTGTAATCAAGGCCCCCAGGCAAGTCAAGGGGGTTTACCGCTACACGCCGTCTAGCTTACCGACGCGATCGATATATTTTCCGCCTGCCGTCCGAAAGAAGATGTTGTTTTCGCGCAAACGTTGCTGGAGTGGGTCATAGTAAGGGTCCAGTTCGACCACCACCTGAACCTCCGCCCGCTCTCCACGCAACAATGCCGCCACTTGCCCAAACAGTAGGGTTTTCGTAGCGTCTGCACCCGCGGGCATACGTAAGATCAAGAATTCACCCCCTGGACGTGCAGCAATCGGAAAGTGGGACTTGTGGACAAACACTTCAAACTGGCCGTCTACGAGTGCAAGCTGGCGGGCTCCGTATCTGGAGGCCCCAAAGGGGGCACGGGTATTGGCGCGCGTGAGGACAAATTCGAGATGATGAAAATTTTTATATTTACCGGGCGCCACATGCACCGTGACATCTGTTTGGGCTGCCCCCACGGCTGCTCGCAGCACCAGCAGCGCCACAACAATCTTTACCCCTGCACGCACCCGCTAGCCCTCATCTTCTTCCACATAGTCCTCATTCGCCTCAATAAAGTGGCGTTCGGTCCCTGCACCACTCAGAGTATTGTAATACTGCTTCCAGTATTGCGCCTGATCCACGAGAGCGTAGGGAATAGGTGCGGGGATCAGTGCCAAATAGAGGCGTGCCGCCATGCAAGAATAGGCCGGCATCAGGCAATCTGCCCACGTACGTTGGCTCCAGACCACCCCTGCCACCCCAGCCGCGGCAAACTTTAACGCGACCGCTGCGTGCAAGCGCCGCAAAGAAGGATGGGCGGCCACGTTTTGGGTTTCTTGATAACCCATCCGGTCCACCTGCCAAATCCCCCCATGATAACCCTGACGAAAGGTACTAGGGTGGCGGCCTAGATCTGATTCTGCGCGAGCAATGCGTTTTAAAAACACCGAAGCATCCGCCAAGCCAGCTTCCTCGGAGACGCCTGCCACCAACTCAATGGCCTGGTCGACCGCACGTTCCCCTGCATTTTTGGTTTCAAAACGCTCATCTACCTGTGCGTATAACATGCTCACCTCACTTGCGACGATTGAAGTCAAGAGCCACATGAAAAACACTGTTATTTTCACTGTTATTTTACCTCGCATGGTTGGACTACCGTAGACAGCACCACGAAAAGAGTACTTCTGACAAGCATACTTTTGCTTCCAGGCGCACGCAAGCTGATTCAAAATGTTTGACAGTGAGTATAAAAACCGCTATAAGTTCTTGCTTCATTTTCCTCAAAACCGATCATAAAAAGTAAAATACGATGCACCTCAACACACGTCTATGGGTCACCATCTTTTATATCCATATGTTTTTTACCTCTAGCCAGACTCTTTTGCAGGCAAGTAGCGTCCCAAACCAAACCGATTCCGAGGTCTCAACCGATCTTCTGCCTCAACTCCCCGAGGAAATTGCCGCAACTATCTTTGCTTGCCGCGATCAAGACAATATCGACCACCTAGAATCTTTACCGTTACAGGCCGCTACCTTAGTCGAACTACGCCGCGCCCTCGCCCAAAACGAGAAAGATAGCTTACATGCCCAAGCCCCCGACCTGTGGCTGAAGCTTCATGCCGACCTCATCTTCAATCAGGCAGGCGCAGCTGCACTGTGCCAGCAAGAAGGCCCCCATCAGCAGCGTTTTTTCACCCTGCTCCACCGTTGCACAGGGGCGGTGAATCAACAATTTAAAGCACAGCTGACCAGCGCGGAGGAGTGGACGCTGCACGGCTACACCTTAATTCTCAGTAAGTATCTTATGTTCCCCTTTATGAAGCTGTCCGGCATAGACGTGGCAGCGTTCGCCACCTATAACACGATTGCCAAGGAGATTTTGGCACCTATCCTGCATGCCAATGTAAATGGCTTCAACACCTCACGAGAGCGCTTCTTACTGCTACGGAAGCTCAAAGTGGGCAAGCAAATCCGCCAAGAAGCCAAGCACCTTAGCCAAGTGCAATTCCCCCTCCAGCCTCAAGCAGGAGCCAAGCGGCTACGCTTTCATGCCCAGCTGATCGGAAGCAACATCGCACGTACACCCTGGAAAAACCTCTTACTCGGGGTCATAACCTGCATCTACTTTACCCAACAGTCTCCCACACAAATGCTGGAAAACTCTTATCTACTCGCTTTTAGCTTCTGGCTGTACTTGTGCGATCAACATAGCCAAGCCAAGGCACGTCTGACTCCCCAAGCCCAGCAGAATATCTTGTACGGCAAAGCTTTCGAACTTTTTTTTTTTATTTATTTTGAGAACACCGAGATTTACACCAAGAT
>JAPPOJ010000133.1 GCA_028817975.1 Zetaproteobacteria bacterium | reverse complement strand
TTTGGTGCTCTTGACCCTCTTTTTCCTCGGTGGAGCAACCACACAGCACTTTGCTCTGGTGCTTGCGATCGGGGTGCTAGCTGGTACTTACTCATCAATTTTCCTCGCTGCACCGCTACTCGTGGCTTTAAATCGCGGAAAATAGCCCTATAAATAAGGCTCAAAAAGAATCCCCCAAAAGCTTGACAAATTATGGGGGTATGATATACTCTCATACAAGCGCCTAACCGAAGGGGTGACCGGACAGGATCCGGTCATGACCCTGAGGACAGCAGAAACGAAACTCCGATGCGTCGGACAGGAGGTGAAAAGGCTTAAGTCCTGTGGCATACCGGGCCATGGTGACACCGTCGGTGATTCGACGGCTGCCGTAACGCGGTAAAACGGAACTTAATTAAATTAAATTAATATTAATTGGATTTCCGCGATGAACCGACAACTCGAACTAGACCCTGGAGGGTCAATGCAACTCAAGGTCGGTAAAAAAGGCGGTTAGCCACCTCCGCCCGACCAAAAGAACCCTGGAACTGGCGCCGAGCGAGGACTAGGGAGGTGGGGAGCACCTTGCTCCGGGTTGGTCAGGATATTGGAATCAAAATTCTGACCAATCGACAGGCCCCAGATACGTGTTGGCAGCACGACTGGGGTCTTTTATATTTATTGACACCACCAGTTATTTGCATAATATAGTCATGAAAGCATGTAGAGTGTGAGCCGGGTTCGTGTCGCGCCGAATTTACGGTACCGCTCTTGTCAGGGACTACCAGGAGGTTTCCGAAGATGCATGCAGCAAGCGGGGTAAGGTGTTTACCAAAAGAGAGGAAGGGGAAAAGTACCCCCCGGGCTATTAACACAGATAGCCTTTGACTTTCATCCACGGTTCGACTCCGTGTCGCTTGTCGACATTCTGGGCATAATGGAAAAGGTGAGCTTAAGTTGCGCACATCGCCTCCCTGGGATGGGTAGCGAGTAGGATCCTTATGTTCTCAAAGAGTGGGGTGTGGGTTTGTCGTGCTCACGCAAGAATATAAGGCGCAATTAATAGGCAAGTCAAAATTAGAACAGAAAAGTGTTCTCCAAGGTGGGTGAACTTTAGCATCTTGAAGAAAATCATCTGTCGTTTTGACAAACTCTTTGGCTGGCTCCGAAGAAGGGTAGGTTGAAATCCTGCAAGCTCGCGAAAAAATAAAGACAAACAAACCAGAGCGGTCCAAACAGATCGCTCTTTACAATTCTAAATACTCGATCTTGAATATGAATAACCCTATGCTAGACTAGGCATGAAAGGAGATCTAAATGTCTCAATCTCAATCTGAAACGGGGCCGAACAATGGTCTCATTCTCGAGATGGGTCAGAAAGACTGTACCATGACCTTCCTGCCAAATGAGGGTGATCGGCATGTAGTGAAGCTGGGTGTCTTGAAGACCCTGGTGAATCTGCTTCGCACTCTGACGATCGCAAATCACAACATGGAGAGAGTCACTTTCAAAAGCAGTGCACCTGAAGGCTTTGGTTATGGCTTGGATATGTCTATCATGATTTCAGATTCGCCCAGGGAGTCTCCTGAGGGAATGAAACTTCTAAAGGAGCTGTACCTCGCTTTGGCAGATCCTGGTAGGAAGTTCAAGACAGTGGCCATTGCTGATCAGGGCGTGATTGGCAACGAATCACTCACAATCCTTGCTCTTTGCGATCTGTCGATTATGCACAGTGGTGTCCGTGCCTTCAATGATCGGGTTTCGAAGTGGAACTCATTCGAGGTTGGGATGGCCGCTTTGAGCGGAAATCCTCCATTTGGTGATCTCCCGCTATATTTTCTTGAAGGAGAGTCTGAGCTCGGTGCCATGGGTCTTGCAAATCTTGGTCTGGTACACGAAGTCTACGGTGATGGTGTAGATGACCAGCAAATCAAAGAGATTGTTGATGTAACAACCAGGATCCATGCCAAACGTCGTATGTCTACACGATTTTCAACCCAGAACCATGACGTATTTAGTCGCAGTCTCGAGGATGCCATCCGGTACTGGATCACCGCAATGTCTCAGGATGAAAATCTCATTCGGCAAGTAAGAGCAGGTGGTGGACTTGGGGAGACAGATCTTGTAACTCCCAGCTGGAGATAGTTGGTTGTGGTCGGGTTTACCCTGTGGGAGACCCGACCATTTTTTACATAAAATTTGACAAAACAGAAATTCTTCGTATAATATGGCAAACAAAATCCCCAGATCTTCTGGGGTGCTCATATGACCGAGCTACGGGTCAAGATAGATGCTCCAAGCACTATCGATAGGTACTG
>JAPPOJ010000192.1 GCA_028817975.1 Zetaproteobacteria bacterium | reverse complement strand
CAAAGAAGCCCCTTTGGCTGGTTGGGGCGATGCTTTTAGCCGCGTAACTACAGCTATCATTGGTGGTCGAGGGAATAAAGGCAGTCCGTTTAAGAAAACAAGCGACATAGGCAAAATAAAATCACAACAAGCTCAATTTTCTCTAGAAATTGGCCAAACTCCTATCGAAATCATCACTCCGACAGCGTTTGAAATCATGCCCACCCACCTACCCAAAAAGTTTAGAATCGAATGGATACAGCCCAAAGCCATGAAAATTGCCGAACAGCAAACAGGTCGAAAAATCGGTTACCGTATTTTCCTCTGGCCTACGAACGAAGACAAGCCCGAAAGTCCCATTGCGATCGCCAAATCAGAGTTTTATAGCATTCCTATTAAAAATTATGGCACCTACTGGTTACAGCTGGAGTCTACAGATAGCAAGTTTACGAGCGAGCCAAAGATTGTTCAGTCCGTGCCCAAAACACGGGACGAAGAAAACAAGATACGTCAGACCTATGCACGAGAAATCCCTCAAGCAAAGTTCCCCTCCGTACCCACAATCTTTGCGATTCCCAAGGGAGATCGAGAAACAGAAATCACCTTTGTATGGACCAATCCCTTCAAACAGCCTATTCAGTTTACCCTTGGCAGAGAGGACCAATCCAAACCTATTATTGACATCGTCTTACCTTCCAATCAACTTTCAGCTTCCTTTACCCTAGGTCAGGGGATCTATCTCTGGAGGCTCGAAGACCCGGTCCACAACGCTAAAATAACCTTATTTTCCGAAATAGAATTTAAAATAGAACCTGAAAGCAAAATAGACTACTTCAGCTATATCCTAGACCCAGATGAAGAAATAAAAAGCGACGTCGTTTTCTACCTTCCTTCTGGACTCTAGCTTCACAAAAAGGCCTATGCCATGCGCTTATGTCAGGTACTCGTACTTTTGAGCTGCTTTATCTCTGGCGCTTGCCAGTCCTACAACCAAAAACTAGCCGAAATGCATGATGCCTACACGGAAGGTAACTTTAACGAGGCTCTCACGGCATTAGAAAACTCTGATATCAAAACAGATAACAGCTCACAACTCCTCTACCACCTAGAGAAAGGAAGCTTGCTTGACAAGTTAAACCGCCACCAAGCGGCTCGAAAGAGTTGGCTCCAAGGAGAGACACTTGCCGATGAGCTTTATACCGTCAGCATCTCTAAAGAAGCCGCAACCTACTTACTCAATGAAGGTGCCCAAGACTATCGCGGAGAAGATTTCGAAAAGGTTAGCATTCACATGATGCTTGCGCTTTCTTTTATAGAAACGGGTGAACTCGACAAAGCTATTGTGGAAGCCCGCGCGATTAACACAACGCTCCGAGAAATTACCGCAGAATATGAAGGGGAACACCGCAACTACGAAGAGGACGGCTTTGCTCGATTTTTAGCCGGTTTGATCTACGAAGCCAAAGGAGAACTCAATGCAGCACTCATCGACTATCAGAAGGCGTATAAAATATATTTAGCCGAATCTTACACCAATTTTTTTGAAGGGGTTGAGTATGTACCTGCTCCCCTAAGTGCATCTCTATATGATTTAGCGCAAAAGCTAGGGCGCCAAGATATTCTGCAAGATTTACAAGATAAAAAAACAGCCATCCAAACTAAGATAAATCAACTCGGAACGAGTCATGCATACGGAGATGTGGTCTTTATTCACGAAATTGGCGAAATTGCACGCAAAGAAGCTAAAGAGTTCATTTTTCCGTTTGGAGATCAGATTGTGCGTACTTCTTTCCCTGTCATGGAAAGGCAAAGCTTAATCTGGGGAGGCCGCACAGGAATATCCATCACCACCCCTCCCTCCGCACAGATTTATCCCTTCTCGGCGGCGAATGTCGCGAATATGAATGCTATCGCCTATCAGTCCTTGGAAGACAAGCGAGGGCGTTTGATCGCCAAAGGAATGGTCCGGCTTCTCGCCAAAGGTCAACTTGTGGATCACGCAACACGTGGATTGGGGCCCCTGGGGGGCCTAGCCGCCAACATTTTTACGGCAGTGACGGAAACAGCAGATACACGCAGTTGGACCCTTTTACCTGAAGCCTTCTACATAACCCGTGTTCGACTGCCTGTGGGAGAGCATGAAATTCGTGTTGAAAGTGGTGGTAGACTAGATGGGTGGCAAACTGTCAGCGTAGCGAGAGATCAACTGCAAATTTTCCGCGCCGGGAGTTTTCTGACCGCAGAACCTGGTGCCTAAACCATCCGGGAGAGGCAACTGTGAGCCTTCATAAATGTATAACCTTGCCCCATTTCCTTTTTATC
>JAPPOJ010000180.1 GCA_028817975.1 Zetaproteobacteria bacterium | reverse complement strand
AAGATGAGTCCAGCTTGCCTTTTTGTACAGTAAGTGTAGGTTGGGCAAAAGCCAGCGAACAAGAGACAAGAAGCCCCGTCCATAAGGAAAGAAGATAGGTTGGATACATGAGAAAGTTCCTTGTTTATTTCAAGTGTTTTTTTTAAACCGCATGCTAGCACACGACAGGAAAAATCCCAAACAAGTCGAAAAATCAATTTTGTGGAAGTACAGAAAGGTAGGATTGTAGCTGAATCCACTGCCAAGCTTGATATTGCAGAAAGTCATTTTCACTGGCAAAAGCACACACCTGGACCGGCTTATCTGCAGTGAGTCGGAGGGTTTTTGAAAGGTCAGCGTCAAAGCTAAAACTGTCGAGGCTACGCGGACTGTCTAAATCCGAACTTCCTGATGTTTTACGACTTCTCATCGATGCAAAGCTCATGGAACTCATTTTTTTCGTGAGCTGATCGAGCTTTTCTACGGTCGAAAACTCCACTCCGGTAGGCAAGGTGCGCCCGGCCTTCTCACTGGCGAGTTTCTCTAAGTTACGCACACCCAGCAAGCTACGGGTGTCCTCAAGGACACTAAACTTGACGTTCGTAATATGTTTGTACCATTTTTGCTTTTCCCCCAGAGCTATTTCTTCAGGTAGACTCACGAGGTCAGAGCTTTTGATCCGCCGATACAGCCGTCGCGGTGAGTCAATGACCTTTGCTTGCAAGTCGGTCTGTAATAACTCATTCAACACCCGACAAATTTGCTGGGTACAGCGACGGTTAAATTTATTATATTTCAGTCCCGCAACACGTGTTTTAAGACGAATAGCCTTAAAGTTAGCGTAGGCCGCTTTGGCACGGATAATAGTTTCTGTGTTTTCTCCACTGATGAAATTATCGACAGCTTCCGCAACTTTTTCCGGATCGGTAAAAAACCTCATGGAGGCCACTTGCTCCACCTTGGAAGACTTTATCTTCGTGTCCAGCTCTTCTTTAAGGTTTTTCCAACTAAAAACGGAGCTGCTGGTGTCTTTTACAACCTTATCTATGGCTCGTTTGACCATCGCCCGGGCATTCTTGTCTTCGATCTTTTCTAACTCTTCCAGAAGCTTACCCACCTCTTGGTTAAATTGATGCAGATGGTTGGAGGCTTGCATCATCGTCGTGACCGACTGTAGCTTGTCTAAGGCAAAGAGGTTATCGAGATCAAAACGAGTGACCTCTTGATCCAGCTCAATCATTCTCCAATCGTCATAAAAATCGAGGTCGTTTTCCAGAGTACGTACCCCACTTCCCGAGAAGTAATACTTTTCTTCGCCATTGGTCACTTCCATACCCAACTCAAAATTCAACCCCGCAGCTTCTCTCACCATATGGGTAATGATTTTCGTATCTAACCCGGGAGCAATCGCAAGACTGGTGGGGTGAATGGTCGGGGATTTCGTACGTGGCTGCACATTCGGTAAAAGGTGTTCAGCAGTATCAATAAGGTCAAAATTAAGTGCCCCGGCTCCCATAGGAACCCCAAAGTCAAAAGTCGAGAATTCTTTGGCAGCTGCCCCCAATTCAAAGATCGAGAGATCGCGAGTACGAATAAGTGACTTAAGCTGGTCCACCATCGTGTTGACGGCAACAGCATGCTCCATCATCGGCACGTCAATATTCACATTCAAAAACTCTTTGGGCCGCATCAAAAACAAACGCACCTTGAACAAATCGCCAGATGGCTTTTCCCCGTCTGCTGTGGTGAGTTGCAAGCCCGTTTCTTGGGGGCGTGCACTGCGCAGACGAGACACCATTGCGTCGATCTGAGCAAAGATACGTCCTAAGTTTTCCTTACTTTCTTCAGGGGTATAAGCCTCAAAAGAGCACCCTTGCTGCTGCTCCAGAGTGCGTAGCATGGTTTCAAGCGCATATTTTTTATACTGACTTCGGATCACATCCCAATAAAAGCCATCCTCACTCTCCGTAGCAACGGCCTCTACAGCCAGAGAATCTTGAGAAAACAGCGCTGTACATCCCTCATGGAAGTTGAGGAACCCTCCTTGAAGCTGACAGCCATATAAACTTGCTGTCCAACCTTGTTTCAGCTCGCTTAAGTGATCAAAGTCACTGTCCATATCATAAAAAGAAATGCATCTAGAGCCTCTCCATAGTTCGTCATGCTCTGGAGCATGACGGCAGACCACCAAACGAAATACATCAAATTTATCTTCTGCTGCCAGCTGAAAGCTCAATCCCTGATGGGATTTTGTAGCTGGCGCTTCGGCAAGGTTCTGTGGGATATTCTCTTCCTTGGGCGTATCCTTGTGCTTGGGCTTACAG
>JAPPOJ010000313.1 GCA_028817975.1 Zetaproteobacteria bacterium | reverse complement strand
GTCATTTGCGTCGTACTTCCATTTAGTGGGTGTTTTATAAACGGCTAAAATCTATCTTAAATAAGAGTAAATTTAAATTTAGACTAAGTTCTACCGACCAGGACCCAGAATCTGAGAATGCCTTTCCTTGTTGAGCCTCAAGAGGGATAGAGCGGGGGTCTGATGATGTATGCCACGGATAAGATGGGTCATTGCTTGATTGCAGTGTTTGCTGCACTGTTTGCGTTGGTGAGCTGTGATAGTGAGCCTCCCCCACTGCAAGAGGAAGATGAGGTAAGCTTGGCGGATCAAGTTGCCGCTGACGAATTGCTTAGTTCTGCAGAACCCAACCTGGCCTTGCTGAAAGGTATCGAGGTGGTGCCTAAAAAGCTGGAGATGGGTGTGCAGGAGATCCAAACGGCTAGAGTGATTGCCTTTTATCTCTACGATCGTAATGAAGATGTGACCCGTTATACCTCCTTTGAAGCCGAGGATACGGCGATTATTCAAGTTGAGCGTGTGAGCCAGGACTTTGTCTCTCGTGGGCAGACAGTGGAGTCGAGTTATTTTCGGCTGAAAGCCTTGCAACCGGGCAAGACGAAGATCGTCGTGACTTGGGGCAGTCAAGTGCGTAAGGAAATTGAAGTGGTGGTGGCAGACAAGACGCTTGAAAAGATTGAAGTGATCTTAAATGCGAAGGTCCATTATTTGAAATACGTCGAAGGTGTGGTCCACCCGGTTCCCATCACTTTTAAAGTCTTTGGAGTATATAGTGATGCGTCGATGAAAGCTATCCGCAGTGATGACGATGATTTACAAGTGACCTTGAGCAATGAAAATATTACGACCCTGGATGCGGACTCAGGCCTATTGATGGCCACTGCTGCGGGTAAAGGTGACCTTATTTTCAAGTATCATCACTTGAGTCATACGGTTCCTCTTGAGGTTTCACGTGAAGAAAATTCGGTGATTTCGCTTACGGCCACCCCAGATGGTATTGCTGTACCCTTGGGTTTACAGCAAGGGGTGAAGGTTGAGGCACTCTTGAAAGACAAAACCTCGGATTTAGTACAGTTCGATGAGATGGAAGTGAAGTCCAAGCCTACCCAAGTCGACGTTCATTTTGCTCAAGAACAGCAGCAGATTCAATTTAAAGGGCAGCAGACGGGAGATTTTAATGTGGTCTTTGCCTATCGTGGCTTGCAGTTGCCGGTAAGGGTTGTGGTATTTGAAGCGGACAAACATGCTTTGGAAATTCGTCCAGCTTCCACCGCTGCGGTGAGTTTAGGAGAGAGCCTGCAGTTTCGAGCTTTGTTGAGCTTGAGTGATGGCAGTCAGCTGGATGTATCCTCACAATGCCAGTGGAGTAGTGGGGCGGCGAAGTTTACCTTTGATAACGCTGGACTTGAAGTTGGAGTGGGTGCAGCTGCGGCGGTTGGAACGGACGAAGTGAAAGCAGAGTTTGCTGGAATGGTGGCGACCTACACCATTCAAGTGGAGCCAAAGAAGCTGGTGGGTTTAGAACAGAGATTGGCGCATACCAGTGAGAACAGTTCAGGTGGTTTTGTCCACGGACTCTCTGCGGTCTTCAATTTGTTTGGCGTGTTTTCCACTCAGGAGGTGGAGCGGTTAGAAGATAGTTATTTGACTCAGAGCGGTTGGAGTTGTGTGGTGGATGCCGAAGTGATCGATACGGGAGCATTGGGGGTGACAACGATGGCTTCTGCGCCGACCAGTATGGTGGTGAAGCAGGTGACCGCGAGTGCTGTTGGCAGTGTCCGTTTAATTTCTACCTGTTCTCATGTTTCGAGTGGAGAAGTGGTGCAAGTGAGTGATGTTTTTGAAGTGGCGGAAGCCATTCCTCTGAGGTTGATTATTGAGTCGGCGAGCGTGGTGGAGTCGTTAGACCCGGACTTAGCGGTCATTGCGCTGGGAGTGAACACGACCAAGCCGATCTTTGCCTTTATGGAGTATTCGGATGGTTCGGCGGTGAATGTGACTGCTAGCGATAAGCTGTTTTGGAATTATGAAAACCCCACGGACGGGAACTTGTTGGGCTACGTCAAGCAGGACGGTACTTTGGTTGCAAGAGCGACAGCCGGGACTTTTGCGATCGATGCTCACTTTGAAGACGAAAATGGGAAGGCACATGCAGACAGTCTTGTGGTGCGTGTGGAGTAGGTGGAAATGACGATGAAGACTCAATGCATGTTTCGTTCTGGTTTCTTCGCCACAGGCATCGTTTGGCTGCTATTAGGTATTTTGGCCTGTGATAGTGAGACGGGTACGGATGACTACAATGCCGCACCGGCCAGTGTGGCAGAGCAGCCTACATCTTCACAACGGCAAGAGGATGCAGCGGAACAGGGAGCTGAGGTCGAGCAGACGGCTGCAGCAAACTTGGCGGATTTAGACTTGGCGACCCCGCAGAGGATTCATGCCGTGTCGAGCAAGCTGGAACTGATTCAAGGGGATGTGGCGTTCTTAAATATTATTGGTCACTACACCTTGGAACGTGTGGATGTGGTGCGCAGTGGGCTGGAGATTAACTTTGAAGGGGACCCCATTGTTCGAGTGATTGAATCGGAACAAGGTTATAAGATTCGCGCAGAAAAGGTGGGTAAGCAAAAGCTGTTTGTCGAGGTTGCAGGACACCGGACTGAAATGGAAGTCGAAGTGCTGGATGCAACTGTACAGCACATGATTCTTGACAACAGTATCATTATGAAACGGGTGGTGAAGATTGGGGGGGCGGTGCGACCTGATGATTTTCAGGTGCGGGCGTTAGCGGTGCTCTCGGATCAACGCGTGATCGATGTCACCTCGCAAGTGGAGTGGACGGTGCAACCTCCAGGGATCGTTACTGCAGACCCTTTAGATCCCTCTAAATTTCGTGTGGGCAGTGAGGGAGATGGGACGGTGGTCGCCCGTTACCGTGACTTCCAGGATTCGTTTGCGGTGAGCTTTAAAATTGCAGAAGCTTCCCTAGCACAGATTTTTGTGGAAGATACTCCGGTCATCATGGATCTTCAGAGTGTTAAAAATATTTCTTTACTTGCTCGTCTTAGTAATGGGGTGGTGGCCCCGTATCGTGAAGAGTTTGACATTGAGCTTGTGGGGGAAGGAGAAACTCTGACGGTTAATGCCGAAGAACGTTCTTTGTATGGTCAACAAATAGGGGTGGCTCAGGTTAAGATTACCCCGATTAAACATCGAGACTTGGCTTTTGAGACAACGGTGACCGTCACCGATGCACGTTTGCAGTCTATGGTCGCAGAGCCAGCAGCGCTGGAGTTGGATTTGGGGGAAACCCAGCAGCTTAAGATTTTGGGGCGTTATTCGGATGGCAGTGAGCGTGACATTTCGAGTCAGGTGAAGTGGGAGAAGGTCAACTCTATGGTGGTAGGGTTTGACTTTGAGTATCCATATGAGTTGAAGGCTATTGGGGTGGGAGAGCAGGCGTACACCTTTTCTTACCAGGGTATGACCACTCAGGTAGGCGTAAGGGTCGCCGAAGCGAGCCTTGAAAGTGTCGAGGTGAGCTTTGACAAGTCTTTCATTCGTTATGATCAGACGGCGACACTCTCGGTGATGGGGGTCTATTCCGACGGCTCGAAGCGAGACATCACTCAGGAAGTGGAATATGCGTTGGCGGGAGATTCCGCCTCTTACGCGGTACTATTGCAGGATAACGGTGAGAATACCCATGTGATGAAGGCTATTTCTATGGATACTGCTGCTGCGCATACCGTGGAAGTGGTGGTCAAGAAGCAGGGCAAAGAGTTTGGTAAAGCTAAGACGGTCGTTTCCAATGCTAAGGTGCAAAGTTTGGAGCTGGTGTGGAAGAAGCCTGTGGCTCCAGGGTCGAGTAGTGTGACCCCGGTCGTTTTAGATGGGAGTCAGTTAGAGACCCCCACCGCGAGTTTGGGAGAATCGATTTGTTTGAGTGGTCAAGTGGTGTTTGAGAATGACTTAAGCACGAAGGTGGACGTGACTACGGAATTAGAATGGCGCGTGGACGTGGATAGTGACAGTAATTATGTCTATAGTGCTTTTTTTGGGACAGGTGCGAAGCATGGTTGTTTGGTTTCGATCGGGTCTGAGGGGTTGTACGGCCCGATTGGTTTGCGCGCCATTTACACGGACCCGGTGTCAGGGGCGAAAATCATCACGAGTGCAGATGCACTGTTTGAGGATAAGAAGTTTGCCACCCCTTCGGTGGTCTTGCATAACTTTGAGGACGCTGCATGTGAGGGTACTCCGAGTGCGTCGTGTAAGGTCGCCCGTGGCCATGATTTGAAATTCGGTGCTTTGTTGAAATACTCGAATGGCAGTGAACAGGCTGTGGTGGTCAATCCTAATAAATCCCGTATTGAAGACTTTGAGTGGACGATAAGTGGGCTTTCTGTCTTGCGTTCGAATGGTAGTGATGGCTCAGATGTCTTTCACAGTGGAGACCAAGTCATTGCTGCGACGTCGCTAGACAGTAACGGTTATTTGCAGGTTCGCTTTCTGCAAGAAGGTACCTATACACTCACTTTCCGTACTGGAAGTAGTTATTACATTGAAGATTATGATGACACCTCTTTAAGTGAACCTTATGGCAAAAAAGCTGCCACCTACGAGGTTAAGGTCGTCATGCCATGTGTGGGGGGATACCTTAATCCCACAAATAACCTCTGCTACTTTTATGGTGCGATGAACGAGAGTTGTGAGGATGTTTGCTCTGCCTCCGGGCGTGAGTTGAGTGTGAATACCTGTGCAGTCGATACTTTAGCGATCTGCAAAGAGGTTGTGGATAATCACTTGACGCCTGCAGGAAAGACAGACAGTTACTATGGGCCGACCACGGGTAGCCTATTAACCCTTTCGGGTGCGACTTTGTCGACGATCCAAAATGGCTGTTTCTACTCGACCCACAGTATTTTGGATGAGACCTCCACCTGGGGGTATCGTTATCCAGGTGCTACCCAAGTAGACCCATCTCAAAAATTCAGTGGAATTGGCAGGGTATGCTCGTGTGCTTCCCCTGTCATACCGAGTGGGTTTAAGCGGCAGGAGGAGCTAGATTTTGATGTTGCGTATACCTGTCCTTAACAAGGAGTATGATGTGAGCCGACAACTGCGTAAGTTTGCGGGGTGGCCTCTGGTGTTGCTGCACCTGGGCTGTAGTACGGAAGCTCCGGTCAATGAGCAAAAAAACGTTCAAGCTAAAGTGGCGGAGTTTTTTACCGGGAGTGAGAAAAGTTTGCAGGAGGTCGAGGGAGGCGAAGTACAGTCTTCTGCGGCGACGCGTTCGGTTGCGGTGGCTTTCCATATGCACCCGAGCCCGATTTCTCTCGTAGTCGCAGCTACTTTGAAGGTTGAGCTTAAGTTGAACAATCCCAATCATTATTTGCTGGACCCTTTAGATATGAAGGTTGCTTCTGCGAATCCAGCCTTTGTGACGGTGGCGCCTACCGAGAACCGTTTTGTCTTTGAACTTACCGCGCATGCTGCGGGGCAAGCTGCTCTGCTGGCAACGGTAAATGGCACGGAGCGCAGTATTCCGGTGGAAGTCTTGCAAAACAAGGTGGAATCGCTGGAAATTACCCCAAAGGCTCTGCGTGTAGGGGCGTTGCAAGATATGAAGTTGTTGGCGACGTATACCAATGGGAATCAAGTCGACATTGGAGAAAATATTGTTTGGTCGGTGCAGGATGTCAGCTATGCTGCGGTAGATCCGGTGAATCCGCGGACGATCTTAGGTAAGCGCGTCGGGGAAGTTGTCGTCGTCGCGAGCTACAAGCAGCCAGGAGCTGTCAAAAGCCAGAAAATAGCCTCTCCTCTCCAGGTCTTGATGCCTGCCATCCAACAGTTGGAGGTGGTTCCCTACTGGTTGGACTATCCTACGGATCGTCATAAAGACGGTAAAAATGAGGCTATTTTGGTAGGTAGGTACGAAACCTACAAGGCAATGGCCACCTTTCGTAACGGTAAAATCTTCGATGTGAGTTCTTCTGTTGTGTGGAGTGCGGGACTGGGCGGGGAAGCTGAAGTGGATCAGGTGGGCAACGTAACCGCGCGTAAGTCGGGCCTGGCTGAGGTCTTGGTTGAGTATGGAGAGTCTAAGGGCCAGCGCCAGATCACCATCAAACAGCAAGAAGTCAGTAAAATTGAACTCAACCCTTCGGAGATCATTCTTGTGCCTGAAGGCTATACTCGCGAAGTGAAGTTGGATGGTACTTTGCCGGATAGTACACTTGCGGCAATGGCTGCATGGTCTAAGTTTGAGATTGCGGATGGTACGGTGGCTGAAATTGTTGCTGAAAAACCAGCCTTAGTTTATGCCACTTCCTCTGAGACGGAGGAAGACTCGTCCTCTAGCGACACGAGTCAGACGAGTAGTGCGCCACCTGTTAAAGAGTATATTTTGGTTAAGGGGTTGACGAAGGGGGCGCAGACTACTCTTACGGCGACCTATGATAAACATGAAACGACTGCAGAAATACGTATTATTGATGCGGTGATTCGCGAGATTAAAGTCGAAGCAGAAAAAACAGAGGTTTTCTGTGGACAGGAGAACTTAATCTATAAAGCGACCGGGCTGTACTCTAATGGTGAAGAAGAAGATTTGACTGGCGTGGTTTCTTGGTCGGTATTGGATGCCACTCTGGCCAATATATCCAGTGATCCGGAAAATGCTCCTGGGAGTATGGGTCATGTCACGACTGTTTTGGATGGCTCGACGAAGGTTATGGCCACTTATGTGGAGCCTTTTTCCGGAGATACTTTGACGGCGGTTCAGGACTTGGTAATACGTCCTCCGCAGGTGGTGGGAGTTGAGTTGCAGTTCTCGGTTGCAGGAGATGCGGTGAGTATTGCGGAGGGAGAGTCTTTAAAAGTAAGTGGCAAAATGCGCTTGGGCTGCGCGACGGCAGATGACCAGGTAGATGTAAGTAGCTTTTTGGACTATGCGCTTTCTCACTCAGGGGGAGCTTCTTGCAGTCTTAGCATTGCCGCCGACGGGACGATTGATAGTCGTAGCTGCGACCGGGAAGCTTTAGCAGCTCCTTTGGGGGTCCAGGTATCTGCGGTGACGAACGATTCGAATGAGGTTGCGGCGGATTTACCCATTTGTGCGGATGTCTTTGCCACCACCTGTGCAGCGCCGAGCTTTGCTTTGCGGCCGAAAGAAATCAATGATGCGATTGGTATTCAACTCGATGGAGGGCTGGCGACCTCCAATGCGACTTTGAACCAGCCTTATTATTTGCAGGCGGGAGGCAATACTTGGGCGAGTCCGGTGCCATTTACAATTACTTATACGGACAACTCGAAAGATGTTTTTGTGAACCAAACGGTGACGGATCTGTTTGCAGCGGACAAGTATGGCAAAATGGAGTTTGTGCTGGTTGCGGATGATGATACGGGGTACGGGCCTTGTGCGGGAATGCGTTCGACAGATGCAGGCTGGTCTGCAGCGGGTTGTCCTGTCATAGATGCGACGACGGGGTTGGTGACGAGTGGGAGTGTGGAGGGCAAGTTTGCGTTGCAGATGACTTACCTTTCCAATGCGACGCCACCAAAGTTGCCTGTAGAGCAGCAAACCCAAGATTTTCATGTCTACAGTGAATGCCCGAGTGTAAATGGTGTGATTGTAGATGACCTGTTTTGTTGGTACCTTTCGAGTCCAGGTCAGTCTTGTGACAGTATTTGTGCTGCGGAAGGTGGCAGTTATCATGCTTTTGCCACGGAGTCTCATGTGGGGAAGTCTGCGCTTCGGGGGTATGCGGATAACCAAGCCAGTTGTAAGGTGGTTTTAGATACTCTGTTGGGCAATGATGCGACGACCTTTGCGATGGGTGAGAACACCAGTTCACAGGTAACAGGGAGTGGCTGCTTTTATTTTGATGATCCCACTTTGAATATCCAGTTTTACCGCATTAACACACACAGTGATACTTCTGGCTCGGCCTCGTTTGCCAATGCACGGCGAGCGTGTGCATGTAAGAAGTAGTTAGGTGGAGGAGCTAGTTTGGCTCTTGGCGTGTAACATGTGGTGGAAAAGGTTCGCCTATCTTTGGCTCCCAGTTTAGCGGTGGAAAAAAGCCCCACTTGTCTATAATTTCACCGCGGAGAAGGTTAAATTTCTTTTCCGAAAGCTCTTCTTGGCCCACGCTCTGCAATCCGGTGCTTTTCTTTTTAAGAGATAACCACCTGTGGTGCCACTTCCGGTACCAGTTGAGGTCGTCTTGTGTGAGTGCTGTTTGGGGTTGTGGGGATAAGTTTTGTGTGGGGTAGGTGGTTACAATCGTAGGCTGGGTGTTTAAGGACAGTGCGCTGATAAACGTGGTAAGCGTCAAAAACTGCTTCAAAATCCATACTCCTTGTTGGAAGTCTCATCTGAATTTTAAAGGTACAAAACAAATGGAAAACAGGTCAAGTCGTGAAGTGCCCGTGTGGTCGTTCGTTGAAAATTTTTATCTCTTTTAAAAAGAGTTCATCCCATTAACTTGGGCAGTGTAGGTTGGCCAGGCTCTCCAGTGCACTTTTGATAGAGTCGGTGTGGGTGACTTTGATGTCTTTACCGAGATTTTTACGTGCGAGTCCGGACATCACTTTGCCGGCGCCGAATTCAATATAATGTTCTACACCCTGCTGTTGAGCGCAGGACATACTTTGGCTCCAGAGTACCGCTGAATCGATTTGGCGAATCAAGTGGTTTGGTTCGTAGTGGTCTACCAGCGTACCTGTGAGGTTGGCGATCATGGTCCCTTTTCCTTCATGAAAGGAAGCTTTTTCAATGAGGGGGGCCATTTTTTCCCGCGCAGCTACCATGAGTGAAGAATGAAAGGGAGCGCTTACAGGGAGGGGGGTGACACGGAGTCGCAATTCTTGTTGAAGCCTTTCTCCTGCACGGGTGACGGCTTGCTGATGCCCAGAAAGAATGTGTTGGTTCGGGGCGTTGAAGTTCACTAACTCGACCACTTGGCCTGTGTGCTGGCGTACGGACTCACAGACGTCTAAGATGCTGTCAGCGGTGCCGCCAATGATGGCGGCCATAGCTCCAACTCCTGTGGGGACAGCCGCTTGCATTGCTTGCCCTCGTGCACACACAAGGCTGACGGCCTCAGCAAAGGGAAGGCGTTCGGATGCAACCAATGCAGAGAACTCTCCAAGGCTGTGTCCGGCAAAAAAGTCGGCGGTGATGCCGGCTTCTTCTTGGCATACACGCCAGGTCGCGGTACTTACTGTGAGTAGACAAGGTTGTTGGTTTTGGGTCAGTTGGAGGTCTTCCGCTGGGCCGTTGAGGCACAGCTTGCGTATGGGGACTCTGGCCGCGTCTTCGGCCTCTTCGAAGATGTGTGCTGCCAATGGAAAATTGTCGAGCAGCTCGGCGCCCATGCCGATTTTTTGTGAGCCTTGTCCTGGAAAAAGTGCGAGTGTTTTCATTACTGCTCCCCCTCTACAGTGTTGGTCTGATTTCGTTTGAGCGTCATGGTAGTGTACTTCGTTGGAAGGTACTGGAGACCTGGAGATAAACAAACAGCCGCGACAAAGAGATCGCGGCTGTTTGTTTATACCAACTTAAAGATAGGGGTGCACCCTAAAAACGGACTTAGGCTTTGTCCGTTGTGGTGCTTTCGCTGTTGCTATCTGCTTCTGGGGTGAACTTGCTAAGCTCGATCACCTGACGTCCTTTGTAGTGTCCGCATGAAGGGCAAGCAACGTGAGGAAGCTTCATTTCCCCACAATTTGGGCACGCAGAAACACCAACATTTTTAAGTGCATGGTGTGAGCGACGCATATTTCGTTTGGATGCTGAGGTACGGTACTTAGGTACTGGCATGTTTACATAACTCCTATGGATACACCCCAGTCCCGCACCGGCGGACCAACATTTGCTGTATTTGCAAGGGGCAATTGTTTCTGCATAAATCGGCCCCCATACTACCTGAAAGCCGAGTCAAGGTCAACTTTTTTTTCAGTCCAGTTCGGTAGATTTGCTGCTTTGAAAAATTTACGGTGACTTTTGTGCGGCAAGGAGGTCTGCTTTGCTAAGCCATGCAGATTGCAAAAGGAGGTTTTCCCCGGATGGGCTGGGTTTAGCTATAATCCAAATAGTTCCGGTGGATTTAGCTAGTGTTTGTAAGTGTTCTGTCGTGAGAAAGAGCAGTGTTTTCTGGTTTTGTTGGCTATCTTGAATGACAATTTGACAGCGCTCGGCGCAGGAGTCGAGTTCTGTAAGTGCAAAAGAGACGGGGCCCCAGGCTTGCTCTCGTGTTGTCGTCATCTCCTGGCCAAACTCACTGAGAATGGGATGAGTGGAAAGGGCCTGTTCACTGTCTTCTGGGGCTAACATGGTTAAGGAGCGTTGTAGCTTCGTGTCGAGTAGCTGTTCGATGTAATCCGTAAGAGAGTTTTGTAAGCTCTGAAAGCCAAAAAAAGCAGCGGAGAAGGTGAGTGTAAGGATGATAAAATTGCGTAAATATTTAAAAAACGCAAAGGAGGTCCCTGTTGAGTGGTGCTGTGGCTTCTGGTCGATGGAGCGAATTAACTGATGTATGGAGATCGGTTTTTTGGACCCATGTTTAAAAATTTGACTATTGAGGGGCCACCCTTTTGCTTGATACGTGGCGTAGATCTGGCTTAACGAGATTTTAGGAGCCACGACCTTCCCATTTACCCTGACTTCATAGTGGGGTAGCTTGAACTTTACTCCGAGTTCGGGCTTGAATCGAGAGACGGAAGAAACATTTAAAAACTCGGAGAGTTGGGGTGTTGCCAGTGCTTCTAGTTTACTCGCAGGGGGGCTGAGGAAACTAGCAGTGTTGGAGAGCTGTGGCTCTTGTGGAAATGTGGTTCCTTCAGGGTTTTGCCTGGGTGGGGGGAGAGGTGACTGGAGTGGAGCAGAGGGGGTGGTTTGAGAGATGACTATTATACACATCTCCCAGCCCACGAGACTAAGGCGAGTATCGTTTGCCGACTT
>JAPPOJ010000131.1 GCA_028817975.1 Zetaproteobacteria bacterium | reverse complement strand
ATCACAAAAGTAGCTGAAAATAGACACACACCTGCAGTAGCAAAAACGATTTGGTCAATCGTCTTGGATATCTTATCAAAGTTATAGAATTTATAGACTTCCCAATTCCAGCGAGGAAAAGTTGTTTTATAGAAAAGATACTTCGCACCTTGGAATGTGAGGACACCTTGTTCTGCGGTGTTGTGGAGTACTTTGATGATTTCCCCGTAGCTAAAATTGAGGTCGGATAGGTTCGGGTCCATAATAATGATATTTGTATGGGTGTCATGTATCGCGATATTACGATTTTGCTCCGTGGGCTTTTGCATAATCAGATCTTTGATCTCTTGCTGATAGTGTTTGGTATACTGGGAGATTTGTAGAAGATTATTATCTTGTAAAATTTGATAGCGGCGTTCTACTTGGTCAGCAACGAAACTATCACCTTGGATCTGAATCAGCTTGTAAGCATCTTCCAATAGTCTGGCTTTTGAGGTTTGTATGGACCAATACCCCACAATAATCGGTCCGACGATCATTAAAGGGATCACCAGTAGGATCAATTTGAGCTGTAGGTTGAGCTTGATCACCTGAGCTTGGTCCTTACTTGTAGATATTGCCCGTGGCTAAGTCAAGAAGATCCGAGGGGACAACGATCCCAAGTTTTGCTGCCGTTTTAATGTTGAGTCCGAAAGAAACCTCTTTCGTATGCTCTACAGGGATACTTCCTGGGTTTTGACCCTGCAAGATTGCATGGGTGATTCTGGCGGCCTTTCGGCCACTACTCTCCTTGCTGGGTAGCATGGTAAACAATGTTCCGGCACGTACAGCCTCCATGTTAGGTGCAAATACAATCGGTTTAATTTGCTGGAGCTGGATGAGATACTTCGGGTCTTCTGCAGCAGGCCCGGTGAGTATCCAAAAGAAGTCCGTGTCTTTGGCAAGAGCTTGTGCTTTTTGGATCATTTTTGCCTGCATGGCTTTCATTTCAGCGTCTTTGCCGCTTTTGTAATCGACAATAATTTCGGAGTGCTCCAAGTGAGTTGTTTCCGCAAAAATAGCCTTTAACTTGGCTAAATTATCCACTGCAGAGGGATACGTGCTGCCCAAAAAAGTGACTCTCATTTTTTTAGCGTGAAGGAGGCGCTTGAGGATAGAGACCTGTGTTTTTTTGGAAACGCTATGGGGTACGCCAGTAATGAAGGTGCCGCTTGGGGCGCCGACTTGCTCGACTAATCCAGCTTTTGCGGGTTGGGAGACGGTGAAGAAAACCAAAGGGATCTTTTTATCACCCAGTAATTTTTGAGCTGCTTTTGCAGCCAGGGTGGCGTTGGCAACTACAATATCTACTTTGCCTTTTGCCAAACGCGCCTTTAAAAATTGCTCGATTTTTTCAGCGTTGCCTTCTCCATTATAAGTCTCGATGTGAACATTAGGATTCAGTTCTTTCAGCTGTAACTTAAACCATTTACTGTGTTCTTGAACGACGGGTAAAGAGATGGTTTCGAGTAAAAGTACCTGTTTTGCTTGAGCTATCCGTGCTGTGGCATGCAATACAAGCAAGCCTAATATGCAACGATACAGAATCATGGGCACACCTTTGTAAACGTTGTTCGATGTCGTCGGTTTATCGGTTGGAATACTACGAAAGTAAATAGTGTTGAAAAATAGGCCTGTTGCCACTAGGGTTTAGGTGGGGAAACATCAGCACAGCAGCGAAAGCTGAGGTGGTAGTTGTGATGACTTTGTGGATCACTCACTTTGGATAGGTGCCATCCAGGCGCACGCCAGTAGCAGTCGTCTGGGTGGGCGTGGATCTTGCCAAATACGAACCAGCTTCCTTTCATCTCCGTGTAACCGCTACCTTGTTGAGAGGTACGTTCATGTTCCCTAGAAGGAAGATTCATATGCTCTGCGGCATTGCCATGTTGATCGTAAGTCCCACGGGGGCTGTGACATTGAGGGTGGCTCCCAGCGGGGAAGGTGTTACTGCCACACTTTTTCCATACCGAGCCTCCTTTACCGGATATAGCGAGATCACACTCTGGTGACTTGCTACTGTTAAATCCACACAACGAGGTATTGGATGAGGTTCGGGTGGCCCACACCTTCTTGCGACGGTGATTGTGCTGTTTACGTTGCCGCTTATGCCACGAGCGTAGAGATTCTCCTGGCTTGCGGTAGCTGTACAGGGGCTGAGTGTCGCCCTCAGGAGCTGCGCATGCCTGCTCCCATTCGTGGGTGTCACAAAGTCTTTTGCCGAGTGCTTCACAGAGCTGAGCTGCCTCATGGGCGCGTACCCATACCAAGGGATATTCGCAAACAATATTCGGGAATTCATATTGATCGATACATACTCCACCGTCAGCCATAAACTTGTCCTGGGTAGCGACGGGTACCATGTTTTTGTGTCCACAAAGCGACTGAAGTGACTCGAAATTGGGTGCTTGTGCTTTTTTGCGGCGCAAGCGGCATTCTTGTTTGGATATGGGATGATGGGTGGTATAAGGGCTTCCTTGAGTTATGAAGCGGGATGCTTGAAAGATTTGTTTGACTTTTTGTTGTTGGGCAGCTGTGAGTCTATGAACTTTACGTATTTGGTGCAGCAGCGCTTGCTGTGTAGGAGAGAGAGCTGAGTTGCAGAACGCTGTGGAAGAGATACTCAGATTAGTCAATGTGACGAATAGCTTCACGCAGTCTTTGAGCCGCATCTACTTTTAACTCCTGGCACTGTTGTTGTTCTTTACGGAGATTACTGAGACTTTCTCGTGGATAACCATTTTCGAGAGCTTCAATCACAGTGCTTTGAATCGAGACCCAAATCTCTTGCTCGAGTGCGGAGCCTTGTGGCTTGCCTGTTTTTATTTTCTCTATCTCGCGATTGTGATAACTCTGCAGAATAACCCTATACACAAAAATGTTCCAGACACCATACAATGCCGCAGCTGTTGCCAGTCCGGTGGCTACGGCTGCTGTTTCGCTGGAGGAGCCAAAAGCTGTTGTGACGTCTATATAGATGCCGATCAAGCTCCCTGCGATGAGAGTCGCGAGCAGTCCGCTGAGGCTCCACCGAATGGTTCGGTAGTTGCGGCGTTTGCGAATACCTTGGAAAATTTCGGTAATTTTACCGACGCGTGCGGCGTGATACTCGATAAAGGAGACGAGATGATCCAAACGGTGTCTTGTTGTGGTTTCGATCAGCTGGTAGAGTTCGTTCCTTTGATTACTCAGATACTGCAAGAAGGGTTTATCTTCCTCCAGACGAGGATCTTCAAGAGCACTCTTGGAGTAGGTCATTAAGATACGTGGGATGTCTTTACGCCCTGTCATTTGAGATAGATTCCAGCATAGTGTGCCATAGACACGGATGAGGTCTTCGAGGTGGTTGCATTCATCAATGCGATTCATAATGAAGACAACTCGATCTTCGAAAGTTGCTTGAGGGATGGTTTCGCGTAGGCTTGTATACGACTCTCGAATGGTACCCGCCTTGTGTGGATCAAAGAATATAAGAACGAGATCACTAAGCTGTGCAAGGTCTTTGATGGTTTCTTGGTAGTCATAGCCGCGATCGTACTCAGTGACCGCGTCGATCATCCCTGGAGTGTCAATCAGTGCAATATTCTCCAGAATAGATGCTCCCGCCACTTTTTTAAAACGAAAGTGAGATGCGAGCTTGTCTCCATGGCGTTGCAGATCTTCAAAGGGGAACTCGGGGTCGTAAAAAAGCACCTTACCTTCACGCTCTTCGGTGACTTCAATGGTACCTTCCACAGTAGGAGGCTTTTCTGCAGAGGTAAGTACGGTGAAATCATCATCTGTGGGTGCTTGACCTGTTTGCTGAACTTTGGTCCCCACCAATTCATTTATATAGGTCGACTTACCTGAGGAGTAATTAGCAATAAGGAGTACCGTGGGCTTCCATTTCATTTTGGATTCAAGAGGGATAGACGTATATCTTACGCGCATGGCGATGGGGCTGAGTCTCTTTTCGATGAGATACAATATTTCTTTGCGGACAGTTTCAATTTGCTTATTGCGTGTCATTTTGCTGGGCATACGGATACCTTTCGGTATGTTATCGACATATTTAGTTAAAACATCAGTTTAAATATGTACCATGAATGGGTGACTCGAGGCCTGTTTTTTTGAACTCTCACTAAAATAGTTTTGTTTTTTTAAGCTTATAATATTAGGGTGTTGCCACGGTTTTGTTGCAACTTCCTTGTATTACAGTTAAGTTGAGCCTTATCGTCAATTGCACTCAAAAATGGTTTTTCGAGTTCAGGGAGAACTGATTGGACCTTTACTATCATCATAATGAGAAATATATCACTTTGGGCGGGAATACTTTTCCGCACCATGAGATGATCAAGTCTATGGGAGCCAGGTTTTGGACCCAAGAAAAGCTTTGGGTGCTTCCTTTCAATGCTGAAAATCTAGCAACGGTTCAGCAGCTTTGTGCCCGGTCCTCTCCTCAGCCCGCGAGCAGCTCTGTAAACAAGGTAGATCTTGTGAGGGGGGGAGAAGAAAAACCACAAGACTCTTGGACGATTCGCCAGCTTGTTGAGCGTGTCGAAGGCATTGTTACAGAAGAGTTTCAAGCACCCATATGGGTGGTTGGCGAAGTACAAAACCTATCTGTGCGTAAAAACGCGATCTACTTTGATTTGGCTGAAACAGACACGTCTAAAAGTAGTCAAGCCGCATTTACGATAGGTTGTCTGTTGTGGAAGTCACAAAGCCGCAACATCGTATTGAAGTTGGGTTTAGATAAAATAGAGGACATCCTCAGCGAAGATATGAAAATGAGGCTGCAAGTGCGGGTGCAGTTTTACAAAGGGCGCAGTCAGTTAAGCTTACAAGTGCTGCAGATAGATGCTTCGTTTACAAAGGGTGCTTTGGCTTTGCAACGTGAGGCGTTGTTGAAAGAACTGCGGGCGAAGGGACTCGATCAGCTCAATAAAGCAGCTTTTTTCTCACCTCTACCTTTACGTATTGGCCTCATTAGTGCTGCAGGTTCGCGAGCTGAAAGCGACTTTTTGGATCAGCTTCGGGTTTCGCATTATCCAGGTGAAGTCCTCTTCTGTTCTTGTGCGATGCAGGGAGACAAAACTTCGCGCGAGGTGATTGCAGCTTTGGGTCACTTAGAGCAAGCGGCTTGTCAGCTTATTGTCATTACTCGAGGGGGAGGAAGTGCTGCTGACCTGCGTTGGTTTGATGACCGTGAAATCGCGATGGCCATATGTCGTAGCAAAGTTCCAGTGATTGCCGCTATTGGGCATCATGATGATTATTGTGTTGCAGAAGAGGTGTGTTACTTGCGGCAAAAGACTCCGACAGCAGCGGCAGAGTATGTTGCGGATCTTGTCGGTGATGTTCGATACAAGCTTGAGCAGAGTGTTACACAATTACAGCATTATCTTTCGACACGTTTGGCGCATGAAAACACACTCCTTATGTCTGTTATCCAAAAATTTGGTGCCCTTGTCACGGAGAAGACACATAAGGAACAACAAAGCTTGGTGGCAGCTGCGCATGCTTTAGAAAGATATGCGGGTATTCACTTGAATATGGGGCATCAGCGGTTGGCCCAAGCTCATCAGAGCATGGTGCACATGGTGGTGCAGAAGTTTACGCACTATAGTCATGAGCTTGTAGCCTATGGCGAGCAGCTGCGGCGTGCGGTGGACAATACGTTCATGGCCAAAGAACGATTGTTGCGTGAACTTGAGGTGGCAGTTACACGGCATGATCCTACGGGGTGGTTGCAAAAAGGTTGGACACGTCTTGAGTCGGTTACCAAGGGTGTCGTAAGTTCTGCGCATGATATACAGACCTCTGAGAAGCTCCAGGCGCGTTTACTAGATGGAGTCGTAGAAATGGAAGTTGTTCATATTAAAGTGAAAAAGGGAAATTAAATGGAAAGTGTCGAAACTACAAAAGATAAGACGGAAAAGACTTTGCGTTACACAGAGATGCTGGCTTCTTTGCAGCAGATTGTTGCCGAAGTACGTTCCGATAGCTCGGATTTGGATACTTTGGTCTCCAAAGTGGAGCAAGGCTATACACTCATTCATGGGTTACAACAGCGTTTGGAGCAGACTAAAATGAAGGTCGAGCAGTTACGTGTAAACTTTGAAGCTACGATGCAGTCCGCAGACTCGGCCTCAGATGAGACCTAGTTTGGACAGGTGACAGGCTTTGGTGTTTCTAAATTGTTGTTGGAAAAATCGGGCGATTTTCCCAATATGCTTTGTGCGTGTGCAGATAGGCGTACGAACATGTCCCCACTTGGATCTGATGCGAAAGGGCTTGCCCAGTGCCTGCCACATTTGTTCTTGAGTGTGTGTGGGAACCCAACTATCTTTAGCTGCAGTGACCATAAAAACATCGTGGTTATCGCGTCGTTTCCAAAATTCTTCGATCTTAAATAAAGCTTGTTGCTTAAGAATACGACGATACTCTTCAAGGGTTGCGATTTCTTCGTGTTCCATATGGTGGTGGCGTATCTCTTCAATGTAGGGTATCTCAGAGTCGGTCATGATATCTGCCAGTGGAAAGCCTCCTACAATCAGGGCGCTTGCACGGATGCGTTGATCCAGTGCTAGCTGATATGCGGCGCGAATAGCACCAAAACTGGTACCAAATAGAGCAATTTGGGTTTGATCTATCACTTGCTTGGAGATTTTCCCAATTTTGATCAGGTAGTCTAGGGTCGAAAACCCAACACGTAAGGTATCTAGCATGTTGAGTGAAAGATCATTTGTACTGCCCACAAGAGAAGTATCAAAATAATGGGATACGGCGACGTGATATCCTTTCCTGTTGAAGACATGTGCGATAGAGCGGTCGAGTATGGTTGTGCCGGTCATGCCTGGGTAGAGTAGCACTAAGGGTTTACGTCGGTGTTTCCCTATGTGGGTGAGATAAAAGTCGATAGAGACACTTTTGGTTTTGCGCGTATGTTCGGTGAATTTAAAGGTGTATTTGTCATATAATGGAGTGCTTTTGACGAAATCGACTTGCTTTTCTTGAGGTATGCTTCTTCGCGTTAAGAACTCATACCAGAAATTTCTTACCCTCGGATCGTTGTAGTCGAAATCATCTGCTTTAACAGTATTTAAACATGAAAATATGAGAAATGTTAATATACATGCTGATTTGAATCTCAAAGTTTTTATAAAGGTCCATAGATTATACATTCTTCCTCTCCTCAGGTTTGCGCATGTTTTTCATGTAACTTTAGCATTTTAAAAGCAGCTCTTCATGAAGAGCTGCTCAGTGTTGTGGTCTGCCTCATGACTTAGGTCGGGTTTTCCCACAAGGTTGAGGAGATGAAGGTCGCAATCTTTTGTGTGGGGGTGTTGTAAAGAGATACTTTGTTGAATTTTTAACATGTATATGTTAACCAGGTGGAACTCTTTTTTATTTGACTTCCTTCCTTAAGAAAGGTGATCCTTTTGTCACAACTACATGTCGTCGCTACCCCCATTGGTAACGTTCAGGATATCTCTTTTCGGGCGCAAAAGTTGCTTACAACGGTAGATATTATTGCGTGTGAGGACACACGGCACACACGTAAGCTCCTCAATTTACTTGAGGTCGGAGCGAAAAAGCTTGTGGCATATCATGAGCATAATGAAAGAGCGAGTTCTACTTACCTGTTGCAAATGATTCTACAGGAGGGTAAAAGCGTAGCTTTGGTAACAGATGCGGGTACTCCATGTATTTCTGACCCGGGGTACCGCCTGATTCGTGAGGCTCATGCTCAAGGTATTCGTGTGACTCCCCTACCTGGCCCTTGTGCTGTGTCTGCTTTGATGAGTATTTCAGGGCTACCTAACGCGCGTTGGATGTTCATTGGGTTCTTGCCACATAAAAGTTTGGCACGAAAGGCGGAAATAGAAAGTTGGTTGCAGATGGCTCCGCAGACGACGATCGTGTTTTATGAGTCTCCCCAGAGGATACAGGATACTTTAGAGTTCGTAAAAGAGATTCATCCCCAAGCACGGTTATGCTTGGGGCGTGAGTTGACGAAGCTTCATGAAGAGATTGTGGTAGGTACCCCTGCTGAGGTGTTCCAAACCTTGCGAGCCAGAGCAGTGATCAAAGGAGAGATTTGTGTTGCCTTAAGTCCTCACAAAGATGACGCATCCCTGAACCCTCCTTCCGTGGAATGCCTTCGACAAGAAGCACAGTCTATAGCAACTCAAAATCCCACACACAGCAAAAAAGAAGTCGCTGCCCAGCTAGCTGCAAAGTATGGTCTGAAAAAAAAGGATGTTTATAACATGCTGTGTCAAGACTCTCGGTAAACCTAGGCAGCATTATCCTGTGGGTTATCTAGGGTCCTTGGGTGTATGTGCCCGATTCGTTTTGCCTTTTTAGAGTGTTGTTGTGCTTTATCGACGGGTCCTAAAATGATAACGGGTTGAACCTTGTGGACATCCCACTCCCGTGGGTTTCCCAGGTCGACTTCTTCGTACTCGAATTGAAAACACATGTTCATACCAGGGATGAGATGCAGTGACCCCAGACAGCCAATGAAGCGACTCAGTTGTTTGGAGGCCTTGGTGTAAGCTCGACGCATGTATACGGGGTCATGCATACTTTTAGCTTCGAAAACGGTGAGCAGTTGATCCGTGGAGAAGTCGAGTACCATGAAGTCGAGTTCTCCGAGCTGGAGGGGGCGTTTCCATTCATGAGTTGTGATCGTATAGCTTACATTGTTCACAAGGTTTTGGTTTGTAGGGAGTTCTATTTCGAGTTGCTGTTTGACAAAGTCTTCATAATCGTGCCCATATAAGCCTGGACTGGGTAGTGTCTGTTTGACGAAGTTGTTCTTGATAATACGTTGACCGAGTCTCTCCATGGATTTTGAGATCTTAGCGTGGTTGATATGTAGACAAGCGGTAGGCTGGCGGTGCATCGTGTGCACGCACTTATGTATTGCCACCCCTAGAGGAGTGGGAGCATGGAACGCTACAAATGGAGACTTAGCTAAACTCAAGCCACTATATAAGGTGAGGCAAGATACCATTAGAATATGGTTCGTGAATGATCGAATACGGTGGGCCATTTGTAGAACTCCTTCTTTGTTTAACATGGGAGCTAAACTAGCACTTGTATCCGTATAAATCCACCACAATTATTGTTTTTTCAACTTTAAAAGGGTACTCAGGAGTCAAGGTCAGGAGTTTTTTTACGTTTATCAAGTTTCTTGCCCCAGTGGGCAATTTTGGCAAACACACGGTCACGATTTACCGGCTTAGACATATAATCGTCCATCCCAATCTGCAGAGATTTGTGCTTATCTTTCTGAATGACATCTGCAGTTAGTCCTATGATGAAAGGAGGTTGCCCTTGGGGGTAAATACGGCGAATTTCTGCAGTGGTGTTGAACCCATCGAGTATGGGCATGTGGAAATCCATGAAGATGATATCGTAGCTATTTTTTCCTAAGGCTAGCAGAGCTTCATGCCCATTTTCGGCAAGATCGACCACGGAATATTCACGTAAGAACGCAGCCATGAGTTCACGATTCAGTTGGTTATCTTCCACGACAAGAATACGAATGTGCTCTTTAAGGTCCGCATGGACGGATTTTTCGGCTTCAAACTCCTGGGCCGTGGCTACCCCATACGCTCCTTTTAAGGGCGGCTCTGGAAAAAATAATTTGATCGTTGTACCTTTTTCAGGCTTACTGTGAATTTCGAGGGTTCCCCCCATCAGGTCTATAATCTTTTGAGAGATGGTCAAACCCAGGCCGAGCCCCCCTTGCTCACGCGTAGACGATTGATCTTTTTGTCCGAAGGCTTCAAATATTTGATCTAATTTTTCATCGTCCATCCCTATTCCTGTATCCTGAATGAAAATTTCAAAGCCGTGTTCCAGACCATACACACGGATCAGGATGTTTCCTCCTTCAGGGGTGAACTTAAAACCGTTGCTGACGAGGTTGTAGATGACCTGTTTGAGCCTTACGGGGTCTGAGGTGTAACGTAAGTAACCTTCAAAGTAACCAATAATAGGAATATTTTTATTTTGAGACATTTTTTGCACGGAAGTGCGGACATCTTCGATAAGGTGCTTAATATGCAAAGGCTGGCGATAGAGTGAAATGGTCCCTTTGGAAAGTTCTTCGTAGTCGACAATATCATTGAGCAGTGAATAGAGTGTACTTGAGCTGGAGTTTAAGTTTTGGATTAATTGCCTTTGCTCTTCACTTAGCTCGGTGTCACGAAACAGCTCAATTGTACCGAGGATCACATGCAATGGGGTGCGTACCTCATGACTCATACTGGCGAGGAAGTTACTCTTGGCCCTATCTAAGTCGGTTTCGGATTCTCTTACCCGAGAAAGCTCTAAGATGGCTTGATTCTTGAGGTTTTCAAAGTAAGTGGAAATAACCCATAAGAAAGTAACCACGATAGACATGACTATAACCGTATAGATTTCACGGGGAATATACCCTTGGTAATCGTTGGTTATCCAGCCTCTGGCGCTGGCAATGGATAATAAAATCAATTCTAACACCACGATTACGGTGATCATAAGACCATACTTTGAGTTGACAAACAGGGTTGCAGCCACAGGGATGAGTGCAAGTAAGGTGATTTCGACGGAGTGGATACCACCTGTAAACCAGGTAATTCCTGGTACGCCTAAAAGTCCTACGGTTGGCAACAAGTAGAGTATTTTGTCGGCAATGTGTCGTTTTCTCAGTAAAAAAGGTCCGAGTGCTAAGGCAAGGAGCACAAGAAATGAGGTCATGACTTGTACCGTCGCACCTTGATGCACAAAGCTGATCACGACCAGTGGCGACACAGCTATAGCCAGGCCTAAGCAAAGTACAATGACTTGATAGGCAAGGGCTTCGCGTGGTTCGGGACTTGTGCTTAGTTTGAGCACCCGCCTGAGATTCTTCACAATAGTTCACCTATGCTGTTTCAAGCGCGTCTTGTATCGATCTCACTTTGTAGCTGTC
>JAPPOJ010000165.1 GCA_028817975.1 Zetaproteobacteria bacterium | reverse complement strand
GATACTTAACATACGAAGCCATAACATAGAGTTAAGGATTACATATGTTAGCCAAAAAGAATAAACAAAGAAAAGATAATTTTATATTGCACCTGATTTTTGATCGTAAATTCAAAACAAGGACTCAGATATCGAATATTTTAAAGAGCACCCAGAGGAGGTTGATGACCTTCTGTGCACCTACTTGCTCCCGTGAATTGTCAGCTTGTGAAGTGATACCTATGTGGGTCTACGTGCTAGGAAAGACAGAGATACTTAACTTTGAAAGCTCAGCGGTAGCATGCATATAGCCTGTCGAAATTACGTAACTGTATTTTTTCTGTCCGTTTTGGGAAATCAATTATTGCAAGTTATTGATTTTAAAAGGAAAAAAGTGGCGGGAGAGACGGGACTTGAACCCGCGGCCTCCGGCGTGACAGGCCGGCGTTATAACCAACTTAACTACTCCCCCGCTTGATGCGGTAATCAGCGACTGCCGATGACCATTTTGTACACAATTCGTGAAATCTTGTCAAGGGTTTGCATCCGTATTTTTAGTTTTTTTATCTGAACTTGGTTTTTGCTCTCCATAAAGGAGGTCTGGGCAAGTCTTTGTGCTTCTCTGAGCAAGTTTCCAGATAGAGCTGAAGTCTCGTTATCTAGGTTTTTCAAGTGCCAAAAGTAGGAGTAAAAATAGCCATATATTTGATTTTTTCCAGTTTGACAGGGGGATAGCCGATCCACACCACGTTGGTATAGCTAGAGCCTGAGTGGCTGGAGAGATTTCATGAGATGTTCAGATCTATTTGTGACGTTGAAATTTCAGATATATGTGTTGTGGTGTGGCCTTATGGTGGCTTCGTGCGGCAAAACCACTGCGCCAGAAGAGTTGACGGAGATTGTTTTTAAGGGAATTACCTCGGTACAGGCGACTTCCTCTCCTGGAACTTTTGTGGTGACCTGGAAAAAGGCACAAGTCGCACCTATTGATTCCTACGAAATTTACCTTTTGGATATGTCCGCCGGAGATGCGAACGATGTAGCTCAATCCGCTGCGGAGCCTGTTATTGTTGATGATGGGGGCATTACCAACAATTTTACCGATATTTTAGTACGTGATGATGCGCGTTCTCCAGTCGTGCTCGGAAAATTACATTCCATTGTGAGCGCTGACAAGAATAGTTTTCAAATCGAGAATGTCCAGCCAGGTACCTTCATGGCGCAAGTGCGTGCACGGTCCCAAGATGGTCGTTTAGACAGCAATCAAAATGTGATTGTTTTTGCGCGCTCTCCAGATACAGAGTTTAAAGGGTTACAGCTTATTGAAGTTAAAGGTAATACAGCTGAGTTGAGCTGGTTACCTTGGTTTGGAGGGACTGCGGAGGTACAGTACCAGGTTTTTAAAGGGGAAGCCTTTAACGAGTCTTTGGCAGTGGTCAAAGATACGACCTTTGCTTTTCCTTTAGATGGAGAGCGGCCTGGGGATGTGATTCCTTTTGGAGTTCGGGTTCTTTTTGCGAATGGCTCTACAGATCAGAATACCAACCTGGTTTCTTTAACCGTTCCAACCGACTTAAATCCTTTCATTGGTTGTTTAAAAGCGGAACCTAAAGGCTACGACAGGGTGGAGCTTACCTTTGAGTGGCCGACTTCGCGGACCTATGAACGCATGGACATTTTGCGCAATGGTGCCAAGGTCTTTCAGACGGCCGATACAACTCTTACCACCTTCTTAGATAAAGGCCTTAAAGAAGGCAATTACTATAGTTATGCCTGTCAAGCCGTGCTGGGTAAAGAGTTTAAAGTGGGGGAAAACCAGTTACGCGTGCAAACATTGTCGAGCAATCCACCTACTTTTGAAGGGGCTATTTCAGCCGAGTTTCGTAGGGATCATATTTATGTCCGCTGGGGCGTTGCGAAGGGGATTCCTCCCACTCATTTTTTGGTCTACGGCAATGCGGGGACAGAAGTGGATTGGGCGCGTGATCCCTTAGCACGTACAGAACCGTATGAACTTGGCTATCAGCTGAAAGAGTTTGGTGATGATTTAGGGTACTCTTTTGGTGTGCGTGCCTGTGCTGAGGATATTTGTGACACGAATACTCAGGCTGTACAGTTGACGGTACCTGATCTTGGCCCCCCGAAAACTCAGGCGATATCTGAGATTGTTATTGATGCAGGTAAATTTGTAATCACAGCGCCGTGGACAGAAGTTGATGGTGGGATCGTCAAGCGTTACTTGTACTTTGCCATAGCTTCCTCAGCACCCGTATTACTGACCGGTTATAAGCTGGCGAAAACCTCCACGGTCACCGATGTGGCGAACCCTCCGACGAGTTTTATTGTGGAGTCGTTAAAAGAAAAGACCGACTATCATTTTGTGGTTGTAGACGAAGACCCTCAGGGCAATAAAACAGCTAAGATAGCCCCCTTTTCTATCTATTCAGGTGATCTGTCTCCTCCCGTATTTTTGGGGATTAAGGATCTGAAGAAGGGTGCAAGTGGCTCGGAAGATACCTCGCTTGAGGTTCTCTTTGATGCCTTAAACCCTATTGTAACCGACCCGGAAGGGGCGAGTTCTTACTATGTTTATGTGCGTGAAGGTGAGGAGAGTGCCTGCGACCTCGAAAAATCTATCTTACACTCCAAAATTGATGCGACCACGATTGTAAAAGGGGAATACGCATACATCATCAAAAATTTAAAGCCACGCACCAAGTATGCGGTGTGTGTGCGTGCCGTGGATGACTACGGAAATATTTCGACCAATAGCAATTTTTTGGTGCGACAAACGCTCGACTTGACTCCCCCAGAGTTTAATGGAGTGGAATCTTTTACCTATGATAAGGCGAAGGCCTCCTTGGTTGCTTCTTGGGGAGCATCTCCAAGCGAGGATTTAGGGACATTTACGGTAAATATTTGGTTTGTAAATCGCCCTGAAGAGCCCATGTTGCAAATTTCCTACAGTAAAGCGGATGCGGCTACGGGGTTAACCTTTGATGCAAGTACAGTTCCCTTCGTGAGTGAAGATTTAGTCGCTATCTATGTCAATGCTTGTGATGATGCGAATACCTTGCCTGGGGGTACTGCCAACTGCACGCAGTTTACTCAGTTGGATAAATCGCAGGTGCAGCTTGCGGATGTGCTTCCCCCACCAGGGTTCTTGGGGGTAGCTGCGGAGTCAGAGTTGACAACGCCGGCAGAGGGTCAAGTGGTGGTGAAATGGCTTGCGCCTTCAGACTGGTCGGACTACGCGGGCTTTAATATCTATACTGCAGATGTGGCGGCCCAGACTTTGGAGTTTATCAAACTCTGTCCTTGTGCACAGGTGGGGTGTCCAGCCCAACCGACCAGTTGCTTGGTGTCTGGCCTTGATGCGAATCGTAGCTATAACTTTCATGTCCGTGCGTATGACCAGAGTAATAACATTACCCAGTTGGATTTGGTTTCCAGTACACTGAAGACGACCACCGATACCACAGCTCCCTCGTTTTCCTCTAATTTGCAGGCGCAGTTTGCAGATGGCTCGGTGAGTTTGTCTTGGAATGCGGCTACTGACAACCAGTACTCCACTGCGGAGAATCCAGCGGTCATTAATTACTCCATCTATGCCAAGAGTACTTCGACCTTTGCCGACCCTTTGAACCCTGCTGGGGATGGTTCTTTATTGACGACCACGGCAGAACATGAATATAACTACTCGGAGAGTCTGACAGGTGGGGTCACTTACTACTATTCTGTCTGTGCGAAAGATGGCTCTGGTAATCAGCGTTGTGATGGTAATGTCCGCAGTGTTACCGTCCCAGATTTGGTTGCTCCAGTGATTGCCTCTTTCACTTCGACCAAGGGAGATGGAGATATTGAATGGCAACTTAATTGGTCGGCTACGGACAATTCCACAGCCACCACTTCTTTATTTACCCGTCTCTATAAGCAGCACTCGACGAGTGCGATTCCTAATGTGACAGAGCAGGACACGCTGATTGTGGCTGGCCCAAACAAGTGGTCGACGGCGACGACTCCTATTCATGGCAGTATGAATAAAAATGAATATGTGCACTACCTCTTGGTAATCACAGATTCTGACCAGAATAAGTCAAAACAAGTTATTACGATTGAGTCGCAAAACGAAGTCAGTGTTGAAAAAGTCCGCTCTACCGAGGGTGACCTTAGTGGTGGTGACTTGGTCATTGTCCAAGGAGCAGGGTTTCATTCGAATAGCAAGGTGTTTATAGGCACGTCGGAGTGTACTACCTCAACTTATATCTCTCCGAATTTTATGTCTTGTGTTGCGCCTGCGCAGGCTTCTGGGGCGTATTCTGTGACCGTTAAAAAGTATTTTACGGATGGGGCCGACTCGTCCGGTACACTCTCCAATGCGTTTAGTTACTGTGCACCGAATTCAGGCTGCACGCAGGCGTGCCTTAATACAGCCTCGTGGTCTGGAGGAAGTTTTGCTTCTGGAGATGGCAGTGCGGCAAGTCCCTATTTGATCTGTACAGAAGTGCATTTCGCCAATATAGCAGCAGTAGACAGAAATAAATATTTCAAATTAGGTGCCAATATTGATCTTGCAGGGTCGAGTCTTAAAAATATTGTCAATTCTGGACGCACGGACTTCCGTGGAGAGATTGCGGGTGAAGGTTTTTCCATTCTCAATTTTTCTCCGACGGTAAATGCGAATGACACGGGTCTGTTTAAGGTAATCGGTCAAGATAGTATTTTGCAAGATTTTAATCTGTTGGCTGCATCTATCGATGCCAGTGGCTACACAACGGTAGGAGCTTTGGCAGCCTCCATTCAGGGCCGTGCCGCAACTGTGATCAAGGACATTTATCTTACCGGTTCGGTTACGGATGGCCAGAGCCATATCGGCCTTTTGGCTGGATATGTAGATGCGACGTTGGCAAGTATTCGAGGTAACGGTACTGTGAGTACAAACTATTACGGTGGTGGCTTAGTCGGCTACGCCCGTATGTGGGAAGGATACTGGGATCAGCTCTATTTTGATGGCACGCTCCAAGGTCTGGGAGAGACGACGGATGGCCGTCATAACATTGGTGGCATTGCTGGATATTTGAGGGCTGAAACGAGGCTGACTTATTCTAATTTGCATGCGAATGTGACGATCAAGGGCACACCACTGGCAAATCGGGTGTCTACGGTGGACTCGCGTCATTATGGGGGGCTTTTTGGGCGTGCGCATCGCTTGAATATCAAAGACTGTTCGGTGCAGGGCAAGATGGTGGTGCATCGCCAGTCGGGCGGTGTCGTGGGAGTGGATGATGTCAGTACGAAAGACGATGAGACTGTGATTGAGAATTGTAGCGTAGATTTAGAAATCACCAACTTGGAGTCCAGTGGGAATCAGGTCGGAGGTTTTATGGGTTACAACAGCTATGCAGGTAACATCAAAAACTCCAGTTTTCGTGGTTCGATTACTTTACCAGAATATACCGAGGTTGGTGGTGTGGTGGGCTATAGTCACATGTACGGTGCCGATCACTCCTCCGTGGACGATTATATGGTCCTTGAAAATGTGACCGCCGACTTTACCAAAGTTAGTGCTAAAAGTAATGTTGGCGGTATTGTGGGCCAGGGGATTGGAGTCCATATCAAAGGGGTGACGGTACTGGGAGATGTTGTTGGCACGGGCAATCAACTCGGCTTAGTGGCGGGACAGCTTCGCAATGCGTCGACCATCGATAGTGCATTAGATCCGACGGATAGCTCACAGACTGTGCAAACCACCGCTTCGGGGGATGTGACAGGGGGGAGTAGCAGCCTGTATGTAGGGGGCCTTGTCGGAGAGATTTCGGTATACAACAGTGGTCAGCAAAATCAATCGATTAAAAATGCCGCTTTTTCTGGAAATGTAGTGGGTCAGAAGAATGTGGGCGGGATTTTGGGACGTGGGGCACCGGCACTTTATAATGTCCGCGCGGATGCTAATATCAGTGGGCAAGAAAGGGTTGGGGGAATTGTGGGACACCTTTACCTTGTCCATGCGAGTGTCCCGGAGCAGCCCGCGGGTCAAGGCCTTACGTTTATTGGTGACATGGTAGGCTCAGGTGCCAACACAGGTATAGGTGGTTTAGTGGGGTATTGGGGGTCTGCTCCGTACGTGATCAAACAAGGCTATGCCAAAGTCACGATGGATGGTGGCATCAATGTAGGAGCCATCTTTGGAGAAGCGACGCATGCGGGAGCTACGAACTCTAGGCTTGAAGAAGTGTTGAGTGAAGGAGTCGTCAAAGGTACAGGTTTTGTCGGCGGTATTGGAGGCCGTAATCGTTATATTTTAGTGAAGGATAGCTATTCACTCGCTGCTGTGGAGGGAAGTTCGACGGTCGGGGGTATTTTTGGCGATTCGGGTAAGTTTACGGAGAATGTTTACGCTGCAGGAACGGTGTCTGCAACGGTTGCTCCCGTAGGTGGGGTGTCAGGCAGTTTTACTTCCTCCTACCCTGGACCTGGGGATGTGCATACTTATTGGGACAGTGCGGTAACCGGTCAGTCAAATTCGGCTTTTGGTACGGGAAGAAGCTCTGCTGAAATGAAAACGGTTGCCAACTGGAGTTTTCTTTCTACCACGATTTGGGTGCTGGAAGATGATAAATATCCCGCTTTAAAGTGGAAAGTCGATGCGGATGCAAATTAAGCTTGGGTGGAGCCAGCAGTAGGTTGGGTTTTGTGGTGTTTAAAACTCCCGAGATAGCAGGAGTTTAATGAATTTTTAAAGTTAAATTGTCATTTATGCCGATAAGCCGGAGGTCATCTAGAGGAAGAGCTTGGGTATGTAGATCGTTGCCCGCTCAGAGATTGTGATACAAGGTTGTCTGTATGTTTGTGAACAGAACATTCGTGATTTGGGGTAGGCTTTTTCTGGTTTCCTTGGTGGTGGCTTCTTGTGGTGGTTCTCCTGAAGAAACGGCTCCGGAGCTAGATTTTCAAGGCTTGTCCACGGTGACCCGTGCAGGGCAAAGCTCTTTTATCTTGGCGTGGCAGCATCCCGAAAATGTGCAAGCTGTCCGTTATGAAGTTTACCTACAAAAAATGACGGGTGGAGAATTTGTCTCGAAGACCGCTGGAGCGGTCCAGTCAGAGGGCAGTACAGGCGATGCTGCTTTGGCTCTGAACAGTGGTACGGGCACCTCCTCGGCCAAGGGTGTGTTTGTGGTGTTGGCTGAGGATGAGTCCCCTCTCGTGAATGGCGAGTTGTTAAAGTCTATTGAGGGTGACTTAAATTCCTACAAAATCGAAAGTTTGGACACGGGGAATTACGCGATCGCTGTGCTTGCGGAAGATGACCTTGGGCGCCGTAGTTTTGCGGGGCAAGTGTATTTGTTAGCGGTACAGCCTGTCGTGCAATTTGAAGGGCTAAAACGAGCTACTTTAGAAAAGGATGGTGTCCTTTTAGAGTGGGACCCTTTAAAAACCAGTATCCGTGGTAAGGACTCTTTTTATACCGTTTTTTTAGGGGCAAGCTTTTCGAAGCCCATTGCGATTGTGAAAGAACATCGTTACAAGTTTTCGATTGCGGACGTTAAAGAAGGCACGACACTGACCTTTGCTGTGCGCGCGACAGATCCGCGTGGCCAGCAGGATGTGAATACAGTCACCCATTCGGTCACGATTCCGGTCGATGATGTCCCTTTTGAGGGTTGTGTGAAGGCGCGTGCATTGGGGGCAGACCGTGTGGAAGTGCACTTTGAATGGCCCACGCACCGAGAGTTTCGTTCCATGGTGGTGATGCGTGAGGGGATCGAAGTGTACCGTACCAGTAATAAGACGGAAACTTCTTATTTAGACTTGGAATTGAGCGAAGGAGAGGCTTATACATATCGTTGCGATGCTGTCTTTGGACAGTTTACCAAAGTGGGAAGCCGTGAGATTGAGATAAGTACTTTGACTTCAAACCCTCCCCAGTTTGAGGGGATTGAAAAACTTGAAATTGTGTCGGCCACTGAGGCAAAGGTGTATTGGGGAGTTGCTACGGGAGTTGCGGCAAATACTTATCAAGTTTATGCGAATCCGGGGCAGCAAGTTGATTGGGAAAAAGGACCTGTCAAAACCGTAAAGTCGGACGTTTTGGAAGCGACGGTGGGCGACCTTGGAGATGATTTGACCATTGCTTTTGGAGTGAGGGCGTGTTCAGCAGCGGATATCTGTGATTTTAATGAAGTCACCCTGTTTGAGACCACTGCGGACGTAGGCCCCCCCCAAACCAAGGGTGCGCTTGCGGTGAGAATTGAAAATAGTAAGGCTCTGGTTTCAGCTCCTTGGGAAGGAGCCCATGGGGGAATTGCGCAGCGTATTCTGTATGTGAAAGAAGGTACGGTGTCCCAAGATTTGAGTGATTACCGTAAAGTGCAGGTGATCAATACCCAAAATAATTGGGAAGTTCCGGTAGAACTGACCTATAGCAACTTGCTTGAAAATATTACCTATCATTTTATTGTCCGTGATATAGATCCCAGTGGGAATGAAAATAAGTCTCTTAAAGTCGCGTCCATCACCACGGGTGATTTGACCGCTCCTACTTTTGCGGGTTTGACACAGGTCCGTAATCAGGTGCAGGGGGATGCTGGAGATCCAGAAACGGAGTTGATTCTTGATTTCACCGCCATTAAACCTCAGGCTATAGATCCGAGTGGTGCGCACGAGTACATTATTTATACGGCACCTGAAGATAAAGACGCCTGTGCCGAGGCCGACCACACTGTTTTGAAGCGTTTGCCCGCCAGCTCTTTTGCGGCTGGTGCAGCAGAATATGTAGTTTCTGGTTTGACTCCACGTACGGTGTATCATTTTTGTCTCAAAGCTGTAGATGAAGCCGGTAATATTTCCGATACGACCTCTTCCTTCAAGCGCAACACCTTGGATATTACAGCTCCCAGTTTTGATGGCCTGCAGACGATCAAATTTGATCGTGAGTCTGGTAAGGTTCAGTTGAGTTGGAATGAGGTTACCGATACGGACCTCGATGGCTTTAAACTTAAGCTGTGGATTGGGAATCCAGATTCTACTGCGGTTGCGAATGTGGTGCTACCCGTCAGTAAAGATCATAAAGCAAGCTATGAGTTTGGGCGTGATGCCTTCAGTTTTGCGAGTCTGGATCAAGTGTATGCTTTGTTGCAAGCCTGTGATGATGCGCATACTCTGACAAACGGCACCCAAAATTGTACCACTTTAGCTGATGATTCTGCCTTGTCCGTAACACTGGATGATATTGAGCCTCCCTCAGGTTTTCTCGGGGTGGGAGCAGCGACTAGTTTTACTCAGCCTGCACAGGGGTCGGTGGGAGTCACTTGGATCGCTCCTTCGGACTGGACCGATTATGCTGGTTTTAAAGTGTATGCAGTCAACTCGCAAGATGAGTCGCTTACTTTTTTAAAGGACTGCTTCTGTGTATCCCAGAACTGTTTAGCGAATCCTAAAACCTCTTGTGTCGTAGATGGCCTGAGTGCATACCGTGAATATCGCTTTCATGTCAAAGCTTATGATGCGGATGGCAATCACACCACTCTGAGTGTTGCGGATAGCTCAACCAGTGTTCGAGTTAATGATGCTACATCTCCTGCTTTTGCGGTTGCCCTGCAGCTTACTTTTGAAGAAGGTAAATCGAAATTGGCATGGTCTGCGGCGACAGACGATCAGTACGTGGAAGATGAGGATACCACTTTTATCACTTACACCCTCTACAGGAAGCAATCGGCGGACTTTACCAGCTTGACCGATCCTAGTTCGGATGGTGCTCATGAAGTGATTTACACCGGTAAAGCGTTGGCTCATGAAGATGGTCTGAATTTAGTGAGTGGGGTCACTTACTATTACGCCTTGTGTGCTCAGGATATGAGTAGTAACTCGACTTGCCTCTCTTCTTCCAAGAGTGTTAAGGTACCAGATTTGATTCCCCCGACGATTAGTGCTTTTACCAGTGATCGTGTGGACAACGATGACAAGACTTGGAAGTTACAGTGGACTGTAAGTGATAATGATACATCTACCAGTCAACTTGTGGTGCAGGTTAAGGCGCTCTATTCGACCTCAGCTGTGGCTTCGGACTTTTCTTCGGCAGCTTCGTTGTTTATTAATAATACTGGCGCCACGGATACAGGCTCTGCAGCCGCAGACTTGCTATCAGGAGAAGCCAATGTGGACAAATACGTCCATTATATGTTGATTGTCACCGATGCCTCTGGCAATAAGTCCTATGCATATCTTTCTCACTTCGTCAAAAATAAAATTACGATTGAAAGTGTGGTCGGTGCGGAAAGTAGTGTAGCAGGTGGGACGCGAATGATCTTACGCGGGAGTGGATTTCATACATCCTCTACAGTGAAGGTTGCGGGTCAGGACTGTTCGAATTTGAAAAGCTACGAACGTATTTTGGTGTGTGATACTCCAGCAGGATCTTTAGGGCTTGAAGATATTGTGGTTGCCAATGAAGACGGCTCTTCCACCACGAAAACTTCTGCTTATCGTTACTGTACCCCAAATGTTGATTGCAACAATATCTGTAATAATCCTCTTTCTTGGGATACGGGGACAGATTTTGCACTTACTGTGGGACGCGGGGATCTGCCCGAATCTCCCTACATCATTTGTACGAAAGACCATTTAAGCAAGGTACGTGACTACGAGAATATGACCAACAAATACTTTGAAATGCATGCCAATATTGACTTAAGCGATAGCGCGCCAGGTATTGGTACCTTTTACGGTATTTTTGATGGTAAAGGCTATGCGGTGGAAAACCTTGAGTTGGACCAGGATAGCTCAGCAATTGGGCTGTTTAACCGTGTGGCTTGGGCGGGTAGTGTTAAAAATATTGGAGTGATTGAGGGAGAAGTTGCGGCGAAGGAGCGTGGGGGCCTGATTGTGGGGCAGCTCGATTCTTCGGCTTCCCACCCCAGCTTGAGTGGGTTTTATGGCACGGGGGTGGTACGCTCTGCAGGTTCTTTGTACTCCGCCCGCAGTATGGGGTGGCTGTTTGGATAAGCGGACCGTGGATTGATGTATGTGGTGTCTTATG
>JAPPOJ010000203.1 GCA_028817975.1 Zetaproteobacteria bacterium | reverse complement strand
TAAACCCAATGAAGCAGACGCTTCTCGTTGTCCTTTATCTACAGCAAGCAAACCCGCTCGAACAATCTCGGCAATAAAAGCCGCTGTGTACATCGATAAAGCTGCAAGTAGAGCCATAAACTCAGGAATAAAAACCCAGCCACCCTCAAAGTTAAACCCACTTAGTACGGGTAAACTCCAGCTCCACTCTTCCCAGTCGAAAGCAGGAATGTAGAGTCCGCGGTTATTTAAATAAATACTTTCAAACACAGCATGAGACTCTCGCGGAGAAGGCAGAGAGCGTAAAATGACAAAATACCAAATAAAGATTTGTAAAAGTAAGGGAATATTGCGTAACAACTCAACGTAAAGGCTCGCAAGCTTGCGCAAGGTCCATATATGCGCTACACTTGCAATTCCAAGCACAAAACCTAGGCAAGTGGCCATCCAAATCCCGAAAGTGGAGACCAGAAAGGTATTCACAAGGCCGACGAGAAAAGCTCTGCCGTAACTATGCTCAGGGCCATAAGGTATAAGGGACTGCACAATCGAAAATCCCGCTTGAGATTGAAGAAATTCAAAACCCGAAGCGATTCCCTGGCGTCGCAAATTGGCGGCTGTATTCTCAAAGAGAGAGAAGGCGAAAAGCGCAAATAAGATAAAAACACAGGACTGTACAAAGATATTACGCTTACTCACCATGCTATTTTTAGACAAGGATGTAGCCTTTACATACAATCATGGCATACAGCAAGCGAAACTCCTTCACCTCACAGGCATACCGTACTGAAGTCCACCTTGATTCCACAGTTTATTCAAACCTCTTGAAATCTTTAAAGGTGAGTTCATTCCAAGATTCCTCTCAAACACTTCGGCGTAGTTGCCCACTTGTTTGACAATGTTGTAAGCCCAATCTTTAGAAAGCTGCAGATGCTTCCCCATCGCTCCACCATCGACTCCTAAAAGCCGTCGCACGTTTGGATCTTTACTCTCCTTCAGCATCTTATCCACATTTTTAGAACTTATCCCCATTTCTTCTGCATTGAGCAAGCTGTAATGCGCCCACCTCACTATATCTGCCCAGTTGTCATCCCCATGTCTTACAACTGGCCCCAAAGGTTCTTTAGAAATGATCTCTGGAAGAATGAGATGTTCACTTGGATTTTTCAGCTTGATACGGTTCGCATACAGACCTGACTGGTCCGTTGTGTAAACATCGCATCTTTTATTGTCATACGCTTGGACAACTTCATCTGTTTTCTCAAATGACAACAAAGTATATTTCATACCTAAACTCTTAAAATAGTCTTCTATATTCAGCTCTGTAGTCGTTCCAGAATTTACACATAAAGTTGCACCATTTAGCTCTTTTGCAGATTTAACACCACTTTTTTTACGGACCATAAATCCCTGCCCGTCATAATACGTCACCGTAGTAAAATCAAGTCCTAATGCCGTATCACGTGTCAATGTCCACGTGGTGTTACGCGACAGGATGTCTATTTCTCCAGACTGCAGGGCAGTAAAGCGCTCTTTTGCAGACAAAGGAACATACTTCACCTTATCTGCATTGGCAAACAACGCAGAGGCCACTGCACGACAAACATCAACATCAATACCTTCCCATTTTCCTTTTGAGTTCGGAGCAGAAAAACCGGGTAGTCCTTGGCTTACACCACAAAAAACGTACCCCTTTTTGAGCACGAGTTCCCTCGTGGTTGCAGCCGACGCTACACATAACAAATATTCTACGACACCAATCCATACCAGTGCTTTCACACTTAACTGTTTCATTGAACATGCCATATGACTTTCTCCTTATCCGCAGCACCACCACTTTGCGCTCCAAATATGCAAAAATGAAGGCTGTCGGTATGCAGTATAGCACCTTTGTTACACACTACAGCTGCACCAAACATACCTAGTTCCTTTCAAGGCAAAACCCTCACACATGGGAAAAGCACTTCAGATCACATGCATTTAGAAGGAAAAACAACGTAAGGAAGAAAACATAGTTGGCTACGATGAAAATTTTCTAGCAGGGGTCAAGCTCCCACTCCCTCATTTCTCTGCACAACTAGCTGACAAAGTATTTCAGAGCCACAAATTAAGCGATGGTATCATTGCTAAATACCCACACTATTCAATCATCACACACAAAGTCCACCGCGCTCCCATATGTGCCGCAGTGAATATTGACCAAAAACAACTCAAAATAACTCAAAGAAGTGACCACTGGAAAATAGATCCACGCATCGGCGCCGCACACCAGCTGAACAATGACTATTATCACAACAACCCTTGGGATAAGGGTCACTTAGCACGCAGGGCATCATGTGACTGGGGAGATAGTCAAGAGGCGGCGCAAAACGCTGCTGACGAA
>JAPPOJ010000293.1 GCA_028817975.1 Zetaproteobacteria bacterium | reverse complement strand
GTATATCGCCCCCACAATAATTTCCTTTGTTTGTTCACATTATCTCCTTACTTTTGTAGATATATTTAATCACCGGAATCAAGCTGCCTCAGGCTGGTTTTGGGGAGGCTTGGCAACTCCAGGAATGCGATCCTTTTCACACTTCGTACATCCCAACAAATGCGTGGAGCCGGTACCGCGCCTCACAATCGCTGCTGACAGTGGTGGATAATGCTTTTTACCTAAACTACGCAGTACCGCGTAGACTGACTGCCAGCAATCTACCCGCCCCACCACATACACAGGATGACGACCAGACCAATCGATAAAGTCTTTGACCACATCATCCGCAGAGCGCGTCGTAAAACCACAGTCCACATATTTGATAAATTTTCCACCCTTATATTGATCAGGCTCATAGGCCGCACCATAGGAATAATTACCGACGTTCACACTTTTGGTATCTTGCGGCCCAAAGTGGCACTCCCGCACGGTATTCGAAGCCACATCGCGCACACGCAGACCTGTATGATGGACACCGGGGACATTGCCATAAAACATCTCTAAGTACAGCACTCCCACCTGGGTAGGCAGCTGTGCCGGCTCCGGCACCTCTATCGCAAGTGCACCTACCTGAGGAAGACTCTTTTCCGTAGGCATACGCTGTGGCTTCTCTTTAGCAGCACGATGTTTTACAGCCACCCCAATAACTTTACCTATAGCTTGCCCCACTTTCCAAACCAGCATCGGCGCCTTCAATAGCGCATTATGCACCACCAGACCCAACTCCTGACCCACAAAGTAGGTATGGATATGCTCGAGTTCCATATTCCAGACCACCCGTGATCCTGGCACCACCTCTAAGGAAGCAATCACCCGCGGCTCTCCCGAACGTGAGGCGATGGCCACCCCTACTTGAAGATCCTTGGCCTGCACCCACTGGGCCTGGCCACCATGACCAGTGTGCACCAGAAAGCGCTGATCCTCTGCGGCAGTGACCTGCTCGTGACAGTCCACAAAACTAAGCTGTACCATACGGGGCTTGATATGGGAAAACAGCTGCACCACCTGCACCGGATGATCCATCGCGTGCTGTTCATCTCCCGCGCTGGGGAGGATGTGCTGGGCACGGACCATATCGATAGGGCGCCACTGGCCATCCTGGGTCAGGATCAAGGTGTCCGGCGGAAAGCCGCCGGTGGTACTAGGATCTTGCCGTGGGGCCTCCACAGGAGTCAGCGACATCCGGGCCATCGCCTCTAGGGGGGGTCGAGACAGGAGAGGTGCCGGGGCGGGGACCTCGATTCCGCCATCCCCACAGGGATTGCGGGTAGAATAGACTTCTTGCAAAGACTGCTGGCAGAAGGTCTCAAAATGGAGATCCCCGAAGGAACGCCGGGGCGGGGCCACCGAACGTACGGGCCGGGAAGAGGCCGCAACACGCGGTGCCACACGGGCCTGCTGTACCGTCCGGGCAAACAAGCCTTCCAGCTTAATGAGCCGCTGCGGCCAGGAATATTCGATCTGCAAGAGGGTCTTTGAGTCGACGATGTAACTCAGCTGCCGCCGCCCGTTCTCCCGTAGGCGCGCCTGGCTAGGGCCGAGGAGGTCAAGACCTTCGAGGTATGCCGCCAGGGCCTCGTCGTACTGCTGCTGAAAGGTAGCTTTGACAGTATTCAACAGAGGAAATACCCGGTCCATTTCTCGCACTAAGGGTACAAGATGCTCGTGGTCAATTCGCTTCACCTCTCGCACACGCTCATTTTGAGCTTCTGCAATCGTAGCCATGTCAGCTTGCAGTGCGGTACGCTCGGTCTGGATATCTGCGAGATGCTGATTTAAGGCCGGCACATCCTCCGTTGCCCCATCTGCCAGCTGTGCTTCAATCTCTGCCGCACTAGCTTCTAGCTCAGCAACACGGGCCTCCATAGCGCGGTATTCCTGCGTGACTTCCAGTAGCTTGTCTTTTAGTTGCTGTTGACGCCGCTCATGTGGCTCACAGGCAAAATCAATCTCCAGGCTTTCCCGGTGTACATCACACCAGTGTTCATAAGGCTCGTTCAGCTGTTCGAGCAGATACTGGGCATGGCGCAGCTGCTGCACCGCAGGGTTGGCCTGGAGGGTGAAAGTAAGCAAAGTAGCCCCCAAACTCCAGAGAGCCGTAAAGTAATATCTGTACATCATGACCTTTCCTCCTCACGTACTTCTTCAATCACCCACCTCTGGCGGTCACCCCCATGAGGGGTCCAGGTATGGACCGCTGCCCCATCATGATAGGGGATAGCCACATCCAAGGCCTTGCCTGACCAGGCCGAGATGATCTGAAAGCAGTCCTGCTCACCACGTCTTTCCCCATGCAGCGCAAACATCTCGTTACGCTGCTGGCAATGGG
>JAPPOJ010000110.1 GCA_028817975.1 Zetaproteobacteria bacterium | reverse complement strand
ACCCCAGGCTCTCCGACCAAAATAGGATTATTTTTTTTACGACGGGAAAGAATTTCAATTACCCGACGTATCTCTTTTTCTCTACCAATGACAGGGTCTAGAAGACCTCGCCGCGCCAACCCAGTGAGATCGGTTGTGTATTGCTCCAATGTCGAGGCACGTGACTCCCCATCTTTTTGAGTAATTTTACTATTCCCACGCATACGCTGAATAGCTTCGAGAGCATTCGCCTGCGTAACGTCATAAGACTCAAGCAGCTTGGCTACTTCACCCACCCCAGGGGCGTAAAACCCTAAAAACAAAGCAGCCGTGCTAATATACGTATCACTTAAGTTCTCACGCTCACGGTCCGCAGCTTCAAATAAAAATTGTACATCTTTAGAAATCTTCATCGCTGCGCCCATATTTGAACTCACTTCTAAGTCTGGGCTCTTCTGGGCATGCGTGAGCAAGGTGTCCAACAATTGGCGGCGCAACATTTCAGTTTCTAACCGTAATTCATCAAAAATTTTTAGAGCAATAGAATCTCTCTGCTCCAATAAAGCCATAAAGATAATTTCAGCAGAGACTGTACTCTTACGCATCCCCGCAAGCTCACTAATAGCAAGCTGCAGAAGCTCCGCGACTTTAATAGTTGACATTCTTAGTAGCCGCTGCTGCATAAAACCTCCAGACTTACTCCACTGCTATTCCCTAGCTCGGTAGAAGTCATGTATGACTTTAAGATTTTTAATAAAAAATATTTTTTAATTAATATTTTAAGGCGGTTAAGCAAATATATGAAATCTGCCTAGAGAGCCTCTAAGGCAGCAACGCTTGCACAAATGCTGAACAATCCCTACTCACACTTTAGCTACAGCACGGAGTTGGACATTCTGACCCGTCTAGGCTCCAACCAAAAGATTTCTGCTAGCATCAACACAAAAGCCACGGAGATAAGAGTGTCCGCCCAATTGAAATTAGGGAAGGCATAAGCCCAAGACACAGAGTTCACACGAACATTCAAAAAACTTAAAAATTCAGGAAAGATCTCCCAGCCAAAGTTCAAGCGCATCGGAAAAGGAATATCCCAACGTACATCAATAAAATCGACGACATAACCACGATGGACACGATCTATAAAATTACCCAGTGCTCCCGCAATCAACAGCTGCAGTGCAACTCTCACAGTCGTGTGTTCTTTAGGGGTGACACGGTAGTAATACACAAATGCCAACAAAGCAACTATGATCACCAAATAGAAAAATGGCTCACGATACTTATCATCCCAATCAGAAAGCATTCCCCACGCCGCCCCCTGATTACGCACATAATTTAAACTGAAGCTTAAATAAAAAGAAGGATCATCAGGCTCTAAAGACCTTTTGCCAAACTCTAAAAGGATGTCGCGCACCCCCTGGTACTGACGAAGGTCTTTCTGGTGACTCCAAACCATGAGGTGCTTTTCAGCTAGATTTTTCGTATACTGGTCAAAACCAATGTTGAAGGCCAGACTAGCAAAAATAAGTAGCTTCATAAAATGTTGATTCAAAATTCCTCCTGACTGACACACAACTCGAACAAAAATGGACCCTATTCACCACACGAGGGCACCAAATACGGCAAGCAAGCTCACTACAGGACATGGAACTGGAGCTCTTTCGATATCATACTAACTCAAAAACAGTTTGACAAACAGACATAATTTAGATAAATAGGTTTGGCATTTTTATGAAAGCAAAACGTCTATGTTTCAACTCAGTTTATCAAGTAACCAACCATGAAAATCAGCTTCATTCAAAGAGAATCCCACTCTTTCGGAACAGCGATTAGAATTCGGTCCCTCATCGCCAAAAGGTCGCGCGTATCCCAAAATATTGGTTTTATCAAGGCCAAAGAAGGCCTCGCAATACGTGACCTGGATCGTGAAACTGTTGTCCGCAACAACTGGCTGCAGTGGTGCAAGCAAGGGAACATTCCACCACAAGCCTACATGGATCTGTTAAAAGAAATTTTTCGACAAAGCTATCAGGCCCAAACACAAGTGCGCTCTTTACGCTCACGCACCCAACAAATGGCTACACTCAGCCCTGAAGAAAAAATCGCATTCTTGCGCCACAAAATTGATAAAATAGATCAGAAAATCATTGCCGCTTTATCACCAAAGCCCAAGAAAAAGCCCAAGTTTTTTTGATCAGTATGATGAACTGAGTGAGGAGAGGGGGAGAGAGTCTAAAGAGTCTCAGACATTCATGATAGCACCAGGCCACAAACTCTCTAAAGCATAATAATCACGCATAGGTCCCATAAAAACGTGCACCATGAGAGAGCCGTAATCAAGTAAAATCCAATGTCCAGTCTGGACTCCTTCAATCGAAGCCGGCGTCAGCTTCAAATCAGCGCGACAAACTTTGTCAATATGACTAGCAATTGCCTTAGTTTGACGATCTGTTGCTGCTGAGCAAATCAACTGATAGTCACAAATATCACTCTTGCCTTGTAAATCAAGAACAACAACACGCTCTGCTTTTTTATCCTTAGCCGCATCTACCAGCTTTTTAAGCATTTCATACTTCATATACCTTTTACCTCTTCATTGATTTTGCCATTCTTGAGAAGGCAATACTCTTGCACCAGCATGTTTTTTAAGTTGGCCAGGCCAGTACCGTCTATACTACTTACCTGAATCCAAGGGGTTTTCCGACGATCTAGTTCTTGACACAACTCATGTAAGTGGGTTTCCCGCTCCGACTCAACCCATGTCTGCATATCTTTTTTCGTGAATACCACAACAAAAGGCTTCATAGCTAACTCTGCGCTATAGTCTGCAAGCTCCCTTTGCAACTGTGCGAGCGCTAATGCTGGGTCGGGATCTGTCAAACTGTAGGGGTCTACTACATAAGAAATAAGCGCAGTGCGCTCTAAGTGACGCAAAAAATGATGCCCTAGCCCTTTACCTACACTTGCGCCTTCGATTAGACCTGGAACATCAGCCAAAACCAAACTATCCACGTTTAAACCATCTTCCTGAGGTTCAGACCCCGAAAAAACCTCCATAACCCCTAAGTTAGGAACTAAAGTCGTAAATGGATAGTCAGCCACTTTAGGACGTGCCGCACTCAAGCGACTAAGCAGCGTAGATTTGCCTGCATTGGGGAGCCCTGCAAAGCCAACATCTGCAAGCAGCTTCAACTCCAAACAAAGAGAGCGAGACTCTCCCTTTTGCCCATGGGTCATTTGCCTAGGTGCTCGGTTTGTTGCAGAAACATAGTGTAGATTGCCATAACCACGACGTCCACCCTGTGCAACAGCCAACTTCTGCCCTGCTTCTAAAATTTCACCAAGAATACTACCATCTTCTCGGTTTTTTACCACAGTCCCCAAAGGTACATGAATAACTTTGTGCGCACCCGTCTTGCCCGTCTTATTGTTTGTGCCGCCTTTGCCGCCATCAGCCGCCCGGTAGAGCTGACGATACCTCAAAGAACTTAGAGTATTTTGTCCTTTCTTTCCCACAAGATACACACTGCCACCTATACCACCATTTCCACCATCTGGACCTAGCTTTGGCATATTTCGCGCGGTCCGAAAGCTCAACATGCCATCGCCACCGCGTCCTGCAGAAACATGTATTTCTGTCTGATCAATAAATTTCATGGAAAAAATACCTAAGTGTTACAATAAGTCTATTCAACAAAGCGAACAAATGTCCTAAAAAAAATCCGTGAGACTACCAAAGAAAACAGGTAAGACAACACGGATCTACAATCTCAATCAACAATGTAAGATCTTCAAAGGCGCCTAAGCAAGGCCTGCAACTCGGATGCGTTGACGATTTTTACCAAATTTTTCAAACACCACACGCCCTTCGGCTAATGCAAACAGTGTGAAGTCTTTTCCAGTACCTACGTTCTCACCTGCATGGAAGGTACTGCCAACTTGGCGCACAATAATGTTGCCCGGGCGAACAAAACTACCGCCAAAAATTTTTACACCACGGCGTTGCGCATTTGAATCACGACCGTTTTTAGTACTACCACCAGCTTTTTTATGTGCCATTTTTATCTCCAGTTTTTATAGGCTGGCTTATTTTACTTACAATAGCGCCAACCCATCACAGGAATTTTTCTCTATCCCTGAATTTTTTTTACTTGAACCACTGTCACATGTTGCTTATGACCGCGTGTACGCTTATAGTTTTTTCTACGCTTAAACTTAAAAACAACTACCTTTGGGTCACGTTTTTGCTCTTTGATTTCAAGCTCTACACTTGCATCCGCAACAAAGGGAGCTCCAACCTTCAGCTCTCCAGCACCGGAGACCATAAGCACTTTATCAGTACTGATATTCGAACCTACTTCACCCTCAATGCGATCAACCTTGATCACATCACCCTCTTTTACACGGTACTGGTGACCGCCACATTGAACAACTGCCTGCATCCGCAACGCTCCCTCTAAATATATCGTATTGCTCTTCTTGCCATCGTGACAAGGCTTTAAGCTTGTGCTTCTCATAGCTTGGAATTTTTACATACTAAACAGACTAGCACTCCGCAAACCGACCCGTAGCATAACAAAAAATATCCTGGAATTCAAGGTTTTTTAAAAACTATTCCAAACACCGCAAAATAGTTTTTTTAATTAGGTGATTATAAGAAAAATTCAAGTCCTGATTGCACCAGATAGTTTGCCTGAGGCTTTACCACCTCCTGGGTGCGCCAGGCCACGCCAGGTAAGTGACCTGCTGCAGCCAAACTTATTTTCATTTTGGGGCTAAAGTAGTAATCATACGTCAAGTCGAGTTCCCACCCCAAATCAGTCCCATATGTGCCCATTGGGCGAGTCATCTCCGGATTTTGATCGTAATAGCTCTTTATCGTAGCAGGAATCGGAACGTTTAAATTCGCAGCCAACAGCTTTGCACTAAACTCCCCGTTTATCAAACTGAAATAACGGTATCCCCCACCTATCACAGTTGCATTCATAACCCGGCGAGGATGGAAAACACCATCTACACGCAAGTCATCTAAGTAAGTACCGGCATTAAACATAATCAATGCAGGCTTAAAGTTCTCATGGAACGCGAAAGCCTCTGCTTTCAAAGAGCGATTATGAATCGACAAAGCTGAGGCAGGATCCGTCGTGTTATCGAGATAGCCATCTTTGTCCCCAGGAGCATAAGCAAAAGAACCAACTAACTGATGGCGTGTGTAATCTCCTAAACGAAATCGATGAGGTCCCAAATAGTTGCCTGAAGAAAAGAAGTCCCACGCAAAATCCATTGCCAAAGCCAAGGTATTTACACGATTGCGTCCCGCGAACGAGTCCTCATCATGAAAAGCCCCGCCGAGCAAAGTATAGCTTGGGTCCGCACTTTTGCCAAAAGCAGCAATCACCTCCGACTTCCATTCAATGCTATGCCAGCTCAAAGAGGAGTAGAAGTCTACCACACTCATTTCTGTCGCGGTCCCACCTTCTGCCACAGAAGCTGACTGAATTTTCGCCGCGTATACAGCTACCTGTTTGGAAAGACCACCCTCAATCGTGGCATGACTATCATCGTATTCGAGAGCTAGAAAGAACTGGTCGACATCATCTCCCACATTTGTCACTCCATACTTTCCTACTGGAGTCGGCAAACTAGGGTCAACCCCTTGATTAACAATAGGGAGCGGGTCTCTACCCGTTTCTGTAATCTTGTCATAGCCGAAAGTCACTCCTAGTGTCTGATTATTCTCAATGTTAATGTTGCAACTCAGCCCGTCATAAATACTTTGATCATAATCATAATGACCGGCTCCCGAGTTCATGAAGAGACCCAACCCCCAATGACGGGCGCGACGCCCAGCTTCTAAAATACAGTAAGGCATTGCATAACGAGCAAAGGCTTGCGTAAATTTTGGTACATAAGAACGATAGCGCGGTTCAAGGCTATTTTGATGATCTCCCTTAGAATCTTCAACACCTGTAGCAATAGGCTCTTTTTGTTTCGCAAAGTCACCCAAATACTCTGAGCGCGGGTCTTCAAATATTTTGAGATCGAGATAAAAACTCAACTGATCGGTCGAGCGCGCCTCGACTAAAAGTCCAAAATCAGCCTGGACTCCACGATGCATCCCACGGTTTTCGGCAGCTGCCGGCTTTGTCTGCAGAGCCGCTTTCAAACCATAGTGACCTGTGGCATCAAACTGCACCGCACGAACTGAGGTAGCGGAGGAAAAAAGCAAGAGTAACACAAATTGCAAACCTGATTTTGGACCAAAAACTTTCACCTTTTGAATCACTTCTAAACTCCTAGATTTTTGATCTACAGCTGAACTGCATGACATTCAAGTTTAGTCAAGCGTCGACCACCGCTTTTGAATTCTTTCAATCGCCAGACAACGGCCTGTTTCCATCTCTATATCCACAACTAACCCACACAACCATGGCTCTTTCATCGAGGGCTCAAAGGGCTTACGCCTCTCACCCAGAAAACCAGGTAGAGAAGTCTCCACCCGCATTCCAATAACAGAATCATAGCCACCCGTCATTCCAATATCCGACTGGAACCCAGTAAAGTCTTCTAGAATCCTCTCATCTGCCGTTGGACAATGAGTATGAGTACCATAAACCAGTGACGCTCTCCCCGCCACATGATATGCAAAGGCTTGCTTTTCACTTGTGGTTTCAGCATGAAAGTCCACCACAACACACTTTACACCTTCGGCCTGAAGTTCACAGTAAATCTTGTCAAACGCTCTAAAAGGACAGGCATTATCACCTTTCATGAATACACGGCCAAGCAAGTTCACAAAAGCAACAGGCCCACACTTAGGTTTACGCACCACACACCAGCCTCGTGAAAGACTTTCCACATTATACATATTTGCTGGCAGCAACAAGTGATCAAACTCAGGTGCAAACTGAGTAATCTCCCGTTTGTCATGCCAGTGGTTTCCCGTATTCAAGACATCCACATTCCAGTCCAACCTAGTTTCTGTGAAAATTTTCTCTGTGAGCCCAAATCCACCGGCTAGGTTCTCACCATTTACCACAAACAAGTCGGCACCCAGTTGACTGCGAAGCTGCAACGCATGTTCTCTAACAACACGCCTGCCCAAACGCCCCAAGACATCGCCAAGTGCAAAAATTCTTACCTGATGACTACGATTTGACAAATGAATCCTCTCTCTGTTTTGACTCCACAACATACCTTAACAGGGTAGGAAACACAACAGAGGATCTCTAACGCTCATGCTTAAACAAAGGAAACAAGGGAGAGCTACAAAAAGAGAATAAGGTAGTGCAACAGGAACCTATTGCAACGCTTCTACCGGACGGGATTGGTGATAAAGATCAATAGGAGGCAATGCAGTGGCACTTTGACGATAGCCATCAAACATAACCCACCCTTGAATATAGGAAAATGCCGTAACAAGCTGATAGTCTTCTTGGACAGGGGTCGGCCATTTGCGAATGGCTGCTGCGATGCTTGCACCCCGAGAAAGGTCTGACAGATCCTCTCCTACAATATGCCCCTCAAGGTCTTCTTCACGACGAATAGGGGCGGGGTGTACACCCACTTGCTTACGGCCAACACGTACATCCGGGACAATACCCTTAGCCTGAATAGACCTATCCAGTGGCGTGTAATAACGCGCAATTGTTAGTTTCAGGGCAGAGCCATTCGGCAAGTGTACTAGAGTTTGCACACTTCCCTTACCAAAACTCTTCGTGCCCAGAATCACAGAGCGACGGTGGTCTTGAAGCGCTCCAGCCACGATCTCAGAAGCACTTGCACTGCCTCCATTGATCAACGTTACCATAGGGAAGCCTTCATAGGTCCCTGAAAGCTGAGCAAATTCTCGTTCCACCTGGTCTTCCTGACGTCCTACCGTGGACACAATCAGCCCGGAAGAAATAAAAGTATCCGTCACCGCCACCGCTTCTGACAACAGCCCACCAGGATTATCACGTAAATCAAGAACGAGTCCTTTGAGAGTACCCTTATACTTCTCCAAGATGTGGCGCAAGTCTTTAGAAACATTACGTGTAAACGAAGCAATTCGAATGACTAAGATATTCTTCGATAGCTGAAAAGATCGTACGGACTTGACTTTAATCACTTCACGCACCAGCTCAAACTTTAAGTGACGCTCACTTTTGCCCCTTTTAACCGTCAAAGTAATTTTCGTCCCTGGAACATCTTTCATTTTTTCTACGGCTTCGTCTGTACCTAGCTGAGAGACAGGAATACCGTCAATGGCAACGATTTCATCTCCCGATTGAATCCCACTGCGCATTGCCGGAGAGTTTTCTATTGGAGAAACTACAATAATTTTTCCATCTTGATAGCTCACAATAATGCCTACTCCCCCAAATTGCTTTTGGCCTTGGTGCATCGCCACATAGTCCTCTTTAGAGAGCAGAGAAGAGTGAGGATCCAAGTTCTCAATCAATCCCTTTAAAGCATCTTGCATAAGGCTTTCAAGATTTACTTTCTCTTCATCGACATACATCTTTTCAATGTAGTACAAAGCTTTGGCAAAAGATTTCATGGACTGATAACGTTCAGGAGTGGCAAGATCTGGTACAGGATCTGCCGGCAAGAGCTTACTCTGCGCCAATCCACATATTCCCCACCCCACACAGCAAAAGGCTACCCAACAGCCATAACACAACACTCCTATGGAATAACGCAAACGTGACACACAAAACCTCACATTTTTTGCCGCGCCCCCAGGCGACGTTCCTCTTGCAGACGTGTACGCGCTAAGGTCCAAAGGCGTTGAAATTGATTACCGATCGGAACATCTGCCCCACCCGTCTCACGAAACCTTTTCAGAGTCGCATAAGCTTTCGCAACATGGCCATGTTGTAAGTACAGTTGAGCAGCTTTCTCTACAGGATAAAGACACTCACGACAATACCGCATAGATTTTTTGAAAAAAGCCATGGCCTTACCAACCTTACCGACGCTTGCGTAAATATCACCCAGCTGATTTAGGGTCAGCACAAACGCTGGGTTTTCCTGAAGAGCTTTACGGAACAAATGCATTGCAGCGGTCTTCTTGTGCTGATGGTAAAGTGCCAAACCACGATTATGCCAATACCGCTCCAAGTACCTGTACTTGGCAAAAATAGGGTAGTACTTCCTTAATAAGCTTTCTGCCTGACGATACCTCTTCCCGCTCATCAAACTTGAGCTGAGGTTTAAGATCAAGGAAGGCGACTGTCGGACCTTTAGCGCACGCAGAAAATATTGCCTAGATTGGTCACTATTTCCTAAGGAGAGTTGAATCAACCCAGCCATATTGAGTACATCTACTTTTTTAGGGAACTCTTCCAACAAGGGACGAATCATTTGATATGCCTGCTCTGGATGATGATCATCCAGCCGCAGTTGGATAAGCTGCAACTGAGCCTCCAACAAACTTTTACTCTGGCTCGGCTTGAGTTGTTGAGTTTGACGAGGGGATTCCAAGGTCGAACAGCCCTGAAGGACAAAAAAGATCAAAGAGCGGGACAAAAATTGTAATAGAATGAAAGACGGAGGGTGACTCATTCGCCAATGCACGACAAAACTGCAACCGTACGAACCTAACATACTCTTCCAAACACCTGTGATGGAACACTACAGGTATGGTACCAAATGAGTTAGATCTTTATAGTGGGGAAATTGCCCTGTGGGAGAACGAGAAAAAACTATGGAACGTGAATCAAGAAACATACTCAACAAAGGGCAACTCCCCCAAAACCAGGATGAATCTATCCAAGAAAAAAGAGAGCGTTGTGGATTAGCCCTGGAGAAGCTGCGCACAGAACATCAAATTAGCCGAGAAAACATCATTCACCTAACTCGTATTTCTATCTCATTTGTGGAGCAAATAGAATCAGGTAAATTCGACCTTCTCCCTGGTGAGATCTTTGGCCGGGGCTATATTCGCAACCTGTGCAAGATTCTCGACGTCGACCCCACACCATATATCCAGCAATACAATAGCTGTTGGCCAACCGAAGCCTCCATCACTTCCCCACACGGAGGGCGCTCAACTCATGTTCAGAGACATTATCGTTCCAAGAAGTCACCGGGCTCTTCATTTCGCAGCCCCCTTAGACCTATCACCAAGCAAGGTAAAACCGTTCTTTTTGTGGCCACAAGTTCTCTTGCCCTTCTCGCTTTCCTAATTTATCGACCAAAGAGCGTAACCCCCACAACCACTGTGGCAAACTCAATACCCACCGCAACCCCACAGAAGGCGAAGAAAGTCACCGACCACAACTTACAAGGCAATCATACCCCAACCACTCCAGCAGCACCCACCACACCCCTTTCTGACACAAAACTATCCGCAAACAATGCACCATCCACCTCCACTGAGTGGACTGCGATTCAAGCAGACAATATTGGGGAAGTCACAACAGCCACCGGAGCGCTCAAAATAGAGGCAAAAACTAATTTCCAACTGACCTATAGCATGGACAGCGGCGCTCGCATTAAAAAGTCATTCGACGCTGGTAAATACCACTTCTCCTTTCTACGCAAGGCAACGTTGCTGTTCTCATCTACTAAGGATATGCAGATTTCCTTCAATGGGCGCAGTCTAGGCGAATATCACCCAGAGAGGGACCGTAAGGAACTCATTTTTATCAACCAAAACAAAATAGCTCAGGAAAAGATGCCCACCCAACAGGGTTAAATCACTTAGCTCAGCTTCCGAGACACTTGTATGCACCATGTGCAGGAGCTGACAAAGGAAATGGGCAGGATCAGCCCTCACGGAGGCGAATGAAAATGCGTCTTTCCACTACGGATTCGGTTCACTAGGAAGGTCTACCGTAAACCTCCCAACCTTTGCTAGACTCCTTTTTCCTTACAAAATCGCTTCAATTTGTTAGAATCTGGACCCCTCTCCGTGGACTCGGAAGAGCAGAGGTAGCTAGACGCCTAATTCTAAGAGAGTTTTGCCTGAAGATTCATTTGATTGGCAACACTCTTTTGCTAAAATTCAAAAGATTGGTGATTTCGTCGAGGTAAAAGTACGTATGAAAATTTTAAACTCATTACCCACTTGGAATGCATGGCAAGCCGAGGTACAGAAACAACATGCACGGATCACCCTCATTCCAACCATGGGCGCTCTACATAAGGGCCACATCCAACTTATTTAAAAAGCTAGAGAAATCCAAGCTCAGCTTTGTGTTTCTATTTTTGTCAACCCCGCACAATTTTGGAAAGGGGAAGCCCTAGCAACTTA
>JAPPOJ010000250.1 GCA_028817975.1 Zetaproteobacteria bacterium | reverse complement strand
TCCTTCAATAGGAACGCGCATTCCATATAAAACCTCTCCTTCACGTCCTATCATCGCCAAGGAAAGATAGTATGTCTCCTGATCGAGAAGAATAACTGGCAATAAAATAAAATCCAGTGCAAAATAAGGAAGCTTATTTGCCCACCCACGCGTATAAATGTCTTGCAAAGGCACCCCATAGCGATAAGAAGCTTTCACAAGGCTAGCTGTAGAAATTAAAGAGTCACCTTGCATCCATTTGGTGAACGCACGGCTAGCCTGTTGCGCAAACAGCCGCTGTACTCCAGACCAGTCTACAGATGCGGGAAGTACAGCACTCATCGATATACGTAAATTTGAGAATGCCCAAACCCAGCGCTGAGCAGACATACGGCTAAAATAAGCTTGAAAAGGATTCTCTCGAGTTTGAGGCAGCTGCAAAGCACTCTCCAATACAACTTCGTTACTCTTAGGGTCATGTAAACGAAGCTCTTGGTCCAGAAAAGATGATGGGTACCCTCCGGTAAATACACCGAACGCATCCGTCGTTCCGACTTGGCGCCCACCTACCATTACTCTCACACCCGAGGCACCCCGCATGTGACCATACCGTGGTACGAGGGCAAGAATATCAAGGCTACGGCCAGGGGTTAAATAAACATATTGGTTACCTTTGCGTACACGTTCTTTCTGTGTACGGTAGCCCTTTGATTTCACAAAAATAGTAAAATTATGGCTACGACCATTTTGGGATAGCAAAACTCTACAACTTCCTTGCTGATTCGAAATGCAAGCCGGAACTAAAACTTCCTCATTTAAATGGTTGGCATAGACTTCTGCACCTATAACAGCTTTTTGAGTCATTTTATTACGTAACCTCAAATCCAAGTAGTCGGGGGATACTGCCTTAGTCTGAAAAAAACTCAAATCCCCCACACGGTGACCTGCTGAGTCAGCTGACCAGCGCATAAAGTCAACAATGTGAACTTTTAACTGCTGACTCTTTAATTGCAAATCAAAGTCGAAAGTAGCTGGCTGCGATTCTGGCAAGCGATAAGCGCTACTAAATGGCTTTTCTGCTGGGTGCTGCAAGCCAGGATAGTTCAGACTTGATAGCAAATTCTGCTCCGCACCAACTGAAGGGGGTGAAGAGAATCGTTCTACTCTTTTATTATCAACAACTGTTAAAGACGGCTCTTCATACACAGGTTGAATATCAGGCTTCACGACAGAATACAACTCACAACTCTGAACCTCACTCACCTCCGGTGCGCCTTGCACTCTCAAGAGGCATTGAGAATAAAGATGTGTCGGCGAATGCTTGACAACCTTCAACCAAACTACTTCGCCATGCCCCAGTTTTAGCTCTAGTCCAATATATCCATCCGCATCCGTAGTGCCTATCTGCGCTCCTGCCAACTGCACCACAGCATCCGCAATAGGCACACCACGCTGGTTAGAAACATTTAAAGATAACTTTTTAAGCTGATCAGAAGAGCATGAAAATAAAGCACTTAGAGCCATGGCCCATAAGCAAAATGACCATATCTTCATCTCTCTTTCGAGCTGCTGACCACTCACGAGGCTACTCTCGAACAGAAAAGCGGTCTTTCACCTTAACACGTGAAAGGGGGGCAAGCGTGAACTGAAAAATACTTTGTTGGCCCTGTTCAAATTTCAATACAACCTCGCGTAGCTTGTAGGGATGGGGAACCTTGCTAACATCAAACTTCAAAGTCTTTTGTTTAAAGTAGCGGATACTAAACCAAGCTGCAGAGTCACCAGCGCCATCTCCACCATCCCGATGCGAGTAGATCGTGTATTCTTTACCATCTTTATCTGAAAGAAAGGCTGTCGCATAAATACGGCCTTCGACTTTGAGCGGGCTGTTCGTATTTTTCAACCCAAATTCAACTTCAAACAACTTTGCTGCAACTAAAGCAACAGGTTTCTCTATGTGCACACCAACCTCTTTATCCGGCTTGTCCCCCCTTAGAGCTAAAACAATAGCAGAGCGTCGCTGGCTTTTGTCTTCTTCCTCAACAGAAGAACCCTCTGCCTCTAAAAGAGGCACATCTACTTGCACTCCGGGCTTATTCTCAACCAGCTCTGAGCTTCCATGTACGTCACGAGACATAGCAACTGACTGTCTCGGAATCGACTTCGGATAAGCCTTTTCGTACACCCCATCATACCTGCTTTGGTACTCAAAAATAGTGTCCATTGCTGCCCGCAACTTTTGTGACAGCTCACGCTCACTCTTTACATGTTGTCCGATAAAGAAGAAGCTCACAAATGCCCATACAATCAAACCTGTAGCAATCATCGTAAGAGCTGAAAAAACCCCCGTGGGAATACGAATGGTCCGCGTACGAGAAGCATCTACAAAATAAATAATATTTAGGATTTTTTTTGTCTTATTTGGAGTCAATTTAGCCAAACGTTTGGTTTCCTAAATATCCTAAAGTTACAAGCCTACAAGATGTTCTCACCAGATCCAATCTCAGCCTAGCACAAAAGAGTGGTGAGCAGAGTGTACAAACTTTCCTACTCATAGCTGTGTACACTCTATCAAGTATTCTCATAACTCAGCATAAAAGGTGATGCTCGTTGAAACCTGCAATACGCATTGACCCATTTTCATAGCAATACATTCACTTTTCAGTTAGAATCTCTAAAGTGAGAGAAGCCTTGAAATCACGTTAAGTTTTGATACTCACACTACCCACATCAAAGCAGACTTTTTTCCTCCAAGGATGTGCACCTTGTCCACTTCATCAGACATCAGTGTCCTTGACACCAGTCAACCCAAATGTATTGGCATCATACGTCTTAGCGCAATTGGCGACTCCGTCTTAGCAACAGCCACCTTACAACTTTTAGAAAAAATTGGTAGCAATGCAAAAATCTACTGGTTCACTCAAACTCCAAGCTCTCACTTGATCTCTTCGGCATACCCGAAGGTAGAGTGCATTGAAATTTCAAAAGAAAACACAAATCATCTCAAGAAAGAAATTTATAGCCAAATTGACCTACTCGTAGACCTACAAAATACTGTACGTTCTTCACGAGTTGTCCGTGCTTTTCGCAAAATAAACCAAACTGGGTTTATCACAACAATCGAGAAACACAACTTCCACCGTACAAAGATGATACTCAAAGCCACACTATTTGGTCGTTCACGGAAGGCTACGCAGCAGACCATGACTGCTCAGAAATCACAAATCAAGCGAATGCTCGAGACCCTCCACCAAGGACTGCAGTACTTCCCTTCTGTGTATACCAACCCTGAAGAACAACAGAAGGTCCTCCAAGCTCTCCAACACGCTCGCCCAACTCTGCCCCTGCAACATTCTACAGAGTCATGGGCACAAGAACTCAAGTACGGGCAATGGCTAGGGATCTCCCTAGGAGCCACTCACGAGACGAAACAAGCTCCTACCATAGTGTGGAAAAATATTCTCTCACGAGTGGACCAGCGACTGTGCAAACAAAATGGAGCGAGTCATCACCCTATAGGGCTCTTACTCTTGGGCTCTGCAAGTGAGCGACGCACATCCCTCAACTTTCTGGCGAGTTTAAATTGGCACGGGCCAGTACTCCCACTTGTGGGGAAATTAAACCTTACTCAGTCTTCCCAAGCACTCATGCATTGCACATTATTTCTCGGCAACGACTCAGGCCTAACACATATCGCTGAAGCTCTTAACATTCCAGCAGGGGTCTTATTTGGCCCTACAGTCGAAGGGTTCGGATTTGCCCCAAGTCAGCCAAATAGTAGAGCATTTTCTACTGAAATAGGATGTCGACCATGCTCACGCCACGGCCAGCGTAAGTGCCGTTACCAAGATCAGCTGTGCTTTCATGGCATCAGTACAAATCAGGTTTGTGAATTTACTCTCCATCACTTAGGGACACAATAAGTATCGATGACTCTTCGTTTTTATTTACATCCGCACAACTGGTCAACCACTTCATGGTTTATACGGAGTGGGATATTTTTTTGGTCTGCTATCATTCATAGCATGATACAACTCTACAGGTTGTGGGCATGGATACAAAATTCAAGTTCTCAAAAAGTGCAACTTTGGGACAAGCGTTACCCCTTGCCAACAATAGAAACATTTTCTGCTTACAGACCACAAAAGAGAGTTGTCTTTTTTTGTAGTTCAGCTGGAGAATACGAACAAGCACTTCCCATTATCTCAAGGCTTCAAAAAAATAGCTTTTTCTGTCACGTGATTTTCTTTTCTCCATCCGGAATGAATTTTCACTTAAGTCGGAAAGATAAGACGTCAGCCTCTATGAGCGTCGCCGATACCCTGTGGCACTGGAACAAATTTTTTGAAACGTTTAAGCCTCACTATACTTTAATCATTCGCCATGAATTATGGCCAGCATTTCTTTACTGTGCTAAAAGATCCGGTTCACGCACCATTCTCATCAACACACAATGCCCCGTAAGCTGTGAGAAAAAAAGAGTTAGAAGCTTCCTTCTAAAATATTTTATAGATTCCTACGCTCTTGCCGAGCTGCCCCCAAGCTTAAAGCCCCTCGACCCTAAAGCTATCTATACTGGAAGTACAAAAATTGATCGAGTTCTCGATAAAGTACACGAACTCAAGCAATATCAAAGTAAAAAATGTAATACAAGCAAGTCCAGGTTACTCCTAGGTAGCGCTTGGCCTCAAGATGTCGAAGTCGTTCTCGATGGCTTAAGCTACTTGAAGCAAGAGCATCATTTTCAAGGACAAGTCATTATCGTTCCACATAACTTCGAAGCTGTAAATCATGCTCTTGTTCAGGAGTACACAAACAAACGTGGATTATCACTGCAGTTTATCAATGCACTTCACCAAGACGACAAAAAATACGATCACACTCTAGAGAAGCCCAAAGATGTAGATGTTGTTCTTATTTTTTCACTGGGCAAGCTTTTTACGAGCTACTCATACAGTGATCTTGCCTTTATCGGTGGGGCTATGCACTATCGGGTACACAATCCCTTGGAAGCCATAGCCTGGGGGGTGCCTATAGCTTTTGGACCAAATATCGAGAATTGTGAAGAAGCTGTCCAAGCAAGACAACAAGGGCTTGCTGAAGTCTGCCGTAACGGCGAAGAGGTCTCACATTGGTGGAAACGTCACCTCAAGATCAAGATAGGCTTTCAACAGAAATCTGCAGAGTATTTAAAACAGCGCTCAGGTGCCGCACAAAAAATCATTGACAAAAACATGGGACTGAATTACTCCACTCGTGCAGATCTCAATCATTTTTAGATCAACTATCTACAGCGGTCGTTTACCCCTTAACAGCAACTATAGCTTTTAATAACCACTGGAACCTTAAATTCAATGAATAAGAAAATACTCATCAACGATACTCCCGTGGAAACACGCATTGCTCTTTTGGAAGAAGACCGTCTCGCTGAAATGATCTATCACCGCCGAGATGAACAAAGACGAGTGGGCAATATCTACAAAGGCATCATCAAACGGGTCCTGCCTGGTATGAATGCCGCTTTTGTGGATATTGGCGCGAGAGATAAAGCCGCTTTTCTTTATGGAGGAGATGTTTTTTGCTCTCATTTAGAAATAAATCCAGAAAACTTAAGCGACGAGGACTGGCCACGGGCCTCAAATCAATCCATTGAGGATCTATTATTTCAAGGGCAAGAGGTACTCGTCCAGGTCAACAAAGAGGCTTTAGGCACAAAAGGGCCTCGCATTACAATGCATCTTACTCTACCTGGACGTAACTTAGTGTATTTACCTCTCGTGCAGCACGTCGGCATCTCTAGACGTATCGAAGATAAAGAAGCTCGGGAAAAGCTCAAAGAACAGCTGACATCCATTAAGCCGCTTGAAGGGGGTATTATAGCCCGAACAGCTGCGCTCGGAGTAGAGCTATCTGCTTTAGAAAAAGAGCTACACTGGCTACATCAAAGCTGGTTACAAATTAAGGAATCCGCTAAAGCAGCACGCGCACCAAGCCTTATACACACAGACATGAATATTATTAAAAAAACCATTCGAGATCTCTACGATCAAAATGTGACTGAAGTCATTAGCGACAATCCAAAGGTGTGTGCCAAGATAGAAAGTTATCTTGAAGACTTAGGCACTCCAGAAACCCAACTGCACCTCCACCGTGATAAAACTCCTCTTTTTGACAGCTACGGAGTCGAAGTCGACTTGGCGTATGCTCTCAGACCACGAGTCGACTTACCATCCGGAGGTTACTTGATCATTCAACAAACAGAAGCCCTAACCAGCCTAGACGTCAATACTGGAAAGTTTGTTGGCCGTTCAAGCGCACAAGAAACCATTCTGAAAACTAACTTAGAGGCAGCACGAATCGCGGTAGAGCAGCTACGCCTACGCAATCTAGGTGGAATCATTATTATTGACTTTATCGATATGGAATCAGGAGAGCACCGTGAGAACGTGTACCTTGAACTCATGAAGCAACTTAAAAAGGATCGTTCGAAAACAAATGTACAAAGAATTAGTGAATTTGGCCTTGTAGAAATGACACGCAAACGCACTTCTGAGTCTTTAACCGGACAACTCATGTCAACTTGCACTTACTGTGAAGGCTACGGTCACATCCGCTCCATCCAGACAGAAGCACTCGATCTGATTCGAGAAATTGAAAGAAGATACCAGCAGACGGGCTGTAAGAACATAGAGATAAGCATACGAGAAGATCTTTTTCAATATGTTATCACAGAGCTTACAGATTACTTAAACTCCACAAGAGAAAAGTATGCACTCAAAATAAACTTTCAACTCGCTAAATCAAAACACCTGACCCATTTCAGCTTTGAAGTTAACTAAATGCCACCTAATGTGCCACTGTCTTAAGCTTATTTAAAGCAATACCAATATCTATATCTTCGCTATAGTCTGTAGCCACCTTTTCAGCTTCAGCAAGAGATACTGCGTTTTCAAAATCCTCCACGGAAAGCAGGTCGTTGCTTGAGAGCAAAGTTTTTACTCCATCCACAAGAGCTAAAAGCTGGTCTCTTTGGTCCTTTACAAGGGCAATCTGTGTACGTTGCACAAAGATCTCCGAGCCAAGATCAGTTATTGTTTGTTCTAACTGCTCCATCCTTTTACGTAATTGGCACACCATCCTTGCTTTGCCTCCACCTCACAGGGTCTATTGGGGTTACCCCGCACGTCTCGGCTAAAACAGACGATGGATTAAAAATCCATTTAGGCTAAGCTTGCTGTGCAAAGGACTGCCCAACAGAGGGTAGAACTGCTCTATTAAAGCTCAGGCATCAAAATATGATGGTCCACGCCTAGCAAAATAGTTAGTAAAGCTACACGTATCCACATACCGTTACGCTCTTGGCGCCAGTAACGTGCTCGGGGATCAAAGTCAATAGCAGGGTCAAGTTCATCACGACGTGGCATAGGATGTAAAATCACACAGTCTTGCTGTAAACAGCTTAAATCGCGATACTTGAGGGAGTATTTTGAATAGTCCACTGCTTTACTTTCCTCCCCAACATCATACTCATCCTGCAGCCGAGTCATATAGATAGCGTCTGCATGAGGAAGAATATCTTTCAGCTCACAGGTTTCATAAATCTCTACATTTGGACAAGCCATCATTTTCGCTCGTAAGTCCCCTGAAATTGCAAACCTCTCAGGAGAAACAAAAGTCATCTTTATACGTTGAAACTGAGTCAACATAAGCGCTAACGAACGTACGGTACGACCACGCTTTAAATCTCCAACAAAACAAATATGCTTATCATCTATTCCACCTTGCTCCAAAAAGCTACGGCTCAGAGTGTACAGATCCAGCAAAGCCTGGGTCGGATGCTCATCAGGCCCACTACCCGCGTTGATAATCGGTATACTTCTTGGGGTTTGGTCTAACATAGCTGCAATACGGTCACACAAGCCCGCAACAGGAGAACGCATAATAATCAAGTCTACATAACTGGAAAATGTCCTTAAAGAATCTTCAATAGATTCACCCTTTTTCTCCGAGCTAACACTCGCATCCCGAACTTCTGAAACTTTTGCACCCAAAATTTGACAAGCGGAATGGAAGGAAAGAAAAGTACGCGTAGAAGGTTGAGTGAAATACAGCATAATACGACGATGAGGCAGCAGCGCTGCTAAATATAGCAAACCTTCCTTAGTACGATTGTACTTTCTAATTTCATTTGTAAGCTTAAAGACATACTCTAACCATGGACGCTCAAATTGAGAAGAAGATAAAATGTGCCGAGGATGTGTCCAAACTTCGCCCATGTCATCTCTCTCCTAAATGTAAACTACTGCACAATCTATACTGGAACGCGAGGTAACTTTGCCCAGTAGTACTGGAGATAATTGTAACTCGGTACTCTTTGTCATCCATGCATCTACAACTCCTGGAGAAACCACAGAGATCCACCCAATACCACAATTGAAGACATCTTGGTAAGACATCAAATCCTCACCTACTTCCTGTGCAAAAGCATGCATCCAAGCCGGAGCTTGTATGGAATCCCGCTGCAATTGAGCGGTCAAATGTTTGGGTATCACACGCGCCAAGTTATCGGAAACCCCCCCTCCCGTGATATGGCTGGCGATACGCACCTCACCTTGTGGAAATTGCTGCAAAAGTCCAAGAAAAGACTTATATATCTTGGTTGGCTTAAGCAAGTAAGGCAAATATTTTTGTTGGAGCTGCTTTTCACATTGAGCATACCACTTACGGACTAAAGAGTAACCGTTGGAGTGAAACCCACTCGATGCCCAACCCACCAACAAGTCTCCAGCTTGCACCTGCTGCTTGTGTAAGCGCTGCGAGGCATCCACCACCCCAACCACAAAGCCCGCAATATCAAAGTGCCCCATGGAAAATAGACCTGGCAGCTCAGCTGTTTCTCCACCCATAAGACTCGTTTCACAATAAGTCAGGGCACGCTGAATACTTGTAAGTACCCTATTAAATTGCTCCGATTCTAGGTAAGAGCATGCAAAGTAATCCAAAAAAAACAGAGGTGTTGCTCCTTGGGTGTATAAGTCGTTTAAACACATTGCAACCAAGTCTTGCCCTATATCATCTAACTGGCCACTCTCGGTGGCAAGATTTAACTTCGTTCCCACCCCATCTGTGCAAGCAACAAGAATAGGCTGTTCTAAGTCCTGGAACCGGGTTGCATAGCAACCCGCAAAGCCACCAATCCCCTCGACTAATTGGCCAAGTCCATGAGGCTGCAACGATAAGCCCGTGGGTGAGCTGGACTGCCTCAATCCTTCCATAAGGGCATCAGCCTTAGAGATATCCACTCCAGAAGCAGCGTAGCTCGCCTGAGATGGAGAGACAACATCAGATGTAGGAGGAAATTTGATCATAGGAGCCTCGGATCATAACAAAGTTATTATTATTCAATACTTAAATCTACCCCAAACGCAGACACCTTAACATAGTCAAGCCACAGGTACCAGAGAAGATCGCCACCGTTTCCTGCACGTGCAGGCTACATTTGCTGAGGCATTCTTTCCCGCCAAAAACGAATTTTCCTGACCGACACACCTATCGTGCTCACTCGAATCATCATATAAGAGAGAATCCTTTACATGTATTCCAAAATACTTAGCTTGACACTCATAGCAACTCTGTATAGCCACCACAGCTCAGCAATCACAACTGTTGGGCATGTGGCTCACGTGTCAAATACAGACAAAAAGTCCGCAAATATTCAACTTCATTCGAATAACAAACTACACGTAGGACAACACCTTCGCGCGGGACGCTTAGCTCCAGACTTTGGAATTGTCAAGACCGCAAGCCTACGGGTGATATCAATGAGTCGATTCACCGCTCTCGCCGAGGTCGTCAAAGACGGTTCTCAAGAAGCCTCGCAGCTCTTAGATAAATTTCCACAGCTGATGGAAGGAGACTTAGTGTGGAACACACCCCAAGAAATAAAAACAAATGTCTTCTGGGCTTCACGAATAAGTCTTGGCTACGACAAGATTTTTGTGGACCCAAATCCCAATAATCATTTTTTCAAAGTGTCACCAGCCGGAATGCAAAGATTAGCCAAGATTGCCGATCACTATGGCAAAATGCCCATTCCACGACTGTTTATCAAAGGCTTCAGCCAACAGGAAGGCTCCCACAAGAAAAACCAAGCCGAATCCTACCAACGCGCACTTGCTGTCCGTAATTACCTTGTCTATACACTAGGCTTTGATCCTGACAGAGTCATTGCTGTTGGACACGGAGAAATCGGACGTCAAGATACAAGCTACTCCGGCCAACATCAAAAAAACAACCGTAGAATTGAGTTTGAACCCACCACCAGCGACACCACACCTAAAGTCGAGTCATACAAATAAAATTCATAACCAGGCTACTTTTTCACTATATAAGCCTTTTATCTGACTTGTTCCCTCGGAACCTTTAAGTTACATTGTGGAATCTGCTTTACACTTTAATCCTGAATAGGAACAGATATGCCCGAACTTCCAGAAGTTGAAACCGTTCGAGTCAGCTTACATAAACACTTTATTGGAGCAACCACAGACCAGGTTTCTTTTTTCCGTCCGGACTTACGCGAAACGATCGATCAAACCACCGTGAAAGATGTTCTGGAAGGTCAGGTTGTAGAACACATCCGACGTCGCGGAAAGTACCTTGTTCTGTCCACCATAAAAGGCCACGTCATCTCTCATTTGGGCATGTCTGGCAAAATGCTTTGCCTCAACACAGCACAGCCACTGTTTAAGCATACACACTACGTTATCGCAGCTCACCACAATACACGTAAGATATACATACACTACGTAGATCCACGACGTTTTGGACGTTTGAACGCTTGGCGTTCAAACAAATTAGAAGAATGGGAGCAGTATCCATGGTTAGCCAAGCTGGGACCTGAACCCATAGAGTGCACAAACCTTGCACAAGTACTCGAAGAAAGCGGAAAACGTTCACGACGTGCAATAAAAACCTTTATCATGGATAGCTCTATAGTCGTAGGCGTCGGCAATATTTATGCGTGCGAATCACTATTTGCAGCCAAAATTCACCCAGAACGTGAAGCCCGCACATTGACTCAAACAGAGTGGTCCACATTAGCTACTACCATACGTGAAATTCTCAAACGTGCTATCCACAAAGGGGGTACCACCTTACGTGACTACGTAAATTCCGACGCAGAACCTGGTTACTTTCAAATCGAGCTATCCGTGTACAACCGTCAAGGACAAGCATGTCACACATGCCAAA
>JAPPOJ010000035.1 GCA_028817975.1 Zetaproteobacteria bacterium | reverse complement strand
TTAGGCTTTGTGACGCAACTTGGTAAACGCGTCTTTGCCCACAATCCAGACCAAACAAAAAGAATTAAACAGTCCTGCCCAACGCAGGAAGTTAAACCCCGCGGGGTCGGTGCATACAAATAAAACTTCCCATACCACCGCAATCAGTAAAGCTATCCCAATGTCTTTGGGGCCGAATGAAATGGTCACTTGCATCACAAGCCTCCTTAATAAGTATTTAAGAAACAAAAAGGCTGAGCACCAGACGGGTTTTTTACGCTCGCTACATCATCGTGCAGCCAACACCCTCCGATCCTCCTCCCCCAAAAGAGTCCCGCATCGCGTCCCCAGCATTTTTTGTCTCACTCGTATTCGCTGCACTGGCGGTCTCTTTTTCGGCTTGATAACAACGATCCGTATCCTTTGCACAGTCTTGCTTATCACTGCCGCGCTCTTGCTCTGCTTTTTCGCGACAAGCATCACGCTCTACCGCGCCTTCTTTTTTGTCACAACGCTCGATTTGCTTATCATAACGGTCATTGGCGTCTTTCTTACAGTCTCTTTCCACCTTACGACATTCTGCGGGAGATCCACCCAAGAGACGAAAGTGAGGAGTCAAATTAAAAGGCTTGCCTTGGGAATCCAAATGAATCACAAAGAGTCCCCCCTGATGCAGATAATCCCACAGCTGTTGCTCAGTCTTGCCATGACGAAAGCCTGTTTCACCAAGCCCCAGACGAAAGGTATCCCTTGCAGTTAGGATATAAAACTCATGTGCTGAGGTATCCAGATGTAGGGTCATAGGTTCGGAATAAGTATGACGACTATAGATATAAGCAGACAGGTCCAGGGTCCTCGCACTTGCATAACTTGTTAACACCCCCACAAGAACAGCTAACATCATTTTGGACAAACCCATATCTTAAACTCCTTTTCTCAGGTGGACTTGATCACATGGCCCTTGGTAAAGGAAAGTCATAGGAGTTGCAAGTGTTTTTTACGCGTGCGTCATCTTGGAAATCCTTTTTAAGGATGTGCAAAGATGCAGACATCAACAGATAAAGCCATGACACCCAGGCTCGGCTTCGTTTACCCTATTCTCGGTGATGTACAAGACACTTGCACTTGGAGGACCCTATGCAAATCTGTCCGCGCTGGATCAACACAACCCTCATCACGGCCGGGATCGCCCTGGCACCTCTAGCTTCCTCGGTCACACAAGCACAAAACCATATCTCAGCTACACCCCACACCCCCACTTGGCTCAAGCTGGCCAGTGGACTCACTCTCGGTGCCTGGGCGTTTGCGCGTACCCATGGGCAAGAGATGGCGACACCTGCACCGGTGGCCTTAGACAAAGCCAGGATGCCCTACGACCGCCTCCTCGGTACCAGCGCAGCGGCAGGCGACTGTCACGACCCCCACACCTTTGGCATGCATCTGGGCGATGTTGTATTTGACACCAGCGACATTCAACTGGTGGTCAACCGCGACACCCACACCATCGACCTCAGCGGCACCTGGACCAATGCACAAGGCGACACCCTCCGTGCCGCAAGCGTCCAACTCTCCGAACCCTCGACTACCATCCAAGACTTTCATACCGCACCCTGTTTCCCCAACCCCTACAGCAATCCCTGTGATGCGGAAACATTCTCCACCCGCCTCACCATGCTGCAGATGAGCGGCACGCTTAAACTCAACGACCAAGTCTGCAACGACCTACAGATCGTGCAGGACGGTTTCCAAATCGGCAAGCGCCACAACCTCCGCAATGCAAATTACGGCGCCTTCGCCCACTTTTCCTGCAAGCTCGCAGGGAGCACTGCTGTCTCCGAAGGGAAAATATACTTGGACCTCAGCGAAGACAAGGACCCTAAGTTTTACCTGCAAGGGTATCAGGACGGATACAGCAGCGGCACTCAAGAGGGAAGCGAAGAAGGATATGAGCGCGGCTACGAGTTAGGTTATGAGCACGGCTACAAAAACGGCCGTGAAGATGGCTACCAAAATGGCTACGAGGAAGGACAAGCCGATCGCGACGACGACCTCGTGGATCTATAAATAAAAGTTCACCCACACCATACATATACACCTGGAGGACAACCATGCAACGCAATCTCAAATGGCTTCCCACGCTGCTCATCCCGACCACCCTCGCGCTCAGCACCTGGGCGGCACCCATCATCCACGCTCAAGCCCCGACGTCGTCCACCGCACGCACCCCGACCTGGCTCAAGCTTGCCAGTGGACTGACCCTCGGCGCCTGGGCCATCACCCACGCCCAAGCGGGGCTTAGCAGCACCTCGCCTACTCCCCTCCTTCCTTCACCTCTGCCCTTAGATACCACTCGCATGCCATATGACCGACTCCGCGGCACTACCGCAGTCGCGACTCAAGCATGCACAAACGATCCGAACACTTTCGCCATCAACATTGACAGTACTGTGTTGGATACCAGTGACATTCAATTAGTGGTCAACCGTGCCACAAACACCATCGATCTCAGTGGAACTTGGTCCAATCCACAGGGCGACATCCTGGAAGCCGAAAACGTGCAGCTCTCTTACCCATCAGACAGCCTCCTGACTCCCGGCGGATGCTTAGGCCAGGAAGACGACCCCGCAAGCCGCCTCAACATGCTCAAGCTCAGCGGCACACTCAAACTCAACAACCGCGCGTGTCGGGTACTCCAAATCGTGGAAGGGGGTTTTCAAATGGGCATAGGATACAACCTCCGCAACTCCAACTACGGCGCCTTTGCCCATTTTTCCTGTCAATTTAACGATAGGCAAGATGCCTCCGAAGGTAAGCTATACCTGGACCTGAGCGAAGACCCATGCGAAGGTATCTACGAAGACGGCTACGAACGCGGCACCCAGGAGGGCTACGAACGAGGTTATGCAGAAGGGCGCGAGAGTGGCTATCAGAGTGGGCGTGAGGAAGGTTATCAAAACGGCTATGAGGACGGCCGCGAAGACGGCTGCGACCCTGCCATGCTATAACCCCATAGAGACACACACCTCCGCCCTATGGACAACAGTCCTTACTCCGACACAAGTTGCATGACCTTCTGGTTCACTTGCGCTGCATAAGGAGCAAAGCCATTGCGGAGGTCTTCCACAGTGAAGCGCAGTTGTGTATCCGGAGTGACGCCCAAGTTTTCCAGGACCGTGCCATCCAAGCGGTAGGCTAGCGAACCGGTCACACTGAAGTAATCCAAACCGTATTTGTTCGGCACCGCGTGGGTTTCCACATAGCCACCCGCACCTGCGGTGCGCAGACCCAAGAGATGAGCGCGCTGGTTATCTTGGAGGATCGCCGGAAAAAAGTCCCCACCCGAAAAGTCTAGCTCATTCACCAGCACTAGCAATGGCTTGGTGTATCTCTTCTCCGCGTCGGTATAAGGATTAATGTAATCCACACCAAACAGATGATAAGGATCCGTAAGCGTCTTCTTTTGCTGCCATTGGTCGATAATAAAGCGGCAATAGCTGCGGTACATCTCGACAAACACCATGCTGACCGGATAGCCCTCAATATCATTACCCAAACGCATACGCGCTTGCTCATCGGTCTCAATACGCTGTAACATTCGAAGCGCACGCATGCTCATGCGCACATCACCTTTACCGATGGTAAAGCGATGCCGTGGCGCGGCGAGGCTCTGATCGGTCAGCATCGACAGCAGGGCATAGAGATAAAAAACACTGCCACCCGGATTGTTCACTTGGTCAATGATTAAGGCATCCGTTTCCTGCTGAAACTTCTGTGTCAGTAAGGAAAAAGCCTGCGCAAAGACTCTATTGGGTGCAACCGTATTATAAAACGCAGGAATACGCACATAGCCGATATTCTTTTCTCCTGACTTATAAATATAAGCGTAGAAAGGGTATTGCGCTGGGGTTTGCCATACGACTTCTCCCAGAGTAGGCACAAAGCTCTTGTACGCCCCTAACTGATGCGGGTTATTCGACTGCAGGGTGGAAAGCTCATAGGCGGTGGGTGCCATCATCATATGGGAGGTAATCAGAGGATTTTTGACCTGCTTCATCAAATTCTTAAAAGAAGGAGTCGAAGAAGATGCCGCGGTTTCCGGAATATTGGCCGGACGATAGTTCCACACCAGTTGATGCAAATATTCTTGGTCATCACCTTGTTTACGTACTTTGATCAGAATGGGACCTTGAGGCACTTGCATACCCGATGCCTTACGACGCTGGGTGAGTAACATACTAGCGATGAGATAACTGGTTTCAGGGTTTCCTTCCTCCACCTGTTGGTAAAGCTCATCCACAACCACCTTGGGGGACATCCCGCCAAAGCTGGTCAGTTCGTCCCCCACCTGGAAGGGAAAGACCCGCTGTGGCAAGGCTTCGCGGTCAATGTGCACAAAATAAAACTTGCCGTCTTCAAAGGGAAAAACCTGAAAAGGTAACGAAGCCGATTCCGTACTGATAAAACGATACGACACGTGATAATCACGGAAGGCATTGAAAAACTGCTGGAGATGGCCACGGTAGGTCTCGTCGTCGAGATTTTCTTCGGCTAGAATAGCTTCACGCACTTGTCCAGCAATAGAATCAACGGTTAAACCATATTCACTTTCTTTCCAGGGTTTGGGACCATAACGCGCATCAAAAGTGGCAGCGATGCCATCCACCAAGCGCACCATCTCAGACTCACGGGAGACTGCCATGGACACCGAGGAAATAAACCACAGGCTAAAGCTTAACCCATACACCATAAATCGCATGATTCTATCCTTCCTTTTCGATTGAAGTCTTCTCAAAATGAGAATGCACTCCTACGATAATGCAGATACCTCCAAGCAGCGGTGCAAAGCTCAAAACGGCACAGGTGTGGTTTTGCCAAGATCAGGGGAATAAAGGTTCATCTTTAGTTGGCTAGGTAAGCGCACGTGGAGGGAGATTGTGGGCCTCTCCTTAGAGAGACCCAGCATGTCACATACGGTAGATTCTGCAGCCTTAAGAGCTTACTGCGCCACCAACTCCATGACTTTTTGGTTCACTTGCGCGGCATAATCGGTAAAGCCACCGCGAAGATCTGCGACCGTGAAGCGCAGTTCCGTATCTGGAGTAACGCCTGAATTTTCGATGGACGTGCCATCCAGGCGAGACGCCAGAGAACCGGTCACACTGAAGTAATCCAAACCATATTTATTCGGAGACGCATAGCTTTCGACGTAACCCCCCGCACCTGCAGTACGTACACCCAAGAGATGCGCACGCTGATTATCTTGCAGAATCGCCGGGAAAAAATCTGCCGCGGAAAAGTCGAGTTCATTGATCAGCACCAGCAATGGCTTGGTATACCTTTTGTCTGCTTGGGTATAAGGATTAATGTAATCCACCCCAAACAGATGATAAGGATCGGTAAGGGTCTTTTTTTGTTGCCACTGGTCGACAATAAAGCGGCAGTAGCTTTGGTACATGCCCACAAACACCATGCTGACCGGATAACCCTCGATCTCATTCCCTAAGTACATCCGGGCTTGTGCATCGGTTTTAATATACTTTAGAATTTTAAGCGCGTTGATGCTCGCACGCACATCTGCTTGGGTAAGCTTAAAACGATGGCGTGGCGTAGCCAGGCTCTGATCCGTCAGCATCGATAAGAGGGCATACATATAAAAGCCACTGCCACCCGAGTTATTGACTTGGTCAATAATCAAGGCATCGGTTTCTTGTTGAAACTTCTGCATCAGTGTCGCAAAAGCCTCTGCAAACACCCTGTTCGGCGCAACCCTATTATAGAATGCCGGGATACGAATGTAGCCAATGTTTTTTTCTCCGGACTTATATACATAGGCATGAAAAAAAGATTGCTCCGGGGTTTGCCACACCACTTCCCCCAAAGTAGGGACAAAGCTCTTACGCGCCCCTAACTGATAAGGATTGTTAGGCTGCATTTGCGCAAGCTCGTAAGCTCTCGGGGACATCATCATATGGGAGGTGATTAGAGGATTCTTCACCTGTTCCATCAAACCCTTAAAAGAAGACGAGGCTGAATTCGCGAGCGGAGTTGTGATTTTTTCTTTGCGGTAGTCCCACACCAGCTGATGCAAGTACTCTCGCTCACCACCTTGCTTACGCACCTTGATTAAGATCGGACCTTGAGGCACTTGCAAGCCATATGCCTTGTCACGCTGCGTCAGCAACATGCTGGCAATCAGATTGCTGGTGTCAGGGTTGCCTTGCGTCACTTGCTGAGAGAGGCTATCCACAACTTCTTTAGGGGACAGACCGCCAAAGCTCGTCAACTGGTCACCCACTTGAAAAGGAAAGACTCTTTCAGGTAGAACCTCGCGGTCAATGTACACAAAGTAAAACTCGTCTTCTTTTCCTACGGGTAAGACTTGAAAAGGTAACGAGGCGGATTCGGTGCTAATAAAGTTGTAAGACACATGATAGTCACGGAAAGCGTTAAAAAATTGCTTGAGGTAGCCTTGATAAGTCTCGTTATCGAGATTCTCTTCGGCCAGAATAGCCTCACGAACTTGTGCAGCAATCGAATCAATGCTGTCACCATGTTTACTCTCTTTGAACGGGTCAGGAGCATAACGCGCCTCAAAGGTCGCCGTAATACCGTCCAAAAAGCGGAGCATCTCAGGCTTGCTTTGCATAGCCACCGACACCGAAGAAATAAACCACAAACTGAAACTTAAGGCACACACTAAAGATCGCATGATCCTTCCTTTCCTTGTCAAGGTTGTCAAACTCAGAATGCACCCATACAATAATGCATCAGCCTCTTTCCAACCCTCCAGACAACGAAACGATCCGGATGTGATTTTGCTAAGATCAGCCCAATAAGAGTTGATCTTTAACAGGCTAGGTAAGCCGTTAAGCCGAGGCTATGACGGATCTCTTAAGATGGAATCCCACATATCAAGGAAAGTAAATCTTGCCGCCCTAAATACAGGCTGATTTCCACGCCAAAGTAAATTCTAAGCATGTCCTTGACTTCATGACCTACTTCCTGCTACAGTGCCCCTCTTAAATCCCTAATATTGATATAAATCATCTCACCACTTCCAGAAAGGATCTCTTCTTTCATGAAACGCACACTCTTTCTTGTTTACCTAATCACCCTTTGTTTATCTGCACACACGCGAGCGGTGACACCTACCGCAGAGCACCTTATCCGCACACTGCTCACCTTGCAGGAGACCAACCCTAACAACACAGAGCTGGCTAAACTCAATCAACAGTTAAACGCCCTACAACACGGTTATCAACATGCTGACGTCAACACCCAGGCGGGCACGTCAACAGCCGTACAAAAGCCCTGTACCCTCTGTGGTGACACACGCAACCCACCCATTTTAGACAGCGACTGCCCACACAAGTTGTGTACCGGATGTCAACGCCAGTATCTGCAAACCCACCAGGGTACTCTGCAAACGTTTCGCTGTTGGGACCCCAAGTGCGAAACCAGCACAACACTCACCGCTCTGGGCCACTTTTTACGCGCTACCGCAAAGGACGACCTATACCTCGCCGCGGTCAAAACACTGATCCGCCATGCCGGCATTGATGCAGCATTCTGCCCTCAGTGCGGGGGAAGTATCACCCTCCCCAGTGCCAAACACGGCCACAGTGCCACCTGCACCCAGTGCTCATACCAAGGCTGCTTTGCCTGCAACCGTTCCGCCCATGGGGAAATCCCTTGTGACCAAGTTGAGGGAACCCAGGCCAGCCAGTTACTCTTCTTACGCGAGATCGCTCTCGGGGCACAAGCACACCTGTTTGGCTTCTGCCCTCACTGCAAGGTACTCACCGAACACAAAGACGGCTGTGATGCCATGACCTGTGGACAAAACGCTGCAGATAAGCGCCCGATTCATTTTAAGCGCGACTCCTCCCTACAACAACAGGTCACCTCCAGCACCCAGACCTCACGGGGCACCGCCGGATGTGGCCGTGCATTCAACTGGCACCACCGCGTGACGCTCAACCAGTACCTAACCCAGCATGACCCCGAATGGAGTACCCGCCATGCAGCACAAATCCGACAAGCGGAGGCCCATTCATCTTCCAGCCACCATAACGTCATGGGACAAAGGCTTACCCGTGCACAACTCCAAAGACGCCTCGCAGCAGGACAATCCATTGAAGGTGCCGATTTAAGAAGTATCGACCTGCGTGGTATCGAGGTCGCAGGGTTACGTTTTCCATCATGCATACTTGACACCGAGCAGGTCCGCTACCTCATCCGTTCCGGGGGGTCGCTGGAACGCGCGAACCTCACCCAGACTACTCTGGATCTCCAAGGTCTCTCTTTAGCAAACATCTCATTACGTGGCACACGACTGGACCGCGCCCAAGTGTTGGCACTCTACGACGCCGGACAACGTAACTTTGCCGGCGCACATCTCGATGACATCAACCTATGGGGAGTAGACCTCAGTGGCATCAACTTGCACAGCGCGAGCCTACGGGGGGCCAATCTCATGGGCATCGAACTGCGTGGAGCGGACCTCCGCGACGCAGACCTGTGGGATGCTACCTTATGGGGAGCCGACTTCTGCAATGCCCAACTTCGTGGCGCCAACTACCGCGATCAAGACCTGTGGAGTGTCGACCTGACGGACGCGGACCACCATGGCGTGGACACAGAAGACCACAACCCCGAGGACAACCCTCTCCAGCAGCTCTTTACCATGGGCTGGTCCGCACTTAGCAGATATCTGTAGACCTCCAAGCACATAGAGGGGCACGATCACGCCTAGCAGCATACTCCATCAGGCAAGCTGTGCTGGTATACTCAGCATAGAAGCTTTCCACAACCCAGGAAACACAACCCTTTTGCGTGCGGAGGAAAATTAAAACTATGGTAACCAAGGAAAAACGGGTGAAGATGCGTTTTCCAGCAGAAGATTTTGCCATTGCCTATCTAGATGACAATCCAGAGGGTGAATTCTTTCAGGCTTGCGCTCAGGCATTGATTGCCGACGAGTCCATGGAAGGTGCCAAACTCGTTTTTGTCCATAAGCCCGAACTCGAACAAGGCCAAGTGGTTAAGCTCAAAGTAGGCGAACTCCCCATCTGTAAGGCAACCGTGCAGTGGCTACGTTATCTCGAAAGCGATATTTTTATTGCTGGCTTTCACTACGAACTTCCTGAAACCATGCAAAAGAAATCATCCTAAACGAGCGAAGCCTCACAAAGCCGTAGAATGCACTGCGCTTCCTTAGCTGTCACCGGCATCACGGATAAACGATTCCCACGCTGAACGAGACGAAGATCCTCCAATGCAGGCTGATGCTTGAGTTCGGTCAAGGAAGCTTCCCGTCCAAATTTTTCTACAAATTCAAGGTCTACCATAAACCACCGAGGATTATCTGGGGAAGACTTCGGGTCATAGTACTTCGAAGACTTATCAAAACTGGTGTGATCTGGATAGGCAGCACGCACCACCCGTGCGAGTCCAACCACTCCGGGTACCTTGCAATTCGAGTGATAAAAAAAAGCGTAATCCCCTACCTGCATCTCTTTCAGAAAGTTACGCGCTTGGTAATTGCGCACACCATCCCAATGATCCACTCCAAGAGACGCAAAGTCATCAATCGAGTAGGTAAGGGGTTCTGATTTTAACAGCCAATAACGATACGCAGTCATGAGATCCTCCTGGGTTACACAGCGACTAAGTGCGGCGCCCTGAGTAGACATCGATGTGCACTAACTTTACAGGTAAGGCACCATTTTTTAAGTTCCATTTGCGGGTAGGCTTCAGGCCAATCGATTTCCACGGCGACCTGTCATCGACAAGCAAAAATACCTGCCAACCCGCACATTTATGTTTCAAGAAATGTCCCAACCGCATATAAAAATCCTGCCACGACTCTCCTCCTTCAAAGTCAACTCGCTCTCCGTAAGGCAAATTACTCATCAGTATCCCTGCTTGCTCAGGGGGAACCGCATCAAAGATCGATTCGGTACGAAAATCGAGATATTTTTCAACCCTGGCTGCAACCGCGTTTTGGCGGGCATCCGCGACATAATCCGGACAAATGTCTCCCGCAACAATCGGCGCAGACAGGTTTTCAGCCTTCTGTAGGCGCAGCTGCTCCTGGGTAGCCCGCCACAGATCTTTATCGAAAAAACACAGCTTTTCGAGCGCAAACTCACCTTTTTTACGATGAATCATCGCTGCTTTTCCCAAAGCCAAATAAGCAGCTTCAATCGCTAAGGTCCCCGAGCCACACATGGGGTCCCACAGAGTCTGCGAGCCATCATACCCAGCCAGGCGTAGCATCGCATTGGCCAGGGTTTCTTTCACCGGGGCAGGGTGCTGACTCATTGACCGATAGCCCCTCTTGTGCAGGCCTTTTCCGGTGGTCTGCACCGACAACATCAACTTTGCTTTATAAATGTAAGCAAAAATCACCACATCTGGGTCTTTAAGGTCCACCTGCGGAACCGGGTGACCATGATACTCAAATGCATCTTCTAAGCCTAAACGCACTGCCTTACTGATTTGGTTGGAGGTCATCGCTTGCGGACCACGGTCGCCACAGACTCCATCAATCCGATAGGAACGCTGCGGGGCAAAGACCTGATGCCATTTTACGCGCTTGGCCTGTGAAGTCACCATCTTTTCCGAAGCCCCTGCACACCGGCGTACGACACGCATAATCTGACTGCCCGTACCACAACTGAGGTGAATGCGATAGGCGACCTCATCTGTGGCCGTAAAGTATACCGAACGAAACCCATCTTTAAGCTGAGTAGCCCCATAGCTGTGGAGTTCGGCACGTAGCACTTCTTTAACTTCTTCCGGACAGGTGACTAAATAATCAAACGTTGTCATATCTTCCTTTACTGATACTGCTCCATCAATCTTAAGCAGGCTTAACATTCTTTCTTTCGAGGAGATTCCCAAACTCACGCGTACCACTTAAAAATTGCACCACGACCCCCAAATAATAGGTGCCCCCCTTCCACATCTCTGGCTCGGCCAAAGGCTGCCCCCAAGCAAAACGTAGTCCCCAGCAACGTTGCGGGGAGCTATATTCCATCCCAAGATTGGCACCCCGATGCACCAGGTCTGGATTTCGATCAAAGGTTTTCACCTGATACTTGAGTGTCATTCCCACATTCGGAAGGATACCCGTATAGAAAGATCCTGACTGAATACGTGTAATCGAAGGATCATCAAAAGACCGAGTGTCCGAATTCCATGGAGTATCTTGCGAAAGCGTATAATCTAACGCCAGAGCAGAAGACCAAAATTTGGGCAAAGCCAAACGGCTCGTTAACTTTGTCGGGCGGTGACTATAAATATGATACGTCTGCGTC
>JAPPOJ010000187.1 GCA_028817975.1 Zetaproteobacteria bacterium | reverse complement strand
GCTTTACGATCTCCATTGCTACCGCTAACCCCACAGCCACTCCATCTTGGGAGGAGCATTGCTCAACTTTGGTCGATACCATCCGTGAAAACAATCTATGGACTAAGCTCATTCACCAGACAAATCAGCCAAATGTTTTAGCTACATTCAAAATAGACGGAAAAACATACAAAATGCTAGCAGTGCCCGATGATGGGGACTGCGGAATATCTGCCTTCACGATTAGCTATAACTTCTACGTCCACAGAAGTGCCTTCACGGATAAATCCACTGTGCGTAAAAGAGTCTACGCACAGGCTTTGCAGCACAAACAAACCCTTCGTGAAGAGTTTCTCAAGAGAAAAAGCTTAACCGAGGAAGAGTATTATATGGATTGTATCAAGCGTGATTTGGATATGAGCTATTATGTTTCTAAATATCCTTTATCCTCTACTGAAAAGGCCTCCCAAGAGCTTGAAACCCTACTTCAAGTACTATTGCAACATGGAACCTGGCTTGGAGATACCTTAGGGAATTGTGAACTCCAGTTTCTTGCAAATAGCTTCGATGTAAATGTTGCAGTACTCTATTCCACTTGCAAGGAGCAGTGTGCAGGGGACTATTTACTGTATCAGCCAAAAGTATATTCCAACAAAAGCAAGAAGCAGACTATTTTTATGTTTTTAGACCTCTCTAGAGAGCACTACATGCCTTTGCTTCCCAGTTACAGCCCAACATCCTAACAAGTCTACAAACCTCGAACCATGACCGTTTGGCACGAGGAAATCTCCATTTATCTACTTTGGTAGACAGCGATCCTACTTCAAAATAGTTTTGATATTCAAAAAATTAATATTGGTGGAATAAAAAGAAAAACTCTTTGCTTCTCATAGAAGGCTTTTGTAAGTGGTACCCCCCCCCGGACTTGAACCGGGAAGTCCTTACGGACGGTGGATTTTGAATCCACTGCGTCTACCATTTCGCCAGGGTGGCTTACCATGCGAAAGAATATAGTTCAAACGGACACTTTTGTCCACAAAAATATGAACTTTTATGACACAAAAGTTTCACGCAACTGCCAGTTGATAGGCTCTTTGCCATGGGTAAGTAGATAACGATTTGCTAAAGAAAATGGCCTGCTTCCCAAAAAACCACGATGAGCTGAAAAAGGAGATGGGTGAGGAGAAGACAAAATGCAGTGTTTTTCAGGGTCCACTTTAGCTCCCTTCCGCTGGGCCGCCGCGCCCCAAAAGATGAAGACCAAATTTGAATAGTGTGTCGCTAGGTACTCAATGACCTCATCAGTAAAGCCCTCCCAGCCTTTGCCTTGGTGTGAATTAGCCTGACCAGCATTTACCGTTAAAACACTATTGAGCAACAGCACCCCCTGATCCGCCCAATCACTCAGGCAGCCATGACTAACAGGAGTCAGACCCAAATCACTTTCCATTTCCTTATAAATATTGCGTAACGACGGAGGAACTGTAACCCCCGGCATAACAGAAAAAGATAAGCCATGAGCTTGATTAGGCCCATGGTACGGATCTTGGCCCAAAATAACTACTTTCACTTTGTTTGGAGGTGTCCGATTCAAAGCTTCAAAAATAAACTCCGAAGGTGGATAAAAGCGCTGGCCATTACGCTGTTGAGACCGTAGAAAGCTCCTCAAATCTTGCATTTGAGAAGAATGAGGATACCTTAAAACATCGCGCCAAGCATCTGAAAGAGCCCCCTTTTTGGGGGCCGGAGCCTGATGAACAAGGCTCGGGTCCAACACGACCGACTTAGGCGAACACACTTCAACCTGCATACAAAACCTTTACCAATAATTATCTTTTTACTACGATTGAAAAGTTACCACATACAGGTTACTTGCTAAGGGGTTGTTGGCACAGGAGGCCAAGAAGTGGGATAAGATCTGCGATCATAATCTACCATATCACCAATCTGCAACTGCTTTTGTCCTTTACGCACATAAACGATCGCCCCTTCAACCACAGTATAACCGTTCATAGACTGGATATTCTTTTCGGGGCCATAATAGCCAACCACATGGCCCTTTATCTTACCTGAACTCAGAGGAACTTCCAAGCGATCTCCCATTTTTAACCCCCAAGCTCTACCTTTATCTAAATACGCCCAAGCCCCATAGATATGCGCAACACGAGGAAAATCCACTTCACGCAAAGAGTTATTTTCAGCTTTTACTTCCCGTACGAGAAAATCAGGAAAATCCAAACGCAGAGGGGTCAAATTCGAGAGCGATTGCATTCGAACATTCAAAGCTTTCTTTAGCTCCATCACTTTTGGCGCTGAAACCAAAGACAAGTGAGAAATTTCTTGAGAGAATATGGCTTCCGCACGACGATACTGCATCGAAATGACGAGAGGAGCTTGTTGCATCTGGGCCTGAGTATGCGGAGCAGAG
>JAPPOJ010000106.1 GCA_028817975.1 Zetaproteobacteria bacterium | reverse complement strand
GCCTGGATGCGACCCAAAAGCTCCACTTGGATCTTACCACTCCATCCCAGCGTTGGGAGATCAACTGCCAAAAACGTTCGGGATGAAAGGGCTGTCTACGTTTGTAGACAAAACTGGCAATCCCAAATTCTTCGGTCTCGGACTCTTGAGAGTCTAGGGGATTTTTCATCCATTGCTGATGATCTTCGGTTTGCTCAAGGCGAAACATCTGTGTATTTAAGATATTTTTATGGGGTACCCGGCCATATTCACAGGTTAAGATTTTAGCCGAGCGATTAAGCCTCGCCAAAAGCGACTTTAAGCTTTCCAGCTCTGCACTGGAGATAAGATCTGTCTTATTAATGACCACAACATTGGCGAACTCGACTTGTTCGATCAAGAGGTCCGCGATCGTCCGCTCGTCTTCATGGTCTATTTCAAGACCGCGTTCATTAAGGTAGTCGGCCGCCTGTAGCTCATCGAGAAAATTCTTTGCATCTACCACGGTTACCAAAGTGTCCAGGCGTGCTATATCGGCTAATTTTTGCTGTGACTCATTCTCAAAAAAGAAGGTTTCGGCGACAGGCATAGGCTCGGAAATACCTGTGGATTCTATCAACAAATAATCATATTTGTTTTCTGCAGCAAGCCTTTGGACCTCTGTAAGCAGGTCTTCCCTTAGAGTGCAGCAAATACATCCATTGGACATTTCGACCAGTTTTTCATCTTGTCGCGAGATTTGAATGTCACCTGCAGACAAAGTTTTTGCATCAATATTGATTTCACTCATGTCGTTCACAATTAAGGCGACTTTAAGCTCTTGCCTATTCAAAAGAATATCTCTCAACAAAGTCGTCTTCCCAGAACCTAGAAAGCCAGAAAGAACGGTAACAGGCAGCCTTTTATCAGGTAGTTGCAAATGATTCTCCATAATCTATCTATTCATCTATAGTTTTAAAACACCACGACAGGATGACGGGGTGGATAACACATGAGCATCACAATTGGCATGACGGCACAGCAAGTAGTTGTTAATATGCGCAAAGGACATCATGCAGGTGCCTACCAATGTAATATATTTTTCATACTTGCACCCAAACAGCTGATGCCCCCATAGAGAGGCCACTCCAAGTACCAATAGACCAACTAAACCGATAAGCAAAAAAGTATGTTTTTTGTGCTTACGACACCCCATCGCGAGGGTAATTAAACTCGTGGGTAAAATACCAACCATCATCCAAAAATGGAAGCTGGCATCATCTGTAATGGAAAGGGCCTTTAATGAGGGCAGCATGGTCATCAGTACAGGGGCAAGAAAACAGTGTACCGTACAAATAAGCGAGATACCTACAGCTAACGGATCACCCATTTGTGCTATTTTTCTCATGATTTCAACATCCTCCTTTGGGTTTGTGTGGGTTACGGCGACAATTTGAACATAAGCCTATTAATTCGAGTTGTTGACTCTGTAACTGAAAATCAATGGCATCCAGGCTTGCCAGGAGTTCTTGTTTGATGGGGGTATTCGAAGCAAGTTCCTCGACCTTCAAGCAGTTGGAACACACCGCAAGCCTTGGCATATCATGCTCATGATTACACGTAATATGGGCACAAATAGCATATTTATTTACCGACGCGATTTTATGGACCAGTTTTCTTTGTTCTAAAAATTCGAGAATTCTGTACACAGACATAGCTGGAGCAGAGGTTTTAGAAGTTTGCCGCAGCTTTTCCGCAATCTCATAGGCCGATAACGCCTTTCTCTCATGCAATACAATATTGAAAATATCCCGTCTTTTGGTGGTAAATCTCACCCCGTCTCTTGCACAGATGTTTTCCGCCGATTTTATGATTTGATTTAACTTTTTCAAATCCATACAGCCCTCCTTACGCTTTACAGCAACCTGCACATACCCCTAGATATGCGTGAAACCCAATAGCTTGTCAACAAAAAAGATATGATGTATCGTATCTCAAAATAATTCAAGCTCACAAAAAGCTTACCGATCAACCTAGACATCTCCTGTTTTATACATGATGAAAGGTTAAATCCATGATACCTAGCCGACACATCTTAACCCTTCAAACAGTTCTCATAACTGCGGTGTCCATTTGGACAAGTTTCCCCCTGGGTGCTCAAGCTGAGGAGAACGCTCCTAAAGGGGCAAGTGTGCAACAGCAGCAAATGGGGATGTCCCCTGCAGAACCACCTGTAGATGTGATGATTTCCACCGGTCTTGATGGGGACCTCTATGAACTAGATTGGGTCCTCGATACCGCTGAGTTTAAGCAAGCGAAAACCCAAAAAGCGAAAGAAAAAGTGTTAGAGCAGGCATTTTTAGCGCAAAAGGGCAACCATATTAAAAAATCTGCCTCTAAAATTAGTGTCAAAAAGGGAGCGATACTGGCAGGAGGAACACTCTTAGGCACAATTATCGCCGGAGCTATGGGGTACGCGAGTTTTCATGCAGGAGCGGGACTAACAGGGGCCAAAGCTACTTTTGTCGGTGTTTTTAGCTATTACATGTTCCTTTGGGGAGTGATGGGACTCCAACCTGGAGGTACGGGAGATCTCGGTCTGATTTCTTTGGTCAAAAAATTCACGGAAGCCTATACCGTAAGTTCTGGAATGCGTAAGATAGGGGATGCTTATACAGAAGTAGAGGTGAGGTTTGCACGTAAGTATAGTTTGATGAAAACCAAAAACCCGCGCTTGTTAGCTGAACTTAAGACAAAGATGGCGGATATGAGAAATGACACCTTGGAGGCTTTTATGTACTACAAGGGGTACGTTAAAACCGCCACCTCAGTCCCCGTACAACGTGGGGTCTATACTTTTGATGCGGACAAGTTTAAATCCTATTTCAAACATTACCCCAACAATTTACGCCGGCTGTTACGTAATTTAGCGGGACGCTTGACCTATTTTAGCCAAGGGGATAAGGAACGAGAAAGCATTAATTTCCCTGTATATTTCATTGGAGTTCCTGGCACTGGCAAAACGTACGCCGCCCGTGGAGTCGCCAAAGTGATCGGAGCGCCCATGGCGGCTGTCTCTTTGGATGGTGCCACCATCGAGGATGTTGTCGGAGTTGCTGCCAGCAAAGAAGGAGAAGCCAAGCCTGGACGCCTATTGAGTGCGTTGTCTACCATGGCAGATGTGGACAATGACACCAACTATGCCAATGGGGTGTTGTTCATTGATGAGTTTGACAGGCTACTCAACTCCACCGACCCCCAGAGCCGTGCTCTGCTCTCGTTTATGCTCAAAGTTCTGGACCCGAATAGCCGTAAATTCTTTAGTCCATATCTGAACACCGAGATTCAGTTGCCAACTTTGATTATTCTAGCTGGAAACTATGAAATCAAGGATGAAGCCCTCGCAAATCGCTTCCAACAAATTGAGTTTGGTGGCTATGACGTAGACACAAAGTTGCGGATCACCCACGAAAAAATCTTGCCTGAAGTCGCACGTATTTACAACTATGCGGTCAAAGATTTTTCTCCAGCAGACATGCAAAAGATCGAGGCCCTCGTCAAAGCCAACACACACGACAAGGGCCTGCGCTATATTGAGCTAGGCTTAATCCTCCTAATTGAGGAAATGAGACTCAGCTCTTTATATGGAGAGATACGCGTAGCCCTGAAAAAGTCTAAATAAATCAGGATATCCCTCCCCTGAGCAGGGGGGGGGGAATCATTTTAGTCCATTGAAAATAAGAACAATTGCCCTCCACCCACGTCACTGTGATGCCCAAAATTGAGCGTGATCGTTCCGTATGCATCTAGATCCACTTGAAAATACTGCTGCACAGCACTAAATTGTACATGTTCCTGACGGAGACAGTCACGTACAATGTCATCACCGATACTACTGCGCTGCTGATGCTGAGGTACAAACTTAGCATGAATCCAGTCTTGACTACGATCTTTCTGTAACACATCCCCTCGGGCCAACTCCACAAAGCCGTGAATAATCTCACCTTTGAGGGTACGCATCGCAGCAGAAGCAATGTATCTTTTACGTTTAGAGCGAGACTTATTTTCAATAAAATATTGCTTGCTTAGCTTTGCCTGCGCAAACAAGGGTAAAAAATGAATTGCCTGATGCTCCAGCCACTGTTGGGCAACCTGATCATCATCCAGGCCTTGATAACGTTGTATCGGCTCTTCGAGCACAGTGTAGTCGACAAATTGACGGACAACATCTCGCCGCAAAGGTTGATTCCAGCGGGCCAATCGTTTGGTCACGACTCCACAGCTGGTACGCGAGTAAAACTTAGCCGTTAAAGCGGGCCAGTCAAAAAGTTGGGGAGAAGAGTCGCCAGCTGTTGGCTTTTCTACGTGCTCTGCGGGCCTCTCTGGTAGAGTTACGACTGCTGGGAGTGTCGCTGGAGCTGGTTGCGCTTGGGAAGAAGCTGCATTTGGTTTTGCCTTGCACTTCTTTTTCGCTTTTTTCTTTGCTTTTTTCCTGGCCTTATTGGAGCGAGAATCGGCCTGATCAAGCAACTCCTGTAACTCCGCTTCCGCTTGCTGCGTCGCAAATTGAGCAAGCTGCTTCTTAACTTGATTCACTTTCTCCTGGTAGGCCTTAAATGCATCGCTTTGAATAAAGTTATTGAAATGAGGCTTATGCCTTAACCTCTCCAATACTTCGTCTCTTTGAGCTGCTTCTAAGATATCGAGATGTTCACTTTCTTCTGGAAAATGGTCTGCCAACCAACGGGCGAAAAAAAGCAGCAAAGATGGGTCTTCTAAAAAGTTATGCACAATCAATGCTTTATTTTTTTCTTCCGCAAAGTGTGCGTCTCGTTGGTTTCTATGCAACTTACTCCGCATACGATACCGTGTCGCAGCATATGTCTTCTGTGGAAGCGCGCTTGGGTCATAACATTGAAAATGAAAAATATGCTGATACTCAGGGCGGATACTCTCAGCACTCATATCCACGTATTCCCCTCGGCGTCGGGATCGACTGCTAAGCTCATGATCGTAAACCATATCCAGCATCGTAGCCCCCTGCTGCGTAAACCTATGGTAGAAGGCCTCATGCGACTCCTGGAGGGCTTTCCTGAAGTTTGAGAGCATGTGCGATAATGCTGGTGGAGTTAAGATTTGTAATAAGCGATAGTCCTCCCCCAAATCCACAAAAGAAGAGGCTTCAAACTCAAAAAGAGCATGCAAAGTGTGCTCACCATGCATATAAGCCGGATTAAATTCTTTCATAAAAGTGAGGTACAAACGCAGCAGATCCTCAAGATAAGGAATCTCAAGGTCTAGGTCCTCATAAGTGAAGAGGAGCCCTGAGCGCTGTACCCCTTCTTTGAACAAACCATGGAGTAGTGGAATCAAGCTTTCTTGACCTAAGGTTAAGGAAGCAAGGGATTCTTCTGTACTATCGACCTCCCGGACAACCATCTGACCCAGCATATCATGACTTGGGTTGGCTTGCGGAACACGCGAAAGGTTGACTAAATCAAACGCGAAGTTGTGTAGCAGCTCCGGGTAATCTGCTACAGATTCACACCCTTTAACAGGGTGAATTTCATGAAGCAGATAAAGTAAAGAGGTTGCAACATACTTTAATACAGCCTGTTCTTGTTGTTGGGGGACAACCGTGGTGATCACCCTCTTTGCATAGTTATTCCCATAAACACATGGTAAATGCAAACCCCACAGCAAAACCGCAATTGTTATTTTTTTACTCACCATAACGACATGATCCTTTATTTGAAAGTCCACTGAAAAAAGGCGCAATATATATTTTTTTATCGCTTTTGGCAAATAAATGAAGGATGGCTAGATTTGTGTATGTCCATAAATTTTTCCTACTTTCCGTCATAATAGATGAGATATTCCACAATCCCTACCGGATGTTTTTTATTGTTATTTCAATGCTTTTTTGGATTCTTACCTTTTTTTAACTTAACAAATCCATGTAATCTAGGAATATCATTCACGACTATTTTTAAAGAAAGGAGAAAAATCAAATGAGAAACTATTTTAGGGCTTCCATGGCCTTACTACTCGCGATGATTTCGACGGTTGGGAGTGCGGGCGCACCCTATAATGGCAGTGCACCTCACACGGTAGATGCTCGTGTGGAAAAGAGCAGTAACTTGAATAACATGAGTGAAAGCTCAGCACTGGGAGCATCGATTCAATTCACCAACCGTTTATCCATACCTACCTTACTTACTTACAAAGCTGAGCTGAGCGAACTCCCTGAAGGGGTCCAACTCATACTGGAAAGTAACTCAGTGGCGATCTCCCCGAAGGGCGAGCAACAGCTCGAAGTCGCAGCCACATTTACAGCATCCGGAAAATTTACCATTCCACTTGTCTTTGCCATACAAGGTAATAAAGATGCCCAAGGGAAAGCAAATCTGGGTCTGATTCGTGTGCATATCTATGCTGAAGTTTCGGACGTTGGTGGACCTGTTGGGCTGACTGCAGAGATGAAGACATTGGACGAATTGTATCCTCCCCGTGAAGTGATGGATATGCACTCAGGTCCTTTTGCTGAACCTGCAGATGAGACAATCCCTGTAACAGCTCCTCTCGGAGATGGCTCAGATTTACCCCTCCCTCCAGAAGTACCTGACGTCGAAGAAGAGAATGGGGTCGACTCAAAAACCACAGTTGCTCCAGGAACCATCCGCGGCCAGTTGTTTTGGCAAGAAGGATCATTTCGTAGAGGAGCTTGGGCATGGATTGTCCGCATTTGGCAAAGGTTACCTGGTGCCACGACTTGGCGTCTGGTTGGAGCGCGTTATGTCGGTGGTAACGGGGCCTGGCAAGTTCCCTATAACTATATCTTTAATGCGGATGTCTTGGTGGAGTACACCACTTCGAACAGATACTTCGAACTCAAAAATTCACGTAACCAAGCCTACCGCTGGTTCGAGCGTCCATTTACCACCACCAGCTCAGTAAATACCGTCGCAAATCGAGTGATCGTGTTAGGCGGTGCCACCGGAGGTCTCGGTTATGTACACGAAGATGGTATCCGTAGTTGGGTGACGCTTGCCTACGCTGATATTCCGGTCAATCCTTTACGCAGCAGCCCCATTCAAATCACCTATCCCAACACGAGCTTTAACTGTGGTGGCAGCCGGCCTTGGAGTTGTGCGAGCACCTCAGGGCGCATTTGGCTCATCCCTCAACATGCTTACTTACGCTATGTGACAGTCCATGAGCTAGGACACCAACTCCACTACCAGTTTTGGAATAACCGCCGCCCTCCTAACTCAGGTGGCTCCCATACTCTGACAGGGTGTTTTACCCCAGGGTTGGCACTTACCGAAGGCTTTGCAAACTTTTTCAGCTTTTTTGTCTTAACCAATCACAGAACCAACTCCCCGCTGAATGCTTTCAACGTAGAAGACCCCTCTACTTTTGGCGCTTGCACCACCAAGGGACGTAACGAGTCGTGGGTAGCCGCGACCTTTTGGGATCTGACAGATATTCCCAACGATGGCTTAGACGTCTTCTACTTCCCGAAAAAAACACGTGCACTGCACACGTTTTTAACCGGTGGTTATCAAACCAATATGGCCCCTTACCGCAATATTTATGCAAATGGCCAAACCCTGTTAAATCGTGTGCGCATTTGGAATATCTTCAACCAAAACAACAACTGAGATTCCTTCTTCACGAAATGCTGACATTTATGTCTCGACGCGAGATTTAAATGTCGGCACCCACCTGGCTTCCTTGCACACCTGCTACAATATGCTAGAACATTTTGAGTCGCACTCGAAAGTATGGGAGCAAGACGATGACACATCCTCTAGTGGGTACGTGGAGTTTACAACAGTATCTCTTTAGTGGTCGCAAAAAAGACGACTTTCACCGCAACTTTTGTGAAAACTCCTATGGAACCTTGATATATGATGAATCCATGAACTTTTCTGCGCAGGTCTGTTCTTACCGTCGGCCAGAGGCAGAAGAAAAAGACCCCTTTTTACTTGCCGCAGATCAAACGATTGAAGCTTACCGCAGTTACATTGCTTACTTTGGCACCTACGAAATTCAAGCTGGTCAAGATACTGTACATCATATTGTGCGTGGATCTCTGTATCCATCTTGGCAGGGGACAGTGCAAGAAAGATATTTTGAATTAGGTGTAGACCAAAATCAACTGACAATAAGCACCCCTCCCATCTATATCGAAAACAATCCCATGCAGATGACTTTGCACTGGCAGCGTTTATAAAGACTTTCAGAGCGTTAACGGGGCAAAGAAGGTTGAATCTTTTGCCACTGCTCTTGCACCGTACGCATGTCTATCCGCTCCTTCCAAGATGGGTTGAGCATTTCGGTAATCAGCCTATATTCAGGGTCCTGCTGGTAAAGTTTGTTTTTCTTCATCTTATTGTAGAGAGACTTGCCATCTGAACCTGCAGTGAAACGGTAGTGAATCCCACCCTTGGTAATATTCGTAAAGATATTATCTAAGAAGTTAACCTTATATTCGGTCACACTCATACCCATTTTCATTTCAAGAAAGGTCAGCCCTAAGGAGTAGACATCTGAAGGCGCCCAGTCATCCGGAAGTCCTTTTTTCTTCGCCAGGGGAATATTCGCCAGGTTTTGCACCTCAAAGAGTAGGCCGGTTGCGCGGTCCATTTCAGGTGATTTATACAGTTGACTTGCTTGCACATCCTTGGTGCGAGTGTACTCAGTGGTGGTGGGCGAAATCCCATCAAGATCGACTATTTTAGCCGTGAGAGAGTATCCTACCCGCTTGCCCATGATATTCTCTAATTTAAGATCTCGGTGCATCAAGCCATGATCATGGAGATGACGGACTCCGTCAATGGCATCTGCCATAACCTTATGTCGCATCTTATGGTTATCCGAGAGTTTCTCCATATCAAAGCGATAGTTGAGTTCTTCCATAATGACGATAGGACGACCACGATGATCCACAACCTCTGCAAAGTCTTGTAAAATATGGGGGTTTTGTGAGAGGCGGTTACGAAACTCCCAGCCCGCTTTCCACTTGCGGTAACCTTCTTGGTCAGAAAAGGTTTTAAGCGCTAGAGAAACAGACTCTCCTTGACCATCTTTGGGATAAATCCTTACCACACTCACCGAACCAAAGCCGCCAGTGCCTCCACCTCCGGTTATTTCATAACGCGAACCATCGGGTAAAAACCCCTTGGCTTTTTTGCCCGACTCCAAGGCAAGGAAAAAATCATGTCCAACCTGCTTGGATGCTTGGATACTTTGGAGATTGGTCAGTAAAGATGCTGCACGCACTCGTGGGTCTTTCCCATCTGCCCAAGGGAACAGGTTCGCACGTGTATGCAGTTCAATACCCGTAACCTGGTTATGCTCACCCATGGCTTTTTTGTCAATCGCAGCGGTACGCAGCTTGGCATCCATATCGATACTTGCCTTATGCGCTACAAAGGCGGCCGCACTCATGGAGCCTTTTTGCTCGATTTGTTCCCGCCGCGCGCTTACATCCCCCTCAAAGTCATATCTTGTTCCTTGAGCGCCACTCCTTACCTTGGGTATAAGGTCCGCAGCTACACGCCCACCGGCTAATTTCAGAGTTCCTTCTGAGCTTGTAGCAGGATGAATATGAAAGCCACGCTGAACCAATACTTTGACAAAGTTTTCGAGGCCTTTCTCAGGAAGAGAAAGTACTCCGTCGTTTTTGAAGGCGCTGAGCTGCCCAGCATCATTCAAGCAAACTTGTCCGGAAAAGAGAATCGTGGGGGTATGGGGCACAAACATAAAAAAGTGATCTACAGCGTATGCTTCTGCGAGATAAAAAACCTCTGTGGACAAATCATAGGCCACGTGCAAGCATTTATTCTCAGGTGGGTTTAAGGGTTGCTGATCCTGAACATTGTAAAAAATTCCATTCGGATGTATCTGTGCAAGTACAATTCCAAAACGTTGTGCCTGAGCTAACAGGTCTTCGGTAATCGGATAGTGCTGCGTAGCTTCTACATCTTTGTTGGGTGCCACAGCCTCAGCTGTACTTTCGCCCTGTGCAGGACTTGCAACCAAATGTAATTGTGCGGTCTCCGTGCGCTCAAACTCATCCCCTACCTGGAAGTCATGGAGCTTGATTTCAAAGGAAGTCACTGCTGAAGAAGCTTCGCGTTGTTCTTGCGTTGTCCGTGGTGCGTCCGAATCCACCTTGTCACGATGCTTGCAAGAGATGGTGAGCAGATGCAAAGCACCATAAGCTATGGTGGCAAAAAAGACGAGTTTAGATTTATTGGATAGAGAATAGCGCCTAAACATCAAAACAAACCCCCCGCAAACAAAAACACTTCTGGCAGCGAGTGCCGCACCCCACTCATACTCGGATAAACATTTTATTTTCTTTACTATTTTTGTATTTTTTAAACTTATCCTAATATTTTTTCTTAAGTATGACTGTAAATACAAGAGGCTAGAAGTATAGGCAAGAGTGGAGGCAAAGAGCTTAAATAGCCTCTTGTTCCAAGGTAGACCATTTCACAGCTACTTGACGCAACTGACTCACAAGACCCGCGAGATACACCGAGTCAAACGCATGTTGCCCTAAATCGGCGGTGATTTTGTCATGCAAATGCTGTGCAGATACAAACCACTCCGAAGTATCCATCACATTTTCCTGTTTCAGGGTTGTATACGCCTGGTCATACGCATGTGCAAAGGCACCTTCTTCAGGATTTAATGCTTGAATCCAAGTCACAAGTTCTGACATTCGATAAAGGGCTCGCTGCTGCTGCTCAATTGGCTGTTGTGCATACAGACGGAGTATATCTGCCACCTTATCGTAAAAATGATACCACTTAGACTCTCGTACCGTCCTATTCACAGCTTCCCGTACACACCTTTGTAGCCCCGCCCCGAGTGTACTTTGGGCCGCACGGAGGAGGGCGGAATGAGCCTTATCCGTCGGTGAATCTTCTAAATCATAGAGGACATAACACCAGGAACCCATATGAATAGCCGTACGTACCGCATCCCAAGCCGCAAGGATGCTTTGTGCATGTCGCTTCCAATCATCCGCTGTTTGTAACGCGGATTCTTTGCTTTGGACCACTCGGGTAAAAAGCTCGTTCTCCACTTGCAATACCGCAGACAAGTAACTGGGATGTCCAACTTCACCACCATTTTGTCTCACTTGAGCTAACCAAACATCCTGATTTGCCTGCAGAACGTACTTGTACGGATCTATTTCAACACAATGTTCATCAAAAATTTGCTGAAAATCTGGGTGTATGGCAGCCAAAGATTCGGCCTTTTGTGGTTCCGGATAGCTTTTCATCACGGGGACTAAAATCTTCGGCAGAACGTCCTCAGGTAGCAAATCGAAATAAGATGAGTCCAGCTTGCCTTTTTGTACAGTAAGTGTAGGTTGGGCAAAAGCCATCGAACAAGAGACAAGAAGACCAGTACATAAGGAAAGAAGATAGGTTGGAGA
>JAPPOJ010000013.1 GCA_028817975.1 Zetaproteobacteria bacterium | reverse complement strand
GGTAAAGAGGTTGTACGAGAGGCACTTGGTGAGGGTTTTGGTGCTCCAGCTCCTACTACTCAAATCAGTCAAACTTCTGCACCCGTACTTCAACCTCCAAAAGCTAAGACTAGCAGCAATCTTAGCTATTTAGATTATCTTGATTCTGACCAAGTATCACAAGTGAATGATCTTGTGGATATGGTTGGCACTAAAGGTATACGAGCAGCAATAGCCCAAGCCAAAAATGCCGACGCATTTGTACTTGATGCCTTCCATGATGCCCTAGTGGACAAGCTTCACACTGAACTTAAAGAACGCGGTATTATTTAAGAATGTTTAATACAATCCTGATCGTCATTGCCATTGTGTTGGTTTTGCTTATCATCAGCACTTCTCTTTTTCTATTCTTACGCAAGAGGAGGGTTGGGGCACTCTCTTATACACTTCTTAGTATTGAGTTGCCACTGGATGTCGATGAAAAAAATACTGAAGAGCATAAGCGTATAAACTTTTCAGAGCAATTGTTTGCATCACTCTTGGGTATTGGTGAGCCCTTCATACTTGAGGCGGCTGTTCATAATTCTGGATCTGAAATTAACTTTTACATATCTGTGCCTAGCGAGAGAGCCGATTTCACAGCGAGGCAAATCCAAGGTCTCTTTGCTGACGCCAAGGTGGAAGGAGTGTCTGATTATAATATTTTTACTCCAGGCGGTGGAGTAACAGCTGCTTATCTTAGTTTGCGAGATTCGCAAATATTACCTTTGCGGACATATACTGAGAGTGAAGTAGACACCTTTGCTCAAATTTTATCTAACATGAGCAAGCTCGATGAAGTTGGAGAGGGTGCAGCCTTGCAAGTGGTTGTAGACAAGGCGCCAAGTTATGCTAAGAAAAATATTTTAAGCGCAGTTGAGTCATTGAAGAAAGGAGAAAAACTCAGCAGTATAATTAAACGTAGCACCGTATCGCTTAAAGATTTCAAATCTTTAGTTGAAAATAAAAAGAGCGACAAAGATAAACCAGAAGTACCAAAGCCAGTTGACGAAGAAGCAGTCAAAGCTCTTCAAGCTAAAGTTAGCAAGCAACTTTTTAGTGTTAATATGCGTGTGGTAGCAGCTGGACCAACCAAAGACAGATCAGACGATATCTTAATGGGTATTGTGGGTGCTTACTCTCAGTTTAGTGCACCACTGCGTAATGAAATTAAAATTATAAAACCACGAAAGAGCAAAAAACTAGTTTACAATTATTCATTCCGTGAGCCTGAAAAAAGTACAGCAATTATCTTAAACTCTGAAGAGCTTGCTAGTTTGTTTCATCTGCCAACTGCAAGTACCGATGTACCTTATGTGAAATGGCTTGCATCTCGTGAGGAGGCTCCTCCAGAGAATTTACCAGACAATGGCATAGTGCTTGGTAGTAATTACTTTCGAGGTAAAGAGCGCTTGGTTCGGTTAACAGATACTGATCGACGTAGACATTTGTATATGATTGGACAAACTGGTACCGGTAAATCAAAAGGGATACTCAACATGGCGGTCCAAGATATGCAACTGGGTAATGGTCTTTGTGTAATTGACCCACATGGTGATCTTGTTGACGATATCCTTGAACGAGTACCTGCTGATCGTATAAATGACGTTATCGTGTTTGACCCTGGAGATATTAAACGACCACTTGGTCTTAACATGCTTGAATATGATTTTAATAGACCAGAACAAAAAACATTTATCGTAAATGAGATTCAAGCAATCTTTAACCGGCTCTTTAGTAAGGAGACAATGGGTCCAATGTTTGAGCAGTACATGCGTAATACTCTACATCTCTTGATGGAGGATGCATCGCCTGAGGCTGGTGATATGCCTGCAACACTTATGGAAGTGCCACGTATTATGACAGATCATGAATTTAGGAGGGCAAAGCTTGCAAGGATCAAAAACCCAACAGTGATCGACTTTTGGGAAAAGGAGGCAAGTAAAACTAGCGGAGAGACGTCTCTTGCCAATATGGCACCATACATTACAACTAAATTTGGTAACTTTATTGCAAATGACTACATAAGGCCAATTATTGGCCAAGCAAGGAGTGCCTTTGACTTTCGCAGGGTTATGGATGATGGCAAGATCCTCTTGGTTAAACTCAGTAAGGGCAAGATTGGAGATATCAATGCAAACCTACTTGGGATGATTATTACCGGACGTATTTTGATGGCAGCTCTTGGACGCACTGACATAGAGGAAAAGATGAGGCGGGACTTTTACTTTTACATTGATGAGTTCCAAAATTTCACCACAGACTCAATATCTACAATCTTGAGTGAAGCACGTAAGTATAGGTTGAACTTAATACTTGCGCACCAATTTATTGCTCAGCTTAGTGACGATATCCGTGAGGCTGTGTTTGGTAATGTTGGGTCAATGATGGCATTTCGTTTTGGTATTGAGGATA
>JAPPOJ010000043.1 GCA_028817975.1 Zetaproteobacteria bacterium | reverse complement strand
CTGATCACTTCGTAGGCTGGAATACCTTTCGCAATAGCTTGGGTGTGAGAACGATACCCAGAAATCATGGCATCGTCTGCGCGACACGCGTTTGCGGTACCTGCCGCGACGGCTTCTTGTCCAATGTGTAAATGCAGAAAGCCACTAAACTTTTGTTTGGTGTAGGCTACATTGACTTTTTCTTCGAATCTACGGTAGAAGAGCATTTCACGGTAGAGCTTAAGTAATAACTTTTTGTCTGTCTTAGGCGTTTTTTTGGGTGACATGGCGAAGCGTCCTTTCATGGGTGTACACACGCCGCTCATGTAGAGCGATCTTCTTGGAGGTAGATTCTCGAACCTGAGTGTTGAGTCAGATGTTCTTTAAGCTGTTCTGGCAAAGACCAACGAGCCGTTTGTGCCGCCAAAACCGAATGAATTAGATAGAGCATATGCTATTTTACTTTCTTTTGCACTGCCATAGATGCAGTTAATGTCACAGTTCGGGTCGAGGTTTTTGAGGCCAGCAGTAGGGGGGATGACTTGGTCCACGATAGAATGTACCACAAATGCGGCTTCGACGGCACCGGCAGCGCCCAAACAATGGCCTGTGGCGCCTTTTGTTGAGGAGACTCCGAGATGATCCGATTTAGGTCCAAAGACTTTTTGGATGGCTAAAGATTCGAAAGCATCGTTAAGTGGCGTGGAAGTCCCATGTGCGTTGATATAGTTAATTTGGCTTGGTTGAATTTGTGCCGATTGAAGTGCTGCACGCATGCTTCGCTGTGCTCCTTCGCCTTCAGGTGCTGGAGCGGTGATGTGGTGTGCGTCCGCGCTCATGCCGTACCCGACGACTTCTGCTAGAATATTGGCCCCACGTGCTTTAGCAAAATGGTACTCTTCTAAAATGAGTGCAGCAGCCCCTTCTCCCATCACGAAACCGTCGCGGTCTGTGTCAAAGGGACGTGATGCCTGTTGTGGATTGGGGTTGCGGCTGAGGGCTTTCATGTTGTCGAAGCCGGCTACGGAAAGAGGTTCTATGGTGTTTTCCGAACCTCCCGCAACCATGACGTCTGCCATCCCTGTTTTGATATAAAGGAAGGCCTCACCGATGGCATGAGTGGAGCTTGTACAAGCTGTTGTGGTACAAATATTAGGCCCTTTGAGTTGATATGAGTTGGCGATCATCCCAGCGGCCATATTTGCAATGGAAAAAGGAATCAGAAATGGGGATACGCGTTTGGGACCTTTCTGGTCGAGAATGAGGGAGCTGCTGCGAATAAAATTGAGGCCGCCCATCCCGACTCCAAAAGAGCAGCCTGAAGCTTCGGGGTTGTAGTTTGATGCAGACTGTACACCGCTATCTTTAAGTGCCTCCGCTGCCGCGCCAAGCGCGAGCTGAATATAACGTGTCGTACGCTTGACGTCTTTGGGGTCCATAAAGTCTGTAGGAGAAAAGTCTTTCACTTCTGCGGCGTTGTGGACTTGGTGTGCTGAGGAGTCAAAAGCAGTGATTTTTCCAACTCCTGTTTCACCTGACTTTATTTGTTTCCAAGATTCTTGCATGTTGTTTCCAACAGGAGAAATCATTCCTGTTCCTGTGACCACGACACGGCGCATGGCAAGTCCTTTCGGTGTGTTGAGGTGTGTGCGCACATAAAGAAATGCAGTGTTCTAGGAAGCTTTTGTCTCATGTGCGTTTCACCTCTGATTTATTAAAAAGCTCACGCTGGTGTACATATGCATGCTACAGTGTATCCCCAGAGAGAATGAAAATAAATCGAGAGTTTCATTCTTGTATCTAGCCACTCTGGAAAAATATTTAACCTGAGTATGTCTTGCTGTCAAGAACGGAGAGTTGGGCAGAGGGCAAAAATGCTGTGTATTTATTCTTTCTGGGGTAAGAAAAAATGCACAAGGCTTTCAGAAGGTGGCAACTTCGCTTTGACATAAAAGAGGAGCCCAGATCCGAGACTTAGCGTGAGTAGCGGGAGTGTAATGCCGGTTAAAACAGGCAAATAAGCATTTTCTACGAGCCAGCGTGAGGCGACGATAAAGATGTAAGCCACCATGATGACTCCAGTGGCGCTGAAGTAGCTGTTACCACCTGCTTTGCGAGTATTGCGATAGGCCACCAAAATCGAGGAAAAAAGAAAAAAGATGACAATCAGTGGGTTTAAAAAACGTGAGTAGTAAAGATAGGCCATCTTGCGATACAGGGGTGTCTGTTGCTCGCCTTTAGCCTGTGCAGTGTGCACTGCTTCGCGTAGTTGGGTAAAGGTAAAGCCGCGATAGTCATCGCCGCTGTCACCATCCCCTAAAATCTTTTCACGGAAGACGCGCAGCAGGTCAATTTCAAGCCGCTTAAAGCGTAGGCTGGTTACGGTGGGGTCGATCGTACTGTCGGTATGAGCGTAGGAAACACCGTCAAAGAGTTCCATCATGAGGTTGCTTTCTGACACAGAACCTGTGATGCGTGCTTTGGGGCAAAGAATGACAAAGTGAGCTGAGCTAGAGTTGCCTGGGCTTAACATCACTTTTTGGTATTCTGTGCGATCGGCGCTGATTTCCTCTGTGTAGAGGGTATAACCGAGAAAGTTTTCGACAAAAACTCCTGGCTGCACACGGTAGCGTAGCATGTTATCAAGTTCTGTTTGGGTCTTTTTGTAGATAAACTGAATAAATTCTCGACGTCCCCATCCTTCTAGGTATACTCCTGCGAGGATAGAAACGCCGGCGATGAGTGTTGCCAGAAATGCAAGAGAGCGTACAATACGCCATAATCCTCCTCCTGCAGCCTGAATAGCCGTCAGTTCTCCATCACTGTTTAAGCGTGACAGGCCGATGACGGCGCCGAAGAGAAATGACATGGGAGTGATGATCGAGATGAAAGGTACAACGATGTACAAAAAAGGAAAGAGTAAATTTTCGAGAGAAAGTCCAAAGGCTACTAAGACTTCGGAGAGTCGTAGAAGTTGGGATATGACAATCACAGTGCAAAACATGACCAGTGTGGTAAATATATTGGGAGCGATTTCCCGTAGAATGTAGCGATATATCAATATTGTCCCCCAGGGTATCGAAATGACAATCTGTTATGTATTCAATTTACCAAGAAGTCGAGAGAGTTCAGAGTTTTTTCAACTCCAGGATGCCTGTTTCTTTGGGTGCGGGGAGCGAGAGGTTGCCAGCTGGTCCCAGGTCTTGTGCGTTCTGTAGACCATTTGCCTCGCGGCAATTTTCGATTGACGGAGAGCTTAAGAGGTTGACTTTTTTGGCCGAATGACTTGGTGAGACTTTGAATACATGCCCATTTTTCCCAGTTAGATAGTTCTAGCGCAGTGAAGTGGAATGGTAGAATGGAGTGGAGCTGTGCGGCGCACGTTCCATTAACTGGTTTTATGTTTATGCGAAAAAAAATAGCTTTTTCTTTAGTGGTCGGTTGCTTAGCCCCCTTTGGGGAGTGGGGTACTGCTTTATTTGCAATGCCACCGTCTGCGTTGGTGCAACCTTCCGTAGCTTCTTTGTCTTTGCCGGTTGCTTTTGAAAAACCAAATGCATTGGGTCAAATTGAAGTGCGTAGCAGCTCTGGCAAGATGCACTCCACTACTTTAGTCCACCCGCTACAGCAGCACCTGGGCCGATACTTGCGTGAGCGTGGCAACCCTATCGCTGCGATTGTGCTTGCCGATGTGAAGTCAGGGCAAATATTAGCGATGGTGCAGGGAAAAGATCCGGAAAAATGGGGAGCCACAACCCACTCGGCTTTGTATGCAGGGTTCCCTGCGGCATCTATTTTTAAGGTTGTTTCGGCAACAGCTGCTGTAGAAAGCTCTGGTTTTTTAGCGAATTCCACTTTGAAGTTTGCAGGAGGGTGTGGTGAAGTGGGACCGCGGGGGGTATGGATGCGTGATGTGCGCCAGCATTCGATGAGCTTATCGCGTGCCTTTGCCCGTTCATGTAATAACTTTTTTGCGAAATTGTCTATTCAACACATCGGTGCCTACCAACTGAGTAATTATGCCGATAAATATGGTTGGGGGACGCTCATTCCTGCTGACTTCAGGATTCCTAAAAGCCCGATCCATAAGCCTAACCGTGTCCGCTCAAGTTCTCATAATGTGGGGCAGTTTGCGGCTGGTTTTGGTATGGTCGGTATGAGCACAATGCATGCAACTTGGATAAGCCTATTACTTGCTCGGGACGGGGTTGCCCCTTCTTTGAGGGCTTTTAGTGTGCGTGCCCCTCATGGCATGGTTGCAGGTTCTCATGTTGGAAAACAGGTCATTTCGAATGCTGCGTCGTTTGAATTACGTCAAATGATGCAGCATACCGTCCGTTCGGGTACAGCCTCAGGTGTGTTTCGTAAAAAACGTTATCGTCATTTGCGTCGTATTGCAGGAGGCAAAACAGGTACTTTGACCAGCCGGGTGCCGGATGGCCTTACGACTTGGTTTATTGGAATGATGCCTGTCGATAATCCACAGGTTGTCGTGAGTGCAGTCGTGGTTAACTCGAACCGTTGGGTGATTAAAGGTACGCACTTGGCAGCGGAAGGGTTGCGATTGTGGAAAAAGTGGAAGCAAGAGATGCAGATTGTACAGCGTCATTCGCCGCATCACACTCCTGTGGTATCCCTTCCTCCTCAGCCGAGTTAGCCGACAAAGTTCTCCCCCCTCTTGTTTCCAGATAAAACGTAGCACATGATCTGACTCTGTTGTGAATCAAGATAAGATAGAGTTCTAGGGTTTATACAAGCAAGCCAACAGAATAAACGGTAACAGGTTAGAGGGAACATCTGTGCAGCAGCCATTGGACTTGAAAGAAAGAGTTGCGAAAGGCTCCTTGCTGATGGATGGGGCATATGGCACCCAGCTTTATCAGCGCGGGATCTTTATTAACAAATGCTTTGAAGAAGCGAATGTCACCCGTGCTGAACTCGTGAAGCAGCTCCACCAAGATTACTGGGATGCAGGTGCGCGTGCAATTACGACCAACAGCTGGGGGGCAAATGCTTTTAAGCTTCAAGAACATAACTTGCACGATCAACTTGAGTCGATCAACGTGGCTGCGGTACGGAATGCGCGGAGTGTTGTCGGAGAAGAGGGTTATGTTTTGGGAAGTATGGGCCCTTTGGGAGTGCGTTTAGAACCCTATGGTCCTTGTACACAGGCGCGTGCGCAGCAAGCCTTCTCTGAGCAGGCTCGGGCTTTGATTGCTGCAGGAGTGGATGCCATCTTGCTAGAAACTTTTGTCAACCTGGATGAGCTTGCCGTGGCCACGGAAGGTGTGCGTGAGGCTTGTAAAGATATTTACCTAATTGGTTCGACGGTGGTTCGTGAAGATGGCACTCACCTTTCGGGGGCTTCTATTGAGTGGGTATTTCAAAAGCTGGAACAATGGGACTTAGATGGTATTGGCTTGAATTGCTCTGTGGGGCCTCTGGGGTTGCAGACGGCCATTGAAAAGGTCTTGTCTCAGGTAAGTAAGCCGATCTTTTTGCGACCTAATGCAGGATTGCCGCGTGTGGTTTCGGGGCGGCAAATTTACTTGAGTTCCCCTGAGTATTTTGCCCACTTTACCCGTCACTTTCTTAAAGTGGGTATCAAGGGTATTGGGGGGTGTTGTGGAACGGGGCCAGAGCACATCCGTGCGATGTCCAATGCCATGCGCCATGGAAATGCGATGCAAAAGTCCACGTATGTACTGGATGTGGTCACAGAACCAGTGACTTCTCAACAGTCTGTTGCCGAGTTTGAACCGGTAGACCCTCTGGAACGCTCTCAGTGGGCGAAGAAAATTGCACTGGGGGAAATGGTAAGTGCTATAGAGCTTTTGCCTCCCCAAGGGTTAGATCCTACTCAGATTTTAGAGCGTGCGGCCCAAAGCAAGGATGCCGGGATTGATGTGGTGAACATCCCTGATGGGCCGCGTGCAAGTGCACGGATGAGTGCTGGACTGACCGCCTTATTAATTGAAGAGAAGGTGGGGATAGAGACGGTGCTGCACTATACTTGCCGTGACCGTAATTTGGTGGGGATGCAGTCGGATATGCTAGGGTTTCAAGCGACTGGATTGCGCAATATGCTGTTAGTGACAGGAGATCCGCCGAAATTGGGAAACTACCCTGATGTTACCGGTGTTTTTGATGTGGATGCGATAGGCTTAACCCACATGGTGCGTGATTTGAATCACGGTAAGGATATTGCTGGATGTAGTATTAAGGGGGTGACGCGTTTTAGTATTGGTGTAGGTGTGAATCCAGGGCATCAGGATCTCTCCTATGAGCTAGATAGGCTGGAGAAAAAGGTTGCCGCAGGTGCAGAATGGATGATGACCCAACCGGTGTTTGACCTGAAGATGTTCCAAGCTTTTTTAGATCAGTTAGCTCAGCGCCAGATTTTGATTCCGGTGATTGCGGGGGTGTGGCCCTTGGTGAGCTATCGTAACGCGGTCTTTATGCATAACGAAGTTCCTGGCATTGAAATCCCGGATGAGGTGATGAAGCTTATGGCGGATGCTCGAACCCCTGAACAAGCGCGTGCGGTTGGAGTCGAGGTCGCTCATCGGATGGTCCAGGCCACAGAAAACTTAGTTCAAGGTTTTCAGGTTTCGGCGCCCTTTGGCCGTGTGGATCTAGCTCTTGGAGTTTTAGGCCGAACGTGATATTTTGGGGGTTTTCAAAGTAAATCAAATTCGTGAGAAAGTCGACCCCAATGGTCCCATCGACATTTTATCAACTCTTGGATTCTGGCCATGGCCGTAAGTTAGAACAGTTTGGTCCGGTACGTCTGATACGTCCTTCGGCTCAAGCGCTGTGGAGGCCGCAGCAATCGGCTCAAATGTGGAAAAGTAGTGCTGCTGAATTTGTGCGTAAGAGCGATGGGCATGGCAAGTGGTGTGTTTCTCCTGGATGTAAACTGCCACAAGAGTGGAAAATGCAGGTGTCTGCCCAAGTGAGTGTACTGGTACGCCCCACAGATTTCGGGCATTTGGGGCTCTTCCCTGAGCATCATGGCCAAAAAGCACTGCAAAGCGCGGTTGTAGGCTTAAGGAATCGTGGGTGTGCTCAAGTGCGGATCTTAAATCTGTTTGGCTATACAGGCATTCCTACTTTGGAGCTGGCGGCAGCAGGTGCCCACCTTACGCATGTGGATGCATCTAAGGCAAGTGTGCAGTGGGCTAAGGAGAACCAGCAATTATCGGGCTTGCAGGATGCTCCTGTTCGCTGGATTGTAGACGATGTTGGGAAGTATGTTGCACGTCTGGTGCGGCGCCAAGAGAAGTTTTCCGGTATCTTGCTGGACCCGCCTAGTTTTGGCCGCGGGACGAAAAATGAGGTCTGGAAGATTGAGGAGCATTTGTTAAGCCTCCTTGAACAACTCGCCCAACTTATCGATTGGGACCACTTTGCGTTTTTTCAGTTGAGCGCGCACTCTCAAAGCACCTCCGCGGAAGTCTTATCGCGCTTGTTAGCCCAAGGGCTGTCACGCCCTGTAGAACGCATCCATAGAGGAGAAATGGTCGTTCGTGCGGCAACTTCGGGTACTTGGGACCTACCTTGTGGGGCCTATGCACGCTTAACTGAGGCGGAACATAAGTGATTGGTATGGGTGAGGCTTGAGAGTGGTGAAATTAGCTGACATTTGTAGCCGTCAAAACGATAAGTTTAAAGAGGTCCAAAAGCTGGCGGCGGCAAAGTATCGTAAGAAAAAAATGCAATTTGGTGTAGAAGGTCGCCGTGAGATTGAACGTGCTCTTGCCGCAGGGATGGTTATGGCAGAGCTGTGGTTTGCCGGTGAGTCCCTCCCTGTTTGGTTGGAAGAGGTGGTTGTAGATTCTTTTTCACTGCAATGCTACCGTATTCCACATCATCTTTTTGAAAAATTAGTGATGCGAAAGGGGAGTGCGGACACAGTTTATGCGGTATTTCATTGCCCTACAAAAGAGGGCTTGGATAGCTTGAAGCCTTTACTGGAACCGCTTGCAACATCGCATGCTCGCTTTTTGGTTTTGGATGGAGTGGAAAAACCTGGGAATCTGGGGGCGATCCTGCGTACGGCAGACGCTGCTGGGGTAGATGCTGTTTTTGTGTTGACGGAGGATACGGTACATGACCTATATCACCCCCACGTGATTCGGGCGAGCTTAGGCGCAGTATTCTCTCAGTGTGTGCTTCCTGTGGGTCTGCGGGAGTTGCGTACTTGGTTAGGCAGACATCAAGTGGCTTGTTATCGTGCAGATTTGTGCGCGAGCTCGGTGAGTTATGTACACGCGCAGTATGATCGTTCCATAGCTTTATTGTTAGGTAGTGAGGCTTTTGGGCCCTCTGCCGCTGCTCAGGAAGTTTTCCAAGACGCATTGCACATAGATATGTGTGGTATCGGTGACTCTCTTAATGTCTCCGCAGCGGCGGCTGTTTTTTGTTATAAGATGCTTGAGTTTAAGCATAAGTCCACCTAGTATGTCATTTCTTTTTATCGTAGTGTGCGACTTTCTTGTAGGATCTGGTTGAATATCTCGATACGAAAATCGGCAATGGTCGTATTGATTTTTCCCCGTCCACCTGTTTTAGCTGCAGCGGCAGGAAGCAGGCCGTTTTCTAGGCGGAAATATAGATCGAAACGTGTCTCATCTCCAACGATCTCGTCCATACGACCTAGGTAACTCTTATAAAGTCTAAGTTCAGTGGATATTTTCTCACGTTCCTTGCCATTTGCTTTTTGCAGTCGTTGTTGCGTGGGGGTAATAAACTGTTTTGTGAACGATCTTTTGATTGCTTCGAGGCTCAAGCCTTGTCTTCGCATCTTGCCGAGTGCTTCCCCCATTGCGTGATGAAAGGTGAGTTTGCTTACAGACTGAGTCGTTAGAAACATGCTGGCTGGAAATGTGTCGACAACCTTGTATGGTCCCTGCTGTGGGTATGGGGAACTTGCACCCATTTCACCTCGGGCATATCTATCTGTTAGATTATCGCGGTAGATCGCACGGGTGTCCATCAGGCAAAAGTAAGCACATTCATACCCTGTTGATTGGCGATAAGCTAACTCAGATGTATCTCTAGAGGCGCCAATTTGGAAGTAGGAATACCCTTCTTCGAATAGGTTACTTTTGCGGATGGCTTGTGCTGCATCAAACCACCCGACGGAGTCAGCAGTGAGTATGACTTTTTTGTCATAATCAATAAAGACCAATGTGCGGTGGGCTGAATTTAGCTCTGGCCTGATGAGGGCGGCTACTTGAGCTTTCTTTGTTTGCGCCAGTTTAGTAGCTAGCCCAGGCAAATCAGAATCGACAAAGTCGATTTTTTTCATCTCTGGATGGAGCTTTTGAAAGGCTTTGAAGGCCTCGGTGACACCTGTATCGGAAAGTTCTCCGTACTCGCCCAAAATCTCCTCACGGCTTTGCTTTCTCCATTGAATGCGCCCTGCTATTTCTTCTTCGACAGGGATATTTCGCCCTCTCCCGGCGAGTGTGTATGCTCTTAGCATATCGATGAGATCTTCGTCCCGGATAGATTTGAACTCGCCGGCTCCTCCAGCTGTTTGAGATAACTCACGCTTCAAACGGTGGCCTGTTGCTTTTGGAACGCTGGATTTGTGAGGCAGCTGCTGAATATAATCAAAATCAAAGTTTCTTGTAGTAGGAACACTCATTTCACTTCGGACATGTGTGCTTACTTGAGGTGCGGAAGGTCTGAGAGCAAGGCTTTGCGGGGGGGCTGAGTTTATGGCAAGCCACTTCTCTAGGTAATTTGCGGAAGATTGATTGCCGAAAGAGTGCGCTTGGAAGGCTGTTCCATCTTCTCTTGTGCAAATCCAACCAGCCATGATGGGATCTAGGGGAGCTTCGAGAATTTTGTGCTTAAATTCATCTTGATTGTCACTGAGAACCATTTGTTTGGTCGAGCCGTCGAAAAAGAATCCCCAACAGTGGTTGTTAAGATAGGTCTGGCTCACTTGTGACCAAAGCCTAAGCTCGGAGGTTAAGACCCCAAGGTGGTAATTGTGGTTGACAAGAAGTAGGGTGGTTTTCTGGGGGAGTTGTAAGTAAGGTCTTTGCGGTACAGTAGGGGAGGGGCTCACCTCAAGGAGAACTTGTTTAAAAAGAGCAGGTTGACATGCATTTTTTTGACATTCTTCATAGCTAATCTCAATCGTATGTTTGCTGGAAGAAGCGTGAGCGGTCTCACTTTGTTTTTGAGTTGTTGGAAGGATGACTGAATTTGTCTTGCAGCTGAGGATACTTATTGCTGCACAGCCATATAGAGTCTGTATCAAGACCAGGTGTAATACCTGGCGGTAGGCTTGTGGCGCCCAAATTCCTGTTATCATAAATATTCTCCATAAACATGATGGAAGGTTACCCAGATATTATAGTGGGTTAAAGGCTGTATCTTACAACTTTGGACTAAGTCTGAGCTGAGCATGCCGTTGTGGAAGGTGCTTGGTTAAGTTCTCCCATAGATGGAGGTATGTGGCTGTATAGGGAAGATTGAGTAACTTCATATCATTCTAAAATAGTCTCTTTAGGGTTAAGTTTTACACTGAACTCCCGATAAGTATGTCGTACAGAGATTTTTTCTCATAGGTTTACTTTAGGTTCGGGTGATGAGTTATGGAAAGCGAAGAGCGTGTGCATCAAAGGTTTCCTCGATATGTGTATTTGAGTCAGCCTCCAGGCCGCTTGCGTGCGTACCCTTCGGGGCGTGAGATCCCGTGTACAGTGCGTGACTATTCAGAGGGGGGGATTGGCATTCAGACGGCTGCAAACATACTGCCAGACATAGAGTTTTGCCTGGAGACGGGTGAGGTGAATATCCCTTTGATCCTGGTGTGGGGGGATGCTGCGGATGGGAGTGGTGAGAGTAATGATGAAGAACAAAACATGAATCGTTATGGCTTTCGTGTTCCTGGTAACAGTCAAGGGATAGACTTACTGGAGGTATTTCGTGATGACAAATGATGATGGCCTCAGTTATAACGAGCTAGATGATGCAGAGCGTGAGCGTATCGCTCGCGAAGCTCGTCGTCACGCACGTTTCAAGCCAGATACATTTGTCAAGTCGAGTGGCAAGCTTTACGCCTGCTCGGATGGCCGGTTGGTGGAGTTTGAACTCAAAGACTATTCTAAAAGCGGGATGGGGATTAGCAGTCGTGATCAGATTCTCCCCGATATTGAATTTAGTTTTCGCATAGGAAGTCACGAGGTCTTGATTCAACTCGTTTGGGGGATGGAGATTGCTGGCGAAACAGAGAAGAAGCGTTATGGCTTTCGCCTGCAAAACTCGGAACAAAACCTCGAAGAGATTGTGACCGCATTTGTGGAACAGTCGAAGCCCACAGAGCCAGCCTCCTAGCTGTTTTTCTTGGAAATAGCTTTCACGCCGTTTGTGGCCACTTCATGAAGATTTTCAATCGCGATAAATGCATCCGGGTCGATGGTATGTACGGTGGACTTTATTTCCGCAAGCTGGAGCCTTTCTGCCATGAGGAAAATGACTTCGGTATTTTTGCCCGTGTAACCTCC
>JAPPOJ010000236.1 GCA_028817975.1 Zetaproteobacteria bacterium | reverse complement strand
ATGCATAACTAACCCCTTAATACATGGAATCACCTTTTGCTAATGATTCGGAGAAACTAGTTGGATTTACTATGAGCGAGGAATGCCTTGAGCATATTAGGCGGGCAATGGAAAATGGAGAGTTTGAAAGAGTTGTGAGAGCGAATAGAAAAGATTGGACTGAGGAGGAGATTCAAGAATATCTGAAGGGATTGAAATTTTGGTTTTTGGACGAAGAAACTCACGAGAAAGTGGATAAAGCTATTGAAGAAGGATCTACATTAAGGGAAGCAGCGGAGAAGTATGTCACCCCAGAAGAAGGCGTTTCCGTGTAGAATTACCAGTTGAAGCAGAGATGTCCGCTTCGCCTTTTCTCGCTACGATCGAAAAGGCTACGCACCGTTTAATAGTAGCTGGTCATCCGAAATGAGCCTATGGGTTTTGTGTTTGTGTAATTAATCATATCAACACTTCGGGAGAGTAGCATTTACACTCCTGCGTCAGTAAAGGAGCTTCCCTTTGGGACTCCTCCTTGACAGTCGGCTCCGTGAAATGCTTTGGCAGAAGTGTCTCTATTTATTAATCTAATTTCAAGATGACATACATTCAGAAGCACAAGTGGATCACAAAAATTCCGTTCTGGTATCTATCTAGTTCTCTCCGTCTCAAAGTGCATGAATATATAGATGAGGCAGATGAATGCCGGTGGAAAATTCCAATGAAAGCTGCCATGGAAATGTGCTGGGACTATTCCAAAGGTGAATGGAAATCCAAGCGAGAAGTTCGACGGATCGTGAGGAAGTATAAGAAACGATGGTGGCAAAAATAGAGAGCTTCGGCTCTCTTTTCTTTTACTTGAGTCCTGCTCCGACAAAGGAACGCCAAAAGCGCACGGAAAATTGAACGCTACGACAAAAAAGCCCCAAGAGTCTTCAACTCTTGGGGCTCTTGTAATAACCGGTCAGGAAACCCCCGAAACCCGATCCGATTATGCACGGAACGATGATACAGAAATGTGGTGTTTGTTCAACTGGTTAATTCAAGTGATGCTGCAGCGTAGTTGGGCTTAAATACTTAGGAAGAACGTTTTATTTAGATGGGTTAAATGTTGGCAAAAAATTTCAGAAAAATCGGTTGCGATAGTGTTGATATATAGATAGCGGTATCGCCATTCCCGTATCACCCCAACAACCCTTGTTATGATATCCGCAACTATCCTTTCAAAAAATCTACTTTTTGGGCTGCTTTGCTTTGTTCCTTTCACACTCCTGTCGCAGGATCAGTTGAGACCTAAGCGAGATACACCGAAAAAACCAGCTACTATCCTTAAACCAATTTCTCCACAGGTTTCAAAGACCATCCCTGATAGTCCGCATCTAAAGCTCTTGAAGAGTCGGGCGCAATTGGTGTTAAAGAACAACGCTACCTACTGGAAAGGCGTTACGGATGGTTCAATCGTTCCGTGGTCCGAGCTACGCGAAGAATGGCCGAAGCATGTAGCGACTGTTGCCAAACTCCAGAAGGACCATGCCGCTATCCTAAACGAAACTGATCCAAAAAAGCGCGAGGCTCTATCGGTTCCTTTCTTCTCGGCGTTGCAGTTGATTGGCCCTTATTTGCAGGCTTCAGATTATCGTAATACCGATTTATCGTTGACGCCAGACGAAGCTAAAGAACTGGATGCCTTGGAATCTGCCGATATTGGTCCGGCACCGCCAGATCCAAATGGTAAAACGCTTCAGGCGCTTACCCCAACGGAAGTTTTTACGTTGCTCGACTTTTCAGTGCCGCTTGAAATCAAAGGTCCACCAGAAACAGAAGTATTCCTTTCTTCAGGAGGCGGTGGAGTGTTTGAAAACAATCTTACCATGCAACGCCTCAAAACCGACAAACAAGGTCTGGCTCGTTCATCCTGGGTCAGTCGTGGTGACTCCGTTGGTTTGAGTATGATTACCGCCACCAGTCCAGCGTGCGGTAATGAACTGGCCTGGCAAATAGAAGTTGTTCATTTGGCGCTCATGCCGCTTCCACCACTACCCAAGACGCCTGTTGTCAAATAACAGTCGCTCCGTTACTACACATTTAACCTTATACACCACCCATGAAACCCATCACTACGTCTATTTTTTGTGCCCTATTGTTTTTCACGATCCCTCTTTCTTTTAGCCAAGAAAATCAAGAGGGGCAAACTCTGGAAGATGTCGCGCTTACTCGGCCCGAGTGTAAGAACAAGTCTAAGACTAATTCCGATTGTATTCCCTGCGAAGAACTCCTCAAGATGAGTGATGTTCAGAAGGAGGAGGCTATTGCTGCATGTAAAGTGTGTCCTCCCGAAGCTCTGGCAAGGAGTTCGATTATCGATAACAACGGTTTTGAATACCACGGCCAATCAGTCGATTTCTCGATCTCCAACACGGCCGAAGGATGTCGCGAATGTGGTTCACTGGGACCGGCGGTAGGTAACAA
>JAPPOJ010000218.1 GCA_028817975.1 Zetaproteobacteria bacterium | reverse complement strand
GCGTCAGACCTAAGGCCCAACCTGCATAACGCAAGTTAAGCTTAGAAGTAATCGGACTCCAGGGCTCAGGAAGACGTGCGACCACATCCTCATGCGCTTGCCGCAACAGCTGTTCACGCTCCTGAGCGACTTCAAAATCATAGAAAACCACCGTTTCAAAATCTGCAAAAGAAGCGCGTTCAAAAGCTGCTAAGTCCAAGGAAGGAATCTCGCGAGTGACGTGCTGCCATTTCGGGTCCCCCGCAAGACGGGGCTTCTGCCTTTGCAAAGAGGACAGCTCATCCTGGGCGCGATCCAAGGACTGACGTAAATCTTTGAGGTCTCGCTCTTTTTTACGGTCTACATATTTGGGAGGATTATAGCGCCAATCCTCTTGGTGAGTCAACCACTCATGATGCGTACTCAAGGTAAGGATACGGCTACGTGCAAGCGCCGCATCACTCGGATAGTAGGTGAGCGCTTTCGTATCCGCATTCATCGGTACCCACTTGGCAGTCTCTCCTCTTTCACTGTCTTCGAGGACAAAAGAGGCGTATTCACGGAGATCCCCATAATCACCGACCTTATCCACAAAGGGGCGGTACGCGAAAGTAACATCCCAATTCATATAATGTTCGATCACCCGCATCGGCTGCGAGCCTTCGGTACGCAAAGGCGCCGTAGGCGCACTTTGCCAGCGCCCATCCATCGGTAGGTTAAAGTGAATCCCCATATCTACCGTACGCAAAGTGGTGGGCTGTAACGGCAACCCATCAAAATTACGGCCTTCTAGGGCTTGAGAACGATTGTAAAACGCAGCATCGTATCCACTGGGTTGAATCCACCGCGTTTCCCAAGTGGAGAACAAGTCCGCTTGAAAAATACTCTCTGAGAGCAGGGGCATGCGTAAGGAGGAAGCAAAGCGACTCCACGTTCCACGGCGCAGTTCCAGTTGAGCGACATTTTCCGCTGGGTTTTTATCCAGCGCGACAGGCTGAAAGCGATCCAGTTGCCGAGCATCCAGGGCAGCTTGTAAATAGAGTGGCCAAGGAAATTTCTCGGGAAGCAAAGAAAAATAACGAGAGCGCCAGCGCAACTCTAAAGGCACCTGATAGCCCGAGTAAGGCACATGGCTACGTAAGGGGTCCGCAAAACGCGACGTAAGCCCCAAGTAGTGGTCCGAGCCGTCATAATGCAGTGCCATCCTTGCCGGAGCAAAGATCCCCGGTGCCGCATTCTTGGTCAACAGCTCGAAAGTAGGTAGCTCCAGCTCCGTATCGTAACGATGATCGGACATCACCTTCCCCGCCGAAACCGCAGAAACACGTGCAGAAAAAATATCTCGGCCACGCCAATTCAAACTTCCGCGCCAAGCTTGCGCCCCTGCTAGTAAACGCATCTGCACGTCATTTTGAATACAACGTTCGACATTGTCCTCATGCAAACAATGATTCAAATTCTGGTCTGCCCACCACTGTGGGTCCGCGACCGTGGTCTTGTCCGGATGCCCTTCTTCCAGCTCTGCACGCCCCGCACGACTCAGTTCAGCAGCATGCACACTGGCCTGCCGCAATCCATCTGCATAGTGAGCCACGAGCCAACTACGGTGACTCATTTTTTCTGCATACTGATAATCACGAATACCATCCACCGAAATCTGCCACCCGCTGTAGCGGGCCAGCTTTTTACGCCACTCCAACCCAAGGCCGACACCCCGCTTTTCAATATGTTTGGTAGTAAACGTTACATCTTCATTCGGGGCAATATCTATGAACAATGGTTGAGAAAAAGTCGTACCATTATCACGACTGTAAGAGAACTCAGGCAGGAGAAACCCGGTTTGGCGGGTGTTTTTAAACGGCATCTTCCAATAAGGAAGATACAACACCGGCACATCCTTAATCATCAGTACAGGATGATTAAAGTCCATGTAAGCACCATCTTCGGCTTCGATCTTGTCCGCATAGATCGACCAAGCAGGAGCTTCATCCTCTTCACAAGCACAAGGGGTTACTTTGCCATGTTGGGCAAGATACTGATCTTCACCAATACGCTGTAAGCGATCGGACTGAATTTCAAAGTAAACCGGACGTGGTTTTTTCACCTTACTCTTGGCAGCTTTCCGTAACGTATTCCAATACGCACGACGCTTCTCAAAACGCTGCTGCTTCTCTGGGCTTCTTAACACATGCGAAGGATTGGGCTGTTGCTGCTGCAAAGCTTCTTGCCGCAACAATAGAGCGTACTGCATCAGGATACGCTCGTGATCATCCACACTCAGATTCGGCCCCAAACGCAAATATAGCAAGCTTAGCTCTGCTTTACGTCGTTTCAAGTCCGAGATTTGTCGCTTCCTCGCCGCTTCAAATGCCAACTCTGCACGGGTTAAGCCAAGAATCTCTCGCAGAAGCCGCTCAAATTTATCTCGATCCCCATGGGTCAGACGTGCATCCACAATCTCAAAATGTAACCCTTCACCTTGCATGGTGAACGAAGATCCCGTCGCGACTGAGTCTGGACTGAGCACCAGAACATGACCCTCTGCCACCACCTCACGCAAGCGATGGTTGACACGAATATGATCCGCAACTACCGCCACCGAATCCGTCAGCGCAATCACATCACCTTCAAAGTCCTGCCATTCACCTCCCACATCGAAGTGACTTTGCTCCGCATCGAAATAATAAGGGCGATCCACTCCGGGGGTGGCTGCCCGTACCTGACAAGGCACCCACACCCCTAAAAACCACCACAACTGTGCTACGTATAAAAAAAAGTGCATTCTAAGCAACCTAAACAAGAAAGCTATCCACACCGAGACAAAATCCTCGGCACACCTGTTCTGCTCATGCCATATTTACATATTCTTCAATAGTTTCAAAGCTGTACAAGGCGATACGGGCGCACAGATAAATATCCCCAAAAAACTTAAAAACACCTTCTCAAAGCACCGATACGCAGCCAACAATCGAGGTCAGTTTTTCCCGAGGAACAAAGTATATGCATAGACAACGGACATCCCAGTATCCCACACTGCTACTTAGCTTGTGTTGCCTGCTCAACGCAAGCTGCAGGGAGAAGCACCCACTCTTGCGGATCTTTCCCACCCGGACGCAAACAGGAAGCCCGTCCGCGGCGCCTCCTTTAACCTCCAGTTATTCCGACCCACTCCTGGTCAGCAATGTCGACAGCATTTATCACACCCAAGGTGAGGCCTCTTTGGCACTTATGGGTTCCTTCGCCACGAAGTTCTTTGCAGCTAAGAAGCTCCTGGCCGGTGAAAGTCCCCGCACCTCTCTCGGTGACAGCTCGCCTCGCGTCACCGGAAGCTTCAACCCACAGGCAACCGTACCCCAAAGCCCCTCCAATGAGCATTGGCTCCCGCCCGTCTCTCCTCAGGAAGGGCCTGCTGCTGCTGCTGCACACGACACCTTAGTCCGCACCCGACAATCCTTGGACAAAGGGGGCCTTACACCCGTACAGGTTGTCACCGCAAAACTACGCAGTAAGCCTCTGCAAGAACTGATGAATATCGAGGAAATTCGCTATAAAAAAGCCGAAGACTCGGTTTTGGTGATCGTAGACAAAGAAGACCCTCTGTTACAGGATATCCGCAACTCTCCCAGCCAATCGATCATTCGTGACCATACCGAATACCGGATCTTACACACAGGAGCCCACAGCCAATCTGTGGTCCTTCACGCATTTAACCTCACGCCTAAGCTCAAATCGCCAGCCATCAAGACAAAGATACGTACCCATCAAACCTTCGTTCCTGAAACGACTTTTCGTAATGACCCCACCTTCAGCACCAAAATCGCGATTACCCAGCAACTCGGAAAGCTCAAACTGCGGTTACGAGAAGGGCTCCAAGCCAACCTCCAAGTTGCAGGGACAACCTACCCCCTCCAAGTGATCGAAGAACTGGGCACTGGCAGCGCAGGCCAAGTATTTTTAGTACGTATTCAAACACCTTCCCCTCCAGGTAGCTTAGAGTTGGCGATCAAGCAGCCCATACCTACCACCCTAGCCCAGCAAAACGCTTCGAGAGCCACCTCTGCGGAAGTCTATCACGATGTGGTGTTTTTAGATGCCATGAGTCGACACCCAAATGCCATGCAGTTTTATGGTGCTTATCCCATCGGCGGAGGACACTACAACATGGTGCTCGAAGCCCTCGAAGGCTCCTGGGATACCGACCAGCTGAGCAACAAAAGCTTTGAAGATGTTACCCGGATGATCATTGGCGTCGCCGATGGCATGAGCGCGATGCATGCGGGTGGCTTTGTTCATCTAGACCTCAAGCCAGAGAATCTTTTCTTCCATGGCAATCAAGGCAAAATCGGTGACTATGGCTTTGCCCAACAGATCACCCAGGGGAGAATCCCCAGCGTTCACGACCATGGGACCTACGTGCCGATCGACCTTATCGACCTCGGAAGTACCGGAGCTAGCGGCGATATTACCAAAGTCGATACCTTTGCCACAGGACTATCCATGATCCGTGCACGCTACCCACATCCGATGGAAAAGCTCGATGAGATTATGTTTGCCTGCTGTACGCTGGATGTTGCCGAGCGAGATTGGTATGTTGTCGACGGAGAACGTTTTTTTCACCGTATTGAAGCTGACCTCATGCACCTCCCCACAAGCGAGCGCGAACTGATACGTCACATGATTAGTAATGACCCCAAGCTACGTCCAACCATGCAAGAAGTGGCAAAGATCATGCGCGAAATTCACAACCTTCGCGATATCTAGCCTAAATAATTTGCTTGCAAGCCCACATCACTGCATCTAAGTGATTGAGATTCCAAATAAAAAAAGATATATTCTTCGTGAAATTCTTGAAGGTTGATTGTCATCTTGGAAACTATATGCTGTTATTTATCATCAGAACCATGGTCCACGTTGTCGTATTCTCTATCCTCTGCATTCACAACAGAGCATATGCAGAGCCTCCGGAACAAGAGATACTGAACTGCAATACCTACTGCCAACAAATCCTCCAAAAGTCGGCCCAGTGTCTCACCCAAACTCAAGCCTGTATCACCAAAGCTCTCCACCATTTAGCTTGCGCAGAAGGCTATCAAGCCCAAATGCAGCGTTGCGAAACCCAAGGAAAAACATACCAACAACAGCTCGACGCATGTGACCAAGCCATTCAAGAATGCCGCAACACGCAGGTCTCTTTGCAACAAGAAGTCCACACCAAATTAGCACGGATGCATACACTGCAGCAAAAGCTCAAAAATCAAAAGTTCAAATCCCGTAGCTTAAGGGAACAAGCGCTTACGTCTACACAAGAAGTCAAAGACACGCGCAAGCAGCACGCCGACCTGACCCAGCAGTTGATCCATTACGAGCGCGAACGCGAACAATACATCCATGACAAGCAGAAGCACCAAGCTGCGACGGAAGAAGCCGCCAAAAATTTTGCCGAGCAGTTAACTCTCGCGCAAGAGCGTGGGCGCCAGTGCATGCAGCGCTACTACCGCGCACTGCGCGTACGCCACAAGTACCTGGAGCAGGCCAAGGTATTGCAAGCCCACATTGCCGGCCTTCCTCCATCCAATCCATGGAATATCCCCCGTGACTTTATCGATCAACCTAACTTTCAATGCACAGGGACCATGATCATACGTTCCAGCCTGGCACTCGGGAATGAAGTCTTAGTCACCGAAACCACACCTGTCGAAAAAGCCTCTGCAGCTCCCATACAAAACTATAGTTTTCCCTCCTTAGAGACCATGTGTACCCAAGCGATCACAATGTGTGCAGAGCAAAACAAATGGCATCAACAGCTCCAAGCTCACCTCTGCAAACAACAGCAGGCACCTGACCCCACAAAAGCTGCCGCAAGTGTCTGGGAAAATTCACTCCTCTGCCTTCCCCCTGCCGCCCGAGAAGAAAAAATACAGACATCCGCCACAATGATCGCCAAAAAGAATAATTGGAACAGAGATACCACATTTGCACAAGCGCAGGATGGAGAGGTGTATGCCGACCAAGAAGGGTACTACTGGCGCATGGATCTCCAACACGGACGCTGGGAGAAGTTTAACCATCAAACGGGCTTACAAGAAGGAGAGTTTGACCTGCAAAAGGAGGTCATCCAAGACACCCTCACCAGTCACAAGTGTCGTCTGTCCGACCTCAAAATAGAAAGATTAGCCCGCGGCTGGGTGTTTCGCTGTACCGAGGGACATGCAAGCGACTTAATGGTGCGTGAAGAGCGCCAGTCCCCGAGCGGTTTTGCCTTAATGATTCTCAGCGGATTTCGGACAGGTTGTGATCTGGTGCACCTACCTGCGGAATCCGGCTCGCTGCGGGAAGGCCTTTCCACTCAGTGGCTCCTTGCAAACTGGTCCTGCTGGGTCTATCCGGATGCCCCTCATGAACAGTTTGAAGCCTTCGTCAATTTGGAAGGGTGAGAGGAAAGCCACAGAAATTGCTCAAAAGAGCACTTTGATATGCGTGCAAGTGGTCCTAGAAATATTAGTCTAAAACCTCTAAAATCCATTTCTGACGATCGCTGTATTGATGGTCCCAAATCTGTACCATACAATTCTTCTTAAAAGGAGACCTCACATCTAAAGCTTTTTTGGCAGCTGCAGAAACAATACGGAAGCAACGCTCACCATCGCAGTCCACAGGCTCAAAAGAGAAAAGTTCATTTTGGTTATATTTAGTCCAGTAGGACACAAGTGGAGTGGCATTACCTGTATAACCATGTCGAAGGTGTAAATTTTTCTTAGGATCTTTGGCCGAGCGGATGATATACAACCCTTTTTTTCCAACAGGTACGAGAGAAAAAACCTTACTCTTTGAGTCAGGACCTGACTGAACCACTTGACTCATATTACCTGTTTGGTTGTGCCTCAAAGAGAGATACAGCCCTGTTTCAAAGTTTTTAAAAGCAATAGAGACGTTGGTGAGTGCACTCATATCATGATTCACTTCTGTTTCATGATTCACTTCGATATTATCTGCAGACTCTATCATCCATTTTTGACGATCATTATCTTGATGATCCCAAATCTGTACAACACTCCCATGTTTAAAAGGAGCTCTTACCGCCAAAAACTTGTTTGTTGAAGCAGAAATGATGCGGAAACAACGCTGACCGTTGCAGTCCGTAGGCTCAAAAAAGAACTGTTCATTTTTGTTATATTTAGTGCGATACACTACAAGTGGACTACCATTCTTTGTATGACCATGTTGAACATGGAGATTTTTTTTAACATCTTTTTCAGAACGGATAATATACAAACCGTTTTCCCCAGAAGGTATCAGAGAAAACGTCTTACTGTTTGAATAAGCACCTGCCTGAACCACTTGATTCATGCTGTCTGTCTTATCCTGATTTAAAGAAAGGTAGAGTCCAGTCGCGACATTTCTCAAAGTAATAGGCATATTCTCAGGTAGAGGAACATCATTGTCCACACCCTCACGATTCATGACCTCAGTATTAAAGTCCTTCATGACCTCAGTATTAAAGTCCTCAGAAAATAAAGTATTATCTAATTTTGTATTTTTAAACAATGCCCCAGTTATATCTGCGCCACGAAGGTCAGCCCAACTCAGGTCAGCCCCTGTAAAATCAGCATGGCATAGGTTTGCTCCTTTAAGCACGGCTCGACGTAGTTTTGCACCACAAAAATCTACACTTTCCAAGTTTGCATTGCTTAAGTCTGTACGAGTCAGATCCGTATCTGTCAGATCAGCTCTGCACAGCTGCGCACCACACAGATTCGCACCTTGGATATCTTCATTAGCTACAAGCGCTGCGGAAAGGTTGGCACCTAATCTCACAAGTACACGAACCTGAGCGCCGGTCAATTTTGCTCCATTAAAAGCAACCCCTTCAATAGAATTCATGCTCTGAAAATCAAAGTCCGAGCGCGTAAGATCAGAACCCTCCATAAGATATTGATCCTTATCCAAGTTATGACGGACCTGCTTTTTGCTATAACTATCCTTCATTTTTTTCAACATTTTCACAGTCATTACAGTCGCACCGCCTACTGCAGCTGCTTTAACCAATACATCTGTATGGAGTAAGCTAGATAAGTCAAATCCAGCTTTAGGTAATGCGGTTACAATGTCTACAATCTGATTATGACGGTCCATCAGCTTGAGGATAAGCAAGCCTCGACATACTGAGTAAGAGGTTACTTTTGCAATACGCTCTGCAGCATGAATGCCCTCTTTTACGACGCGTTCAGTCGCGGGTACCGTCTCCATCGCAACTTCTTTAGTGGCCTGAACACCTTCTTTAGCCACAACTTCTGCAGACGGGATTGCTTGTTCACCCAGTCTTTCTGCAGCATTCACAGCTTTAGCACCGATATAGGCTTTCGTAGCACTCCCAAATGCACCGGTGACCACATCAGTAACGACATTAACCCAGGCATTTGCCGGTTGAGATATCCAAAAAATACAATAAAATAGGATGATAAAACGCTTCATTGTAAAACCTTCAAATTTTAAAACATATAAATAATATAAAACATATAAAAATAATGTCAATAAATAAAAAATGTGCTTTTTAAATCAAATCTTTAGGTGGACTATTCGCAGTTAGCGTCAGATTCAAGACAAAAATGGACCATTTAAGCAAAGCTGCGAGTGTAGTACCCCAAGAAAAAGGGAGAAATGATTCAACTCCCCAAAAACAAAGACAAAATCCTCACTCAAGGCGTCACCACAGACTTTTCTTCCGGAGGTAAGACCTTTGGGATCGATGCAGGAGCATCTATTTCTAAAGCACGGGGAACCAAAGGCTCTTGATAAAGACCTGCCGGAAACTTGCTCGGATCAAAGGCCGTCGTCAAGGTGCCTGGATTATAGGAAATATCTAAAAATTGTAACTGCTCCAGAGCATGAAGAGGGGCAAAGTCCTTGATTTGATTACTCTGCACCGAGAAGCGCGTTAACTTACTCAAAGCTGCAATCCCCACCAACGAGGTGATACGGTTGCCGCCCACCTTGAGGATCACAAGCTGAGAGAGGGCAAAGATCGGCGTCAGATCACTTACCTCGTTACCCCACAGGTCCAAACTACGCAAATTCACCGCGACTTGGACCCAGGTAGTATCTTGTAGACGCGCACCTACCAAAGAGATCTCTTTACGCCGCCACAAATGCTCCAATAACGCTTCACAACTCAAAGCCGCTAAAGGCTGGTTGACTAAGTTGAGCCACAAGGTTTGGTGTAAATTCGATGGCTTCTCTTGCGCTGCTGCACATTGCTGCAAAAAAGTCTGCGCTACAGGAGAAGAGGATGCACAAGCAAACGGGACCACAGGGGCATCTGCACCACACTGCTGCTCTGCCAAGGCAGGGTGGTAACACACCTGCAGGTCTGCTTCCCAAACAGCGTCCGCAAGGCGCGCGCAAACGTTCTCCGACAAGGCAGTGGTCGGCAAGTGGATGCAATCCTCTCCCAAAGCAGCATACTGGGAGCCACGTGCCGTACAGCGAGATTCGAGTCCATCTTGCCCAGAAGTAGAGTCTTGTGCAGAAGGATTGGCCACAGGTGTCGCGTCTTGCTGCTTACAGGCAACTCCTAGAGCAAGACAGATACACCAAAGTAGCCCTTTGACTGACACCAAAATTTCTCCTGCATCTATACTTTTCACAGACCCAGGACCTTTATCGGAGGTCTCGACCTAGATAGGTAGGAAAAAGCGCAAGGTCGGCTCTCGAAGAGGAGAAAAAGACTCCACATCTGGAATCGAATCAAAGCATACCTGGACGAGGCTTAAGCCTTTGGCAGGAGCAGTCATACCTGCGGCACAGCGCAAAGTACCTGGGACCAACAAATCGGCACAGCTTACACTTCCCAATTGTCCTCGTACCACATCGACCGCCGTACCGACGAGAATACGTACCATCTGTTTTAAAAATCCTTCGCCTGAAACCCATATTTCCGTCAGGTTACCCTGACGATAAGCTCGAACCTGATGAATACGGCGCACCGTGCTCTTTGCATCCGAGTCTTTATTACAAAACGCGGCAAAATCATGGCGACCTTCAAAAGCTGTCAATTGTTTCTGCAGATGACCCAAGTCAACCTCTGCACTACACTCCCAGACGTGAGGCTGAGCATGGGCAAAGTAACAACGCCCATGCCAGAGACGATAACGATAAACCTTCCCCACCGAATGATAAATAGGATCAAACTCTAAGGGCACTTCCCTCAAAGTATATATGCCCAGCTCACGCGGAGTCAAAGCATTTAAGCCTTCCAACCATCGTGGCGAGTAGGGACGATCGGTCTTAAAAACAGCCACCTGATGATCTGCATGCACACCACTATCTGTACGGGATGCTCCACGTATGCGTACCGGATGACGCAGCAAGGTGGCTAGTGCTTTTTCGAGCACATCTTGGACAGCGCGCCCACAGGGCTGAGATTGAAAACCGTGGAAACCGCTCCCCACATAGGACATTTCTAACAAGAATTTTTTTTCATGTATCGGATTCAAGAGGGCATATTTTCCAGGACTAAATGTTATGGACAAAGGAAAGGCGAACGCCAAACTGAGTGTAGGAAAAGTCTACAGGGGTAGAATTTTTTCCACCATTTAACAACACCGGACTCTCCTTCATCGCAAAGCTGGTTTCAACATAAGGAGAGAAATACACTCCCTGAAAGCCTAAGGTATTACGCATCGAGCGAATCTGACGACGATCCAAACCATTCAACAAACAGTGCAAGGCAAATCCAGCATAGGTGCCGTTGTACCAGCCCACGTTGGCAATACTCTTTTCTGCATTCACTGTGTTGGCAAGCTGCTGCATACCTAGACTCGTCAATCCTGCCGCTGTAGAACTCGCTCCCTCACGTACTTCTTCAAAGTAAGCTTCCTCGTAACCGCCCCAGAGAGACATAGCTAACGGCGAGTTCTCTCCTGAAAAACGCCAGGTCAAACGATAGCCCACCTGAATAGGGAGAAAAGACAAAGACATACCACCGACCGAGTCACGCAAGGTTTCTTGGTCATTTTCTACCACCACTTCTTGCTGCTTTCCGGTAGCGGTCATCCCCTTGATCCGAAAAACCATCCCTCCAGAAAAGTTGGGGCTAAAGTCCCGTATCCACGAGGTACCAAAACCTAGCACGTACGGGTCTGATCCATAGAAACGAGAAAAGTGGTTAAGATTGATAAAGCTAATTTGCCCAAGTTCCAAGTCCAGATCATGATAAGTCTCACGGGGACCGGCCTCACGACGTTCTACCAACGCCTGTTTTTCTTCAAGGCGTTCATAATTCAAGCCTAACGCCGCACTGGCAACACAACAGCCTAAAACAACGAATAGACGCGCCCAAGCCCTGCGTCTTTTATTTTTATCAACATACATATGCATTCCCCAAAAAAAGCTTTGCCCATCACAGGTGCTTGTGGCAACCTCTGTACTCTTATTATCGCTCAGCCTGATCCGAAGATACCAGCTTCCCACAAGCCTGCAAATACTGCAAAATCCCAACTGCGTTGGTGGCCGCTCCTTTACGCAGATTATCTGCCAAACACCACATTTGCACCCAGCATTCTCCAGAGGCGAGCTGTTGTACAC
>JAPPOJ010000164.1 GCA_028817975.1 Zetaproteobacteria bacterium | reverse complement strand
GGGATTGCTGCGGCTCGTTTTGGGATTGCTGCGGCTCGTTTTGGGATTGCTGCGGCTCGTTTTGGGATTGCTGCGGCTCGTTTTGGGATTGCTGCGGCTCGTTTTGGGATTGCTGCGGCTCGTTTTGGGATTGCTGCGGTTCATGGCTTTTCATTTGTTCAGCCCAAGCAAGGTTTTCCTGAGCGAGGTGGTTTTGCGGGGAGAGCTGGAGGACTTTTTTGTAAGCTAGGATAGCAGCATCCCAGTCTTTTTGTCGTGCAGAGGAATTACCTAGGTTGAACCAAGATTTTTCTTGTAGTTGTGGATCTTTTGTCGTGGTTGCAGAACGAAACCCTTGGGCAGCAGCTTTCCAGTTCTCTAGTTGGTAGTCTGCGACGGCGCGATTATAACTATGCACAGGATTTGTCCATTCTCTTAGTTCGAGGCTTAGATGTTTCTGACGTATGTTTGTGGCATCTACGGCTGTTATGGAACTCTGGCCATGAGCTATCCCATAGCTTATCAGGCATACAAGAAAAATAGAGCTATATATCTGTAATACTTTCATGACTCTAAGCCTCGTACCTTTTGAATCTCTGAAGTAGAGATTCAAATATTAATAAAAGTAATGCTGCAATCACTAAAGGACGAAATCTCTCGTACCATATTCTGTGGCTACGTTCAAACGGACTATCCTCAATATCGTTTTGTGTGAGCTGATTAATTGCAACTTTGTAGAGTTGGGTTAAAGCTCCCGCTCCAGGACGTAGTTGTTCGAATATTCCATGTGTTGTTTGGGCAAGTTCTTGGAGATGGGTCCGATTGAGTCTCGATAAAATGAGTTCTCCTTGATGATTTTTCTTGAATTTACCATCTTTGCCTGGTATGGGGCTTCCCTGTTCGGTGCCAACTCCCAAGATATGAACCGGAATTCCTGCCCGTTGTGCTTGTAGAGCTGCCTGTGCGGCTTCACCCTGTTGATCTTCACCGTCTGTGATGAGGATCATCATTTTGTCATTCCTCGCTTTTTGCTGTTCGCGTAGGAGGTGCTTTTGTCCCAGTAGAATTGCATCTGCGATAGCTGTTCCTTGCCATGAGACTTGATGAGGGTCGAGTTGTGACAAAAAGAGTCGAATCATCTCATAGTCAGATGTCATAGGGCATTGCACAAATGCGGAGCCTGCAAAGCCGATGATACCGATGCGGTCTCCTTCTAAAGATTTCAAAAGTTCGATAACTTCTCTTTGTGCCACTTCTAGGCGGCTTGGCTGCTGGTCTGTGGCAAGCATGGATGTAGAGAGGTCAAAAAGAATCATCACTTCTCTCCCCGTAGATCGAACTTCTATCTCGACGTAATCATATTGAGGTCTGGCTAGTGCTATGCAAAGAAGTAAGAAAGCACAGCTTAGGGAGACTCGTTTGACAAGAATACTCCATGTTACGCTGGAGATATCTGCGTTGAGAGGAGAGGTTTGTATCCATATTTGGAGCCGTCGATAAATGTGTCGATCTGCTACCCACCACAATGTAAAGAAGCAAGGAACACATATGATCAGCCATAAGTACTCAGGCTGTGCAAACTGAAATATCTTCACGGTATTGGTTTCCAAATTGAGAATTGAAATAAAAGTTCTAGAAGGAGAAGTAGGAGAGCTCCCCATACCCAAGGAGCAAACAGTTCTTCTTTTTGAATGTAGTACTCGGATTCTTGTTCTGTTTTTTCTAACTTATCAATCATGTCATAAATCTTAGCAAGGGATGCAGCATCTGTTGCGCGAAAATAACGTCCTCCCGTAGACTTGGCTATCATGCGTAAAGTCTTTTCATCAAGACGTATTTGTACGGGGCGGTCACCCATAGGCGTTGGAAAAGGAACTAAGCCGTTTGAGCCAACACCAACAGTGTAAATTCGAATACGGAGTGCTTTAGCTGCTTCAGCCGCTTGAAGTGGTGACAAACTTCCTGCAGTGTTTTCCCCATCTGTGAGTAAGATCATAATTGGATTATGGCTTTTCACCTCTTTGAGGCGGTTGGTGGCCACCCCGATAGCATCTCCAAGAGCAGTTGCTTCACCCGCCATTCCTACTTCAACTTCTTCGAGGTATTGTAATAAAACTTGATGGTCTATTGTGAGAGGCGTGTAGGCGTAGGCTTGAGCCCCGAAAATAGTAATGCCAAGACGGTCATCTTTGCGCTGTTGAATAAATTCATTTAGGACTCCTTTCGCCACTTGAAGTCGATTGGCTTGTCCTTGAGATGTTTTTAAATCTTTTGCTAGCATGCTAGTGGAAGTGTCTAGCACTAGCATCATATCCAGTCCTTCACTTTTTATCTTTTGAGGTCCTTGTGAGAGTTGAGGACGTGCAGCAGCGATGATTAGGCAAATAATGATTGCACAGCGCAGTATTTCATGTGTGTAACAAAGTAGAGGTAATCTGTTTTTAGACTCTTGGAGTACATCATTGTAGGCTAAACGTATGTAGTTAAAAATAAGG
>JAPPOJ010000033.1 GCA_028817975.1 Zetaproteobacteria bacterium | reverse complement strand
CTTAAAATATTATAAAAAAAGCCCCGCGACCCTCAAAGGTCGTGGGGCTTTTTTTATGTAGCTGTTGTTAGGAATTGGCGCTTGCAAGCGTTGCAGCGGGTACAATGGTACATTCCACGTCGATCCCCATATGTTCTTTGTAGTCAAGGGTTAGCTTTTCTTTAATGCTGACCCGCCAGACGTTTAATCCGACATCCGTTTCCGACTTGATTTCGCTGTCAGCGGTGATGTTGACTTTGAACTTGTATTCTTTAATTGTCATGGGGTCGGTACCACTACTCATGACAGCCTGTGCTGACCTCGCAGCAGCAGCGAATGAGGTAATATATTTAGAAAGTTGCATCGTTTTGTCAGCCATTCTGTCCTCCAATGATGAGCAGTGGGTTTAATCCCTTGTTGGAGTGGCCATCGGATAAAATATATAAATCTTTAGAACCTCTACGGGCTTGGTTTTGTCTCTAAGATGGTTTCGTCAGGATTTTCTTCAGGAAGATGGCGGAGCCGCTTCGGTAGGTGTCCGATGGTGTAAGTTATTTTGCACAAGTCGGATTCTCGTAAGTCAGCATTGACCTTGCGGCCCATAATGGGTAAACGGATCTTAGTTTGATCCTCACCTGCGTTCTGGTTGAGCTCGTGACTGATTTCGATTTTAGCGTCCTTAATGGTAAAGTAGGTGTCCTGCTCTTGCTGGTGGTTTTCCATCATATCATTGGCTGTCGCTAAGCTTTTTGAAATAGCGCACAGTAGATCTGTAAGTGTATGCCACCCGTGTTCCTCAGCTTTTTCTTTCTTCCGACCAAAGTTCATAGATTTTTACCTTAAGATATTCACTCTCCTTCCTTTATAAGGGTAAAGGCGATGTGAATGCTATGGGCAATCACCTCCTAGGCTTTTTTTGAAGTAGTGAAATTTGAAGTAGTGAAACATGTGGTTGAAGTCTAGGTTGTTACACAGAACTTAATCCACAGTGCCGACTCTTCCTTCCCGAGTGGACTTATTTGCCAGTAAGGAGGTATAGGTTTGATATCTTGAAGGGTCAATGTCTCCTGTGTGAACAGCATTTAGGATCACACACTCAGGCTCGGTGAGATGATGGCACTCTCGGTATTTGCATTGTCCAAGTAAGGGCCGAAATTCGCGAAAACACGAGCTGAGTTCGTGATGGTCCATTTCTGGTAGGGTCAGGGCACGGATCCCTGGGGTGTCGATGATATAGCCCCCTTCTCCGAGACGGATCATGGACGAAAAAGAAGTAGTATGGCGCCCCTTGCGGAAAAGCTCTTCCGTTTCAACCGCTTGTGGTAGTTCAGGCTGGAGGAGATTGACTAAAGAAGATTTTCCTACTCCAGAGTGTCCCGTCACAACACTTGTACGTTTTGCGAAAATATTCTTGATTTGCTTTTTATCGCTTGAGCTAGGTTGGTCTGCACGAAGTAGGTATACGGAGTAGCCAAGTTGGCGATAAAGATCGATGTATTTCTTGGTAGTAGTGATAAAGTCTGTGGATTGTTGCTGAAGTAAGTCTTTTTTAGTCAATACAATGATAGGTGGAATTTCATCGCGTTCAGCCATGACTAAGTAACGGTCAATAAAGCGCCATTTGACTTCTGGGTTTGTCAAGCTTGCAACAATGACCATTTGTTCCACGTTTGCGGCGATGACATGTTCGCGTTCGGTGTGGAGAGGGTCCGTTCTTGCAAGCCGTGTTTCGCGAGGCGAACGACACTCGATAGAACATGAAGGTAAATCTTTGCAAACATCTGGGGATGTTCCGGCCACTCCAGGACGGCACAAAACGCGGTCACCTACGGTAATAAAGTTACGTTCAGACCTTTGCTGATTGATATGCTTCCGTGCCATGTGTGCGAGCCAGATATCACCGCTATTGACTTCTTTAGAGGACAACTCACTACAGACAAAAGCATACCTCTTGTGCACTTCGACGACGCGAGCCGTGAAGTCATGTTTTTTTTGTAGACTTTCCCAGTCTGTTGTAGGAATAATAAACGGAGCTTCAGCCGTGCGCTTATTATGGCTTTTTCTAGGTTGCCTTCTAATTTTCTCAAATTTACTTAACTCTTCGGTGCGAGAGTTTTTTTTTCTGGCCATGTTTGCTCTTGTCCCTTTAGCGCGTGAGTGCCACATTGAAGCTACATCATCGTGTATCGTTTGGACAGCCAGGAGTTAGCAAAGCTTTGACATCGTTCTGACCCAGGGAGAGCTGCAATGGTATGTTCGACTACAGACAATAATTCAAGTTTTTCACTAACCTGTAAAAAAAGTTTGGCTGTTTTTTCGTTGAATAACTCTGTAGGAGTGTTTTGACTAAAAACGCTACATTTTTGGGCCCATGCAGCTGTCGATTTGCGAAAATTTTCGACTTTGAGAGGGCTGTCCAATTGACTGGTACAGTACCACATAAGAGCATATTTGTCAATTAAATGCCCTATGGTTTCGGTCATGATCATAGAATGTTGAAAGTCAGAG
>JAPPOJ010000280.1 GCA_028817975.1 Zetaproteobacteria bacterium | reverse complement strand
AAGTAATCCTTATTACTGTCGAGCCATTTTTCTTGTTTGCCATGACCAAGCGCCACAAAAATAAAGTCTGGAAGCACTGCACTGATGCTGTTGAGCACTGACGCTGTTTGCACTGATTTTCCTTCACCATCAACAGTAATGTCATACACGTGTTCTACTCGAACTCGTGGATACACTTTTGCCAATACTTTTCTAAGTTTTAATGCGACCTGCTCAGTTCCACCAACAAACACCACACTTTTCCTGTATTCATTAGCATGTTCCAGCCAGGCTACCATAAGATCAACACCAGGGATTCGTGTTGGAATAGCCTGACCAGTGAGACGACAAAGCCACTGCAAGCCGATACCATCAGCAACAACATATTCACTCTCTTGTAAGATTGACTGAAGTTGTTGATCCTTCATACTTGCCATGAGCATTTCAGGATTTGCCGTGACAACATGAAGAACACCTAACGATTTTTTGTTTGGCAAATCCTCTATTTCAGCCTTTGTTTTTGGACTAAATGTAATTCCAAGTATACTACTCATAGTAGTAATATCATATCATAAAACATAACCCACCGAGCGTCCTCGGCGGGTGATGAGTTTCAGTTTGAAGTGTTGTCCCCAGCTCTCTCTGTAGAGACGGAGGAGTTATGCTCCTCCATAACCCCCATGAGCGCCTGGTGTTCTTGGAAGTCAGCGTATACATACAACAACCCACCTCCGAGAACAACGAACCAAAACAGAAAAACAAACAACACAATGTACGTGTGTCTGACCTCCTGCTCGCTAACGTAGTCACCAGTGTTGTTTGACATCTCCTCTCCTGCTTCTAGAGCCCCCCTCCCCAAAGCACACCCACTGCGATGGCCAGGATCAGGATTGACCAAGCGACAAAAGACTGGTCCGCACCCTCTTCTCGATGGTTGTAGCCAAGGCTGTAATCGTCGTCGTCATATGACATTCTATCTCTCCTTGGTGGAACACCAGTGTGACATCTTTTACCTACACCACTCTCTCTTACTTTACCCTACTTGTCAATATCCTTGACGAAATCCACCTCTATGTTATGCTAAATTTAGCACTCTCATAAGTAGACTGCCAGACGTATATGTTTCCTCATAATTTTACTACCAAAAGCCAAGAGGCGATCCAGCGTGGACATGCCATTGCACACGACTCTGGACATAGTCAAATCGAACTCCCTCACCTCTTCTATGCGCTTCTTGACCAAGAAGGTGGTGTGGTTGTTTCCGTACTCAAAAAACTTAGCGTAAAAATTTCTGAAATTAAATCTGCGGTCAAAACATTAATCCGAGATCTGCCCGTTACCCCTGGCATCCCTCACGGCCCTGCTGGTCAAGTATTCATGAGTAATGACATCGCCCAAGTGCTCCAGGCTGCAATTGCAGAAACAAGAAAACTCAAGGATGAATATGTCTCAACAGAACACATTTTGCTTGGATTTTTAGCAAAGAAAAATCCAATCCAAAAAGAACTTGCTGAATTTTCTGTGCAGTACGACGAAGTGCTCCGCGTCCTTAAAGATATTCGCGGATCTGCACGAGTTTCCTCCCCTGACCCTGAGGCAACATACCAAGCACTTGAAAAGTACGGGAAAAACTTCACTGAACTTGCTCGTAGAGAAAAACTTGATCCAGTGATAGGCAGAGCAACTGAAGTTCGGCGAGTGATGCAGGTGCTTTCCAGAAGAACAAAGAACAATCCAGTACTTATTGGTGAACCTGGAGTTGGAAAAACAGCAATTGTTGAGGGTCTTGCACAGCGCATTGTTGACGGTGATGTTCCAGAATCACTCAAAGGAAAAGAACTCGTCGCGCTAGACATTGGTTCACTTGTTGCAGGAACAAAGTTTAGAGGTGAGTTTGAAGACAGACTGAAAGCGGTACTTAAAGAGGTTGAGGACGCGGCAGGAAAAATTATTCTCTTCATGGATGAACTGCATACTATTGTTGGCGCTGGAGGGTCTGAAGGTGCGATTGATGCTTCAAACATGCTTAAACCCGCACTTGCCCGTGGTCAACTGCGGGCTATCGGCGCAACGACACTTAAAGAATATCAAAAGCACATTGAAAAGGATGCAGCACTTGAACGCAGATTCCAACCGGTTCAAGTACTTGAACCCACCATCGATGACACGGTTGCCATCTTGCGTGGAATTAAAGAAAAGTATGAGGTGCATCATGGTGTGCGCATCACAGACCCGGCGCTTGTGGCCGCTGCAGAGCTATCTGCTCGATATATTATGGACCGATTTCTACCTGACAAGGCAGTAGATCTTATTGACGAGGCAACCAGCGCTATTAGAATGCAGATTGACTCTATGCCTGATGAGCTCGATAAGCTCAAACGCAAAATTGTTAAGTTTGAAATTGAAAAGCGAGCACTGACCAAAGAGGAAGATGTGGATTCAAAAACGCGTCTACAAAATATTGAAAAAGAGCTTGCTGAGCTCAAAGAGCAGTCTACCGAGCTTGAGC
>JAPPOJ010000222.1 GCA_028817975.1 Zetaproteobacteria bacterium | reverse complement strand
CCTGTGTGGTGAGTACACTTAAATTGTGGTAGAGAGTGCTTTGCCAAGATTGTTGGAGTAAATCATTCGGGTGTTGCTGAAGTTGAAGCTGTTGTAAATTATGCAAGATATTTTTTGAGATATCTCGATTACGAGGATCTATTTGTTGTGCCTTGAGTAGAGCAGCAAGAGATTTGGCATATTGTCCCGAGCGATAGAGAACATTGCTGAGGTTGTACAAAGCTGCACTATGGTTGGGTTGCTCTTGATACAGCTGATAAAAAGATGTTTCTGCTGCTGCGTAGTTCTCTTGATCATAGAATTTAACTCCTTGCTCGAAAGAGTCAGCAGTTGCTGTAAGAAGAGGCACTTTGAGGCTGGTTACAGTACAGAAGAGCAACAAGCAGAGCTGCTTGTTGCTTAATGAGGATAAAAATTTCATGACATCTTCTCCAACTGTGAAAGCATTTTGTTAAGGCGGTGTTTGAGTGCTTGAGACTCTTGAGGGGTTAATTCGCCTGAAAGATACAGAGCACGCTCAATATGTTGGAGTAATGTATCTAACTGTGTGACGAAATCGTTATTATAGGGTAATTGATGTAGGTGTTGAATGATCTCTTGACGATGGATGTGTATAGTATCGAAGTTAAACTTGAGGCTTACGTACTCCCGAAAGTACTGATATACATGATTTAGATGTGCTTTTGTGTCTTGAGAATTCGGCTGCCGCAGATTTTTGACTAGCTTTTTTAGAGTCTTACGATGTTTAGGAGTTGATAGCTGGCGTTGAATCCATTGATCGACACCGAGTAATTTGATGCTTGGAAACAGTAATCCGAAAAGGAGTATCCCTAAGATAGTTAGAAAGTGGGTTAGTGTTGGTTTCCACCAAGGCAGTTTCACCGTGGTATGACGTTGGATGTCTGCAATATCGGTATTTAAAGTTTTGACTGCGTTTGTTGCCGTTATTTTGGGCTTGGTTGTTGGTTGTGGGATTGTTGTAGAGCCGGAACTTGAGGATTTTTTGTCCCATTCGGGGTTCGGTTTGACGGTGAGTGTACCAATGTCAACACTAAGAGTTTTAAACTGTTCTTGGTTGGGATCAAAAACAGTGATTTCAATTGGGTCCAGTTTGAATATTCCACTTTTTTGTGGGACAAGGGCATATTGGAATGTTTTTGCGGAAGTTAGGTCTTTAGAAACATTAAGATCCATCTCTCCTTCGGCTTGGTCTTCATATATGCGAATATGATCTGCGACGTGGAAAGGAAGTGTTGAGATGCCTTCTAAGATTCCTGTTCCAGAAAGAGTTAGTGTTAATGTGACACTATCTCCTTGAGTCGTCACATTTTTTGAAATCTCTCCTTTTAAGGCAAAGTCACCAACGATACCCGAAAATTCTTTGCCTACTGGTGTAGGAGGAATTGCACGAACTACGAGGGTGGAGTCGTTTGTGGCTATTGTTTTCTCGGTGTACTCGGTAAAGGCGCGATCAAAAAAGCTATCGAATAAATCGTGACTGCGGCGGCGGTGGGAGTGAGCAGCGATTTTGAGCTGAAGTTGATCGCCGGTCAGAATATGTTTACCTTGGTCAAGCGGGATGAGAATGTCATAGTAGCGAATGACACGATACTGCTGATCATCGATTTTTTCTACTCCGCTATCTTTGCCAGCTTGTATGCGACGCATACTAATTTTGTCCGTAACATTGCGGCTCTCTTCGAGAACTTTTGTGCGGTAATATAGTTTTGTGGTTACAGTAATAGGTTCGCCTGCAAAAGGCTTGAGTTTGGAAAAGTATCTTTCTGCAAAGATCAACGGAGCACCTTTGTTGTCACTTATAGTAGAGCTAACCTGTTGTACGTCTAGAGAAAATTCAGGGGTACGATACTTTTTTTGTTCAACCTCTATGACGGTAGAGGGAATGGTGTACTTTCCAGGTTTAGTTGGTGTAACAATGTACTGTTGTTGAATGCTGCGTGTCGTATGGCCATTAATAATTTGAATAGAAGAACTTTGACGACCTCTTTCGATTTTTAGGCCATCTATTTCTGGCCACTCGGGTTCTTTGGTTAGGCTAGTATCGAGTTCAAGAGAAATAATAGCTTGTTCACCTACAGTGAGCTCCTTTGGTTCAAGCCCAACCCGTACCTCTGCCTGTGTATAACAGGGGTAGAGCATAAAAAAAATGAGTGTTTGTGGTATAAACCATTGCCTAAGTGATGTTATTTTCATTACCAATCCTTTTCATGCGGAGTCTTACGTGGGGGTTGCATGACGGGTTTACCATAAATGTGTTTTTTTTCATCTAACATTCGAAGCAGCCTTTCTGCTGCTTCTGGGCTTATTTTTTCTGAATAAACAGCCTTGTTGTTGTCAGGTTTATCTTCTGAATCTGCTATGTCATTACTAAAATCTTCTAGTTTATTTGGGGAAACAGCAGGACTTTTCGGCCCGTTTTGGGATTGCTGCGGATCGTTTTGGGATTGCTGAGGAACGAATTGCCAATGCGAAT
>JAPPOJ010000064.1 GCA_028817975.1 Zetaproteobacteria bacterium | reverse complement strand
TGCAATAACCCGCAAAAAAACAATATAATCCTTACTTTTTCTTTATTTTTTTAGATGTTTTATTAAGGCTAAATAGATGTTTTCCGATAGACCATCAGATACTTTTAGCTATAAATTGAAATAATGTAAACTTGTGTTCTAAATAGACTACAAGGTGAGACTATGTTGCTTAGGTATGCAGAGGAACTCTACTCACGAATCCATTTCATTTCACGGTTATTGTTTTTGCTTATCATTTTTGGTTTCTACGCTTGCAAGAGTTCGCGTAACACCAGTTTTACGGATGGACGGACAAGCGCCCATCCCACGGCTGAAAAAAACAAACGTCCTGTTGCGTCAGGTGCAACACAGAATAGTTCTCAGGGTAAGGTGCGTGTCACTCAAGATGGTGTTTACGCTTACAAGCTTGCGTTTGATCATCCAATGTTGGTATTTCCTGCTGCTCCAGTACCTTTTTTGACGGAAATTACTTCCGTAGCGGATGGCGTTACGGTAGACCTGACACAATGGCAAGTTCAGTTGCGGATTGGTGTCACTGAAATAGGGGACCCCCGTGAAATTGGCCCATCGACATTGGATATAGGTGAGCGTCTTGGCTACTTGCGGGTGAGTGCAACTTTTACCCACCGTCAAGGAAAACATGGTCCGGTGGAGCTTCAGGAAGAAATATATATTGATGACCAAGAGCCTGACTTAGACTTGGAGGTGGCCCGCCTTAAAGACCCGCGACTGAGTGCCCATATTTTTTATGATGCTGTAGATGACTTTGCAATTCGCAAGGAGGGCTTGCGTGTTTTTGCTTGTTTGCCACAAAATATGCCGGTAGACCTTATAGAAGTCAAAGTAGATGACCTTATCAATTCTCGAAATTGCTCGCAAATCAATACAGGTTCGTTTTCCAAACGGTTGACTGGAAATCAGGCCTTAGAAAAAGTCGAGTTTGGCAGTGGAAACGAGCGTGCTGTGGGACTTGCTTACTACGGTATTGTTGAAGACTATGTTGGCAACAGGAAAATAGTCAAAGAACGTGAAGTTACACAGGTACGCTCTTTGCTCCATGTGGAGCTTACTCCCCAAGAAGCAACGTTACGGTTTGGAGTTCACAATCGTTATATTGTGCGTCAAAAAGATGTGCGTTTATATGTGGATATTGCTGAGCTGGTAAATGGGCGAGAGGTGAGTGTAGACTCTTCGCAAGCTGGTTATGCGCAACATAAAATAGTGCTTACAGTCGAAGGTAAGGAGACAGAGTATCCTTTTGCGGCAACGGAAGTAGAGGTGAAGGACTTACCTTTGGGGCGTGAAGTAGCTGTGATGGTGCAGATCAAAGATGCTTCTGGGACACGCGTGTCAAATTTAGAGGTATTGCGGGTGCGCTACGATGCAGATCAGCCTGTTTTAGAACGGGTAGAAATACGCACAGATGATGTTGAAATTGGCCTAGATAGTCCCGTGCAAGTCCTTTGGTCGGGACTGAGCAGTATTTTACCTACAACGGCTACCCTGGAAATTAAAGTCAAGGGCGGAGCTTGGGAACCTTTGACGCAGGTTCCTTTTGATCAAAGTAGTTACACTTTTCCTTGGCAACGCCCTTTTAGTGCTGCTTTTGATGTACGTGTTGTTGCGGAAGACACTTCGGGAAGTAAGTCTGCACCTATGGTAGGACATTGGGGACCACAGGTATTTAATGCTTCGATCACGACGAGTGATGTGCGTTGTTTATTTTGTCACTTGAGGGTTGAAGGGGATGTTGCAGGCCTTGACTTTCCTGAGGTTGTGCATGATGCGAGTGGTTTAGGTGTGCTGATAGAGGGGGTTTTCTATACAAACACAGGGTTTCCTAAAAATGTTCCGGGTTTGGGTGCTCGTAGTATGGCCGGAGCTAAGGTAAATTATTTGAACAAACCTAAGGTCGTTTTTCCGATGACAAAGAGTGGTGCACTTGAATTTCCCGACTTATCTAGAAGCTTATTGTTTCAAAGGGTTGCCGGTACTTTAGTGACGAGGATAGACGATAAGAATACCCGTATTCAAAGATCTTATTCGGGTAACCTTTTTTTAGATGGAACGCAAGAGCCTTTTTTAATCCATGGAGAAGTTTTTATTGATGGAGATGTCATTTTACGTGGTAGATATGAGGGACGGGGAACTCTGTACGCACATAATATTTATATTGTTGGTGACTTGAAAGCAGTGGATCAGCCTTTTCCCTTCTCTCCTCCTGATTACCAGAATAAAGAAAATATTTATGCACAAGCCTTGAGAGAAGGAGAAGATGCGAATAAGAATAAGCAGATGGATGCTTTGCATTTGGGAGCAATTACGGTTCAGGATCGACCGTTGTCGGGTACGATCACTGTTGGAGATGCGGATACACTCATGCTACATCAAGAATCTTTGGCTAAAGATGGAATAACTCTCGTGCCATCTATGCCATATGATAAGGAGTACGCTGGGATATCGGGCAAGATAAATCGTGAACGCTATGAAAGCCTTGGAGTTACGAGTCAAGTGCTTCCAGATTATCTTAATATTGTTGGATTTCAAGAAGCTTACCCAAGAGATGAGAATAATATTGAAGTCAACCGAGTAGACGCTTTTTTATATGGTGAAAAACAAATACTTTGGTATGCCTATAATAGTTTTGTGTTGAATGGAGGATTTCTCACGCCTCATGTTTTCTTTACTTCCAGTGCACAGGGTTGGAGTGGAAACCATTGGCAAATGCAAAGATATCCTGATTTATTTTGGCGTGCGTTTCTTGCAGATCCTTCTCGCGCAATACAGGCTTTGACGCGATATGGTATTGGAAGTCGCAAAATGATGGAGTTACTCACCGAGTACTTTTGTCCGGGTAAGGGAGCTGATAGCTGTCGCTATATGGCTGCTTATCGTATCGAAGATTTGGGTCAGCTTTTAAGTAAACTGCAAGAACAGTCTATTCCTCCGTACAAGCTCTTTGGAAGTGCGGTTTTTAACTCAATTTTACGTGATGTGCTAGAACCCTTAGATTCTCAGCAAGAGCGTGGGGGGTTTCCTTGGCATGTTAATTCCAAGCTGGTGCATATTAAAAATCCTCGTACAGGATTGGAAAATCATTCAAATGTAGTGCGCTATGATTTTCGCCTGCAAGCCGGTGGAGTTGGCTTTGAATCTTTGCGCTCTTTTTATCACCAACAATAACAATAGTGGGTGGATAGGATTCAACAGTTTCACTTTTCACTATTGTTGTGGCTTTTTACCCTTTGTGGTGCCTTCTTTGGGGTAAATTTGGATGTAACGATCAGAGATGTCGCCTTTTTCTTGGATCATAATGGCTCCAATTTCACCGACTTCATTCATGGAGAGGAGCGTGTTGATTTTCTCTGTCACGTGTGCTTCGGGAACTAATGACGAGTAAACAAGCTCTCCTTGGCTATTTTTGAGTTGTACGTCGTATACTTTCAATGAAATTCCTTCACTTGTGGGCGTCGAACTTCCCTCCTCCTCGGGAGACTTTTTGGTTATCTTTAAAGATAAATTAAAAAAGCTTGTGGTTTAGGTAGACTAAGCGCAGAATCTTTAAAGGCAGATCGAACATGCACAGGTTGAAGTCAAGGAGTGACGATGTTTAAAAAGATATTTGTGGTAGGTGCCGGACAAATGGGGGTTGGTATTAGTCAGGTGTGTGCTATGGCAGGATATCAAGTCTGTTTGATGGATAAACAGCTTACAGCTTGTGAAAATGGCAAAAAGCAAGCATGGGTGTCCACACAAAAACTTGTGCAGAAGGATAAAATGCCGACCAAAGCCCTAACGGGCGTAGAGGAGATGGTGCTGACGACAGATTTGCAAGCAGCAGCAGAGAGTGACCTTGTCATCGAAGCTGTGAGTGAATGTATAGAGGTGAAGCAGCAGGTGTTTGTACAATTAAATGATATTTGTAAGCCAAGTTGTATTTTTGCTTCGAATACTTCTTCGATTCCCATTACGCAACTTGCAAGCTTTACCAATCGTGCCCAGCAATTCATCGGCTTACACTTTATGAACCCAGTCCCTTTGATGCAGTTAGTTGAAGTCATTTCTGGACACCATACGGCGGGTGAGGTACGAGATCAATGTGAGCAGTTTATTCTCAGCTTGAATAAAAAGTCTTGTCATGCTCAAGACTATCCTGGATTTATTGTAAACCGCATCTTGATGCCTATGATTAATGAAGCTTTTAATACGCTTATGGAGCAAGTAGGATCTGCGGAAGATATTGACCTCGCGATGCGGCTTGGGACGCATCAGCCTATGGGGCCTTTAGCTTTAGCGGATTTTATTGGCTTAGATACCTGTTTGGCGATTATGAATGTGTTGTATGAAGGGTTTAAGGACCCTAGATATCGACCTTCTCCTCTGTTGATTAAATATGTAAGTAGCGGTTGTTTGGGGCGTAAAACCGGAGCAGGAGTATTTGCTTATTCCGAAGAAGACCCTGCTGTTAGAGCCTAAGTCGAGGTATCATCAAGCAAGGAGTCAATCGCATCTTGGTCTAGAAGGTCGCTGTCTTTCCCCCCCAGCTTTTCAAACGTTGCCCATAGAGCTTCACTTTCTTGAGTGAGTTCTTCAGGAACTACTTTGTTTTCCCGGAGTAGCTGGAGAATCTTGAAGCTGGCTTTCGCTGCGTCAAGCATGAGTTCGCAATGTTCTGCCGATATTTCTTGGTTTTCTCCATCTTCAGGGTACATTCTGGAAACGAGATCTTCTATTTTGGCAAGCTTGTGTAATTCGGTAAATCCGGATTTACCTTTAAAATATGCAAAAGCACCGATAAAACCATTGAATACTTGCCCGATAGAGCGTACTCTTTCTAGGTCCTTACGATTTTTGATGATTATATTTAAGTATTCAATGGTTTGTTTGACATGTGAAGATGCTTCGAGTGCAGAAAGGTTTGGCTTAGGCTTTTTTGTCGAGCTTGCGTTTTGTGCATTAGGCGAGCTTTTGATAGGGGCTGTGATGCCAAAAGCACTCAGGCCAGAAGCTGCTTGGCTTTTGCCACTCCCTTCACTACCACGGTTGTAAAATGCTGTGTTGAAGTGGCTTTGTGCAAAAGGAACTTTTTCCACAAGCATGTTGTGAATGTTATATTCTTTTTTATATTGCTCATACTTGTCTTCAGAAAAATAGATCAATGCATACATAAGCTCGTTGGCAAGTATTTTTTTTAAGGCTTCCAGCTTTTGATCGAGCAATTCCGTAAAGAAGTCCCCTTGTACCACAAGGTTTTTGATCTTTGGATTAGAGGCAAGAAGCTCAAGTCCTGTTTCAAAACTATCTGCAGAGAACTTTTCTGTATGAATGCCTGAGTTGTTTAAAAATAAGGTGGCACGTTGTTTAAATTCCCTGTCCTTACACAGGATCAAGGTCTGGATTTGGCTCTTCTTGAGCATAGCTCCCCCAAATAAGACGCGTCCCCGTCCCTCCTCGGAATATGTAACGAAAACTTAAACATGGATGTCGAAAAGTTTAGGATGGATTGAAGCCTGAGTCGACCCGTTGGCGTAGCTCCGTACCCGTTCTCCATACAGGCAGCTTTTTGGGAGCTACAGCCACTTCCTCTCCTGTTTTGGGGTTTCTCCCTGTATAGCCTTTGTACTCCTTGACGGAAAAAGCTCCGAACCCTCGGATCTCAACTCGGGAGTTTTCGCTGAGTGAGTTGGTCATACTGTTAAAAAAGAGATCCACAACTTCTTCTGCTTTGTACTGAGTGATTCCAGCACGTTCTGCAATACGCTCAATAAGCTCTGACTTCACCATTTTTCCCCTCCTCCTCCTGTATTCAGGCAATTTTTTGTGGCTATCATTGACTTGCTTTATTCTGCCTTCTAAGTAACACCATGCACTCTTACGGTCATTTCAAAACTCTTTGTATTTCTAGCTTTTGGATTTATACGAAGCATTCGTAGTCATCACATACGACACGCATGTGCAATTGACCGTAAGGTATCTGCCCCTAAAGCCAAAAACTAAATAACAATAGAATTGCATGGAATATATCCCCTAAACCCATTTTACCTCGATTCAGATTGTTTCACCAAAAAATTGAATAAGTCGAGAGGCTTACTTCAGTAAACTTTTAAATGGTTAGAGCAGTGGAAATGAAATGTTTTCGACAAGTGTATGCTGCATATTGGCTTTGCAATTTTGGGGTTTATAGACCTGGATGCTATTGTCTTGTGACTTCCTTTAAAGCTATGGTGTTTGAATCATTCTTTTTTTACTGGTCATTTTTTACCTAGATAAAAGGGATTCATTGTATCAGAAAACAAGAACTGCCTAAAGATCATGGTATATTTGCCGACTTGTGGATCGGGCGTTGTGAGCTCGGCTAGCTTATTTTGACGGTAGAGGTAACCGAAAATGTTTTTGTCGCAAAGATGTGATGAGGCTAATTCTGCAAAAACTCCGTGGAGTTTTGTCAAAAGAGCTGTCTTATTCAGCTTCTTGGTAGGGGCGTCGATATCGCTGTCGGCTTGTCTTAAACGGCAGGAAACGCCCCCTGTGAATTCAAAGCCTCTGGATAAGTGCCTGCAAAGTTCTACAGGCCAACTTGGGGGTGAAGACTCTGTTTTGGATGCGGTGGAGATTGATGAAGGGAGTGGACTGCGCTTGGCTCCCTCTCCGGTGTTGGCGAACGAGTTTGCGGTGACGAAGGTTGTAGTGACGGAAGAATCTTTGGGCGGGGCTAGAGCGGTTCTTAACGTGGATGTGGCTGTGAATCGTACTCCTGAGGTTTATCTTTGGCGTGTATGTGACCAGAAAAAGCCGACAGCATGTTTTCCGACGCAAGATATTGCCCGCTCAGGGTGGGCTTTTGAGTATTTTAAGAATTTTTATGTCTTTGGAAGCTCGAACCTGTCTGGCCGAGGCGTCTTGGTGTCGGTGAGGGCCTGTGTGGAGAAGGATACAGCCTTAGAGTTCACGCATCCTGAGTTGAACTGGGGTACGCAGGGCTTGACTCAAATAGGCCCTTATGTTTGTACGGCAGCTGAAAGTGCGAGTCGTAAGTTACCTGCCATGCCACAAGACACTGTATCTCAAAACCTGTTAGATCATTTGCGTTCTGAGCTGAAAATTCGGCAGCAGGAAATACCTGAGGTTGTTGCTCGGATGCGCCGTTATGCAGGTGCTGTGGTGGGTAAGCTACCAGACAATTTTGCCCTTTCTAAAGTACCTCAGGCGAGTGGGTCGGACCTACTTGTTGGATCTTTGAAAAATATTGCGCGCATGAGGTACACAGACGCTAATTTTTTTGCCACCTATCGGCTGAGCGAAGCGGTCGAGGTTTCTGAAGAGGCTACGACGGCACCTTCATCACCGGGGGACGATCGTGCAAATGGTCTACGCCTTGCAGGAGCCCAAGATGGAGAGTCTACAGATGAAGATTGTTTACCCGTTGCAGGTGACCGTGTGGGTGACGGGGACGAAGGGGGGTTGGCAGACAGTGGGGATGCCTTGCTTGACTCTCTTGGAGCTGGGATCGATGTGGAAGGTTTGCTTGGAGGAGGTAATGAGGTCTCTGCTGTGGGGAACGTACCTGAGTCAGGTACGACGACCGGTCAAGTGTCCGCAAGTGAAGCAGACCCACAGGCTGAGGAACCGCTTGAGCAGGCAGAAGATGAAGATGCAGCGAGTGAGGATTTTGATGATTCGGTTTTTGATGACTATGCAGAAAGTGGTAAGGCAAGCTCGAAAAAGCTTCAAGCTTTCTTCATTGTTGTTGGCTTTGTGGCCATGGGGGTCACCGCATATGCCAATGTGAAAAGCCCGACGTTGTTCGGTGTGAAGAGTTTGCGTAATCCTGGTCGTGTACTCATGGACAAGTATGAAACGGTGCAGGAGGAATTGTTGCGTGAATATCGCGAAGGTACCTTGGACGGAACGAAAGTGGAAGCTTTTGGTCAGGAGTCGCCCAAAAATCTTGCAGCTAGCAATAAAGCGTTGGATGCAGAGTTGATTCGCTACAATGCGCGTCTGCGAGCTAACCAGAATCCTGACCTGCGTCGCATTGAAATTGCTTCCTTGGACCAGCGGATGGCTTTGTTGCAGTCGGGACAGGTAAAGTCAGATAAACCTGGACTCTTGGCGGATATGCAAGAGTTACGTCAGGCTTATCTGGAGGGTACAGAAGATGATGTGGTCCGCAAAAACGCGCAGGCTGGACAAATCAAGCAAAGCTTGGAAGCTCAAAGCAAGGAGCTTAAAACTTTGAGTGAAACGGCCTTGCAAGACACCCCTGAGGTGCCTTCTGGAGCGAAGGGGAGGGTTGCGGGGGTTCTGGACCGGTTTCAACTTAAGTACCAAAGCCCGGCTTTAGAGTATCAGCACAGGTTGCTTACAGATGCCAATTTGTCTGCAGAACTAGGAGCCAAACCTGATGGTAGATTAGGCTCGAAGTTGGGTAAAATAGGTGGTTTTGCTGCTGCAGGGGTTGCCTTTATCATTGCGGCGCGACTAGGTTCGAGTGGAGAAGGTACGAGTCGTGGGGTAGGTTTGGTGGGTGAGCAACAGCAACGTAGTCAGGGAATACGGAGTTTAGAAGTGCAGATGACGAAGTTTAGCTACCAGCTGTTGAATGCCTACAATAGGCGACAAGAGCTATTGCGTCAGATTTATGGAGTGGTTGATCCCGGATAAATGCGGGACTTGTCTTTTTTTGAGAGGCGTTATTAAAGTAATTTGCCTGGATTCAGAATTCCTTGTGGGTCGAGGCTCTGTTTAATGTGCTTCATCCAATTTATTTCTGCTGCAGATCGTGAGTAGTGAAGGTCATCCTGCTTGAGCAGGCCAATGCCGTGCTCTGCACTGATAGAACCTCCGAGTTTTTGGAGAAGGGGGTATATTTGGGCTTCGGTCTCTTTGCATTGAGAAGTAAATTTTTGCCGGTCCATGTTGGAGTTGCCCAGGTAGTTGAGGTGGATATTGCCATCGCCTACATGCCCAAAGAGAATCATACGAATTTCAGGTTGTAGATGCTGTGTTATTTGTAGCACTTCAAGTTCAAAGGTTGCGAGGGCATGTACCGGTACAGAGATATCGTTTTTATGGACATGTCCGCTGGCGGCAAGGCTCTCCGTGATTCTTTCGCGTATGGCCCATACCTCTCCTTGTTCCCGAGTATTTGTAGGAATGAATGCATCCGCACAGATGCCTTCTGAGAGAAGTCGCTCAAGTAGAGGAAAATAGCTTTTTTCGAAGCTTTCACTTTCTACTTCGACTTCAAGCAGCACGTAGTGGGAAGTGGGTTGATCGAGAGGAAGCGCAATATTGGGGTGTATCTGATGTACCACCTCATAGGCTGAATGGGTGAAAAACTCGAAAGCCTGGATCGGGGCTGGTTGTTTTCGGAACTCACTAAGAAGCTGTAATATAGCGTTCATGTCGGGTATCGCCAGCAAGAGTAGAGAAGTTTCTCGTGGTTGTTGGACCAATTTTAAAGTAGCTTCGGTGACGACTCCAAGAATTCCTTCTGAACCGATAAAAAGATGCTTGAGGTCAATACCTGTATTATTTTTATACAGGTTGCTATTGAGATCGAGTATCTCCCCGTTCGCGAGTACGACTGTAAGCCCTAAAACGGCTTCACGCATTCCTCCATGTCGAATAAACCTTAGGCCTCCTGCATTGGTTGCGATGTTACCGCCGATTTGGGAAGAGCCTTTAGCTGCTAAGTCCACGGCGAACATGAGTCCTGCTTCTCTTGCGACGTCTTGAGCCTGTGCTGTTGTGACCCCGGCTTCTACGTGGAGTGTCATTCCTATGGGGTCAAGGTGTTTGATCTGGTTCATCTTGTCAAAGGACAGCACAAGCTCTCCATGTAAGCAGTTAGCCCCTCCGGAGAGTCCAGTGCGTCCTCCACTTGGAACGACCGCTAGCTTGTGTTGATGACAGTAACTCATGATTTGCACCACTTGTGCGGTGGTTTCTGGGAATAGAACTAAGCTGATGCATGTTGAGGTCGGCTTCGTCCAGTCTGCGGCATATGCAGCAGACTGTGGATTGTCGGGGTCGAGATGACGGTTTGCAGGGAGTAGGGTTTTTAAATGGGCGATGTGTTGGGGAGCGATCATATTTATCTTCTCCAGCTCATAGGTTGCACACAGATTCAGATTAGTGGACGATATGCGTAGGTGCAACGTTCATTCTGTGGCCGTGTCGAGAGTCTGGTGCTGCATGTGAGCAATGTGTTTAGGGGGTGTTCCACTGCATGATCATTTTGATGTCCTGTTTGAGCTTGAGGAACAATTTATGCACATCTTGACACATATGGGGAGGTGGGAGTGTTTGGGTTGCTTTGGTATGGCATTCAACTTTGTCGAGAGCGTTGGCAAGCTCTTTGGCGCCGATATTCTCTGCCATACCTCTGAATCGATGGGCAATGGCAAACATTTCTGCTGGAGAAGTCTCAGTGTCTAGTTTTTGCTGCATTTCTGCAGCAGCAGGGGTGAATACTTTGAGCAGTTCAAGAAAAAATTCCTTAGCATCTTCCTGAGCAATACCTAACATGGGTGCGATGGCTGCATATTGAATGGAACAATCTTGTGGCAGTTTGAGGAGCCTGGGGCTGGTGATAGAGGAGCCAGGCTCTGGGCTGGAGGTGAGCCGATATTTATCGATAACCTCTGCCAAGCGTTCTGGATAAACGGGTTTGTCGATAAAGTCGACAGCTCCTGCTTGCTGCCAAGCTTTGCGCTCGTCAGCTGAAAGCTTACCTACGGCACCAATGATAATGGGTGGGGAGTTTGTGGTGTTGTGCATGAGCCGTTGCGTGGCTTCCAAGCCATTCATATGCGGCATATTGAAGTCCATGATGATGATCCGGTACGATTGCTGTTGGGATTTCTCGATGCTCTCTTTGCCGTTTTCGGCAGTATCACAGCTTAAACCCAAATTTTTACACATAGCCACCATCATATTTAAGTGCATTGGATTATCATCGACGATGAGCAGGTCGCGGTGTGGGGGACGTTGGCTGTCTTGCACTGCATGTTCTCCTTTGTTTTTAAATAAAAAACCTTTTCCATATACAGAAGTAATGGTGAGTCTACTTTGCACTTGTTGGAGGGACTGGCGAATGCTTGAGATCTGTTTGTTGAGGGTGTTTGCGGCCACTTTGGTTTTCCCCCAGCCACATTCGCACAACGTTTCGCGGGAAGTTAGCGCTCCACAGGACAACATCATTTTTTCTAGAATTTTTGTCCCTATGGGAGAGATTTGTTGCTTATGCTTGCCGCAGGTGAGTATATTCATTTGGCGATATAAGCAGATGTCAGCATACTGGATTTGATGGCCCGATTTTTCGAGTTGCTTCCACAGGCGAGCGTTGATTTCCCCGTGCTGCAAAGGTTTACGGATAAAGTCATCTGCCCCTAAGTGGAGAGCGCTCTCTACTAACGAAGGGTCGTTGTCGCCGGTAATGATAAATAAAGGAGTATTTGGCCAGATTTTTTTGAGGTCGGTGATGACTTCGAGGCCTGTGAGAGAGGATTTGAGAAAAATATCTACATAAATAGCACGTGGTTGGTATTTATGGCCATAGCGTAATAAGGCTTGGGGGGACTTAAAAGGGATAGACGGTATCCCGGTGATTTTAGCAATCATTTTCGAGACTAATGGATCATCGTCGAGTGTGATGGTATATGGCTTCTGTGTACCCAAGGACTACCTGAAAAAACCTATAAAGAAGCAGTCTATCCGTGACGTCCGTATCGGGATATACACTCAAATTCTGAATGATGATTTTATCCTCACCTTTGAGCGGGTTGTACAGGGTAATATTCTATTAATA
>JAPPOJ010000024.1 GCA_028817975.1 Zetaproteobacteria bacterium | reverse complement strand
TTATGAGAGGGATTCAAGTCCCGTCTCTCCCGCCACTTCTTTTTTTTAAGTTCACAATATTACCTATAAAAACACATTAAAGATATTTGAATTTATCTCATGAACCTGTTGTTTAGCGCCTGATATTTTTCCGTATCTTTAGGTGCTTAGGCTCTAGATTGTGTACCCTAGGCTCGGCACAAGACTTGGCACCCACTCGACGCAAACCCTTCCTTTAAGCCACTGTGCTCATAGATAAAAAACAAAAAGATCTATAATACAAAAGACATACTGTGTTCAAAACTCTCTGATGGGGAAACACTCTCATGCCCAAGGTTGTAAAAATTCCGATTATTCTTACACTATTCCTTTCATTCATTGTGCCTGATATCCTCCAAGCCCAACACTCTTTGGAAAGGGACTGTTGCCGGCGTAAGGCAAAAGAAGCTGCACGGGCACGTTCAATCAGCCGTGACCTCGGAAATGGTGTTCCTTTGACCGGTGTCATGGCTGCGGAAGCTGCAAATATTTTGGGCTCTACTGTGGCCCTTCCTATTGGTTGGGCAGTGATGTTTGGTGCAGTAGGCGTTGCGAGAGCCTTAGACCTGCATGCCAGCCGTCTCGACAAAAAATATGAAAGGTGCCTCGAAAATCATATTCGTGAACATGAACAGCAGATGGCTGCCGAACGTGAGCGTTTGCGTGAGCTAGAAGAGGCCCGTAAACGTCAGGAACAAGAAATTGAGGATGAGCGAGCACATATGCAGCAAGCGAAGTCCTGGATGACACATGCCCAAGGGCAAATGAACGAGATCCAAAAACAGCTAGGGTGGGCGACATTTCACCGCAAAGAGGCTATGGACGAATACCGTGCCTTGTGGAATCGCAAAATGTATCTCGAAGCAAAGTTTCAAGAGGTCGAAAGGTTGTATGAGGAGATAGACGAGAACGATTTCTTCTACCGTCCAGCAGATACTTCTTCTATGGCCGCTGGAGATCTGATGCCTTTTTCTTTCTCTGTTGAGATGGAACTTCACGCACCAGATGCCTATGCCTCGGAATCGGATTGGCTCTACGTTTACCACCAAAGCAGTAATAAAGTTCTTTGGAAAGTAGATTCCCCTTCAAGAGAAATCTTAGAGCGAGCGCAAAAGCGTGATGAGGAGTTACAGGCATCGGCAGAAGTCGCACGGAAACGAGCTAAGGACCTGCAATGTCAGATTGATGAAGGACAGGACTTGTTGGGGACCTACTTTGATCAGGCTTCAGAGTACTTGAGGGCACGGAGGCACTGCGATTTCATCTGGCCCCGGCTTGCCGAGTCGAAGCAGCAGATCGATGCAGACACAGAACACTTCAGACACGCCAGCCAGAAACTCCGAGAAGAACTCGATAGGCTAGAAAGAAACCATCAAGAGTACGAGGAAGCTCTTAAGAAGATCCGCAAGAACTACACGATGCGCTCTAAAATCCAGCGAGCCGAAGTCCAAATCGAGAGGATGAACGAGCATGAGCAACGTACCCGGATCTTGGACCAAGCTCGAAATGCGGCTGCGCAGCTTCCGTTTTTTGTAGATCCTTCAGACTCTCAAGATTCGGAAGCATTTGAAGTGATGTATGAGGCTGCGGAAACTCTGGTTGACTTGGCACTGAGTGTCACTCCTGGGATCAGCGTGGGACGCGATCTCTACGAGGCAACCTCGGGGAGGCACATCCTTACTGGAGAACCGCTCTCGACTCTAGATAGGTCTATCGCCATAGTTGGTTTGTTGACCTTTGGGATTGGTTCTAAAATAGGGAAGCTGTGCAGGCTTGATCCCAATCTTGATCTTCTCGATAATTTTTTCCACGGAGAAGAAGCCCTCAAGGCTTTTCAAAAAGGGGAGGAGGTCTTTGAGGCTGGGAAGCTAAATAAGTGGGATATAAAAGGTCTGTTACATGTTTTTAAGGGGGAATATAGACCAGGGTTCAAATTATTCAGTGGAATGCATACAAATAAATCTTTGGATCACTTGATCGCCATGAACAGCAAAGTCGGACCCCCATTAGAAGTGAGAAGTATTTCAAAATTGAGCGAATTTAGTTTAGACACCAATAATACTAAGGTTTTAAAACAAACACTAAGTAATGGTGTCACACGAGTACAACTTCCCCAAGCGGCATTTGACGGTAATAGGTGGAAAAAAGCATTTACTGAAAAAATACCACAGCTTGGGGACAAAAGATTAAAATCCGTAAAAACTCTGTGGCCAGATAGCTATACTCCTGAAAAGGTTATGGCTGTTGCTCAAGAAATTAAGAGCCAAGGGAGTAAGTATCAAGATGCAATGTTAAAAGCTGTTTCTGAAGGCAAAAACGGGTTTCAGATCTTTGGTCGAAGTAGTGAGAATATCAGGGTAACACTAGCTTTTGAGAGGAAAAAAGAGTCTGGAGAATATTTTCTTAAAACAGCTTATCCAGCATGGATACAGTGAGGTAATTTTTTGGATTCTAAAATAAAAAATATATTAGACTACATTAATGAAAT
>JAPPOJ010000168.1 GCA_028817975.1 Zetaproteobacteria bacterium | reverse complement strand
GCTTTAAATAGAGAATTGTGATCCTCTAGTCTTTCATCGAATAAAAGATTATTTATATCTGTGCTCATTTCTGTTTCTGTAAAAGCAGTCGTGTCATTTGGTGGTAGAAAATCTTCCACATCGCTGTGTAACTTTTCTGCTGGATGTTGCGGGTTAGCTTGTTTCGGATGCTTTCTACGGATGTGTTGTTGCAGGTCTGGTAGCTGATGATAACGTTGTGTGCAAATGTCGCATCTAAAAGGCATTTGTGGGTCGTGTACGGAGCGCATATGTTTTTTGAGATTACTGGGTGGACTGAAGACTTCACCACAGATTGTGCAGGTGATACAATCTTGGTCACGGTGTCTGTATTGAAGGTGTCGGTTTAGAGACCAAGGTTGAACAAAACGCCGTTTGCAGAAGGGGCATGGAAAAGGTCTAGGTTGCTTACGCTTACCTATTATATGTGGCTTAAGGTTGTAGCGTTTTTGAAAGCATTTACTGCATTTTAAACATGGTGATTTGTCGACACATGCTTTGAATAACTTTTTGTGGAGGTCTGCGATGGGAGTATCGTCATCGTATTCTTGTATTTGTGCATAAAGTGAAAGATTCGATGCACATAATGTAAGCCACAGAATGAATCTGATAAAAGACGAGTGTTGCATGATTTAAGTGCTTTCACATGTGATGTTATAGAATGAAGGAAGAAATATCTTGTATCGTAAAAGTATTTTTAGATCAAGTAAAATGGTAAATTAGGGAATGAATTCATAAAATGAATTGTTTAGAGTAGTTTTCATGTTAGGGGCAAGGATTAGATACTTTACCAGTCTGGAGAGATAAGCGCCAGTTCCACAATATCTGTGATCAGATCCTGGTTGTGGTTATTTTTTACTAACTCTACAAAGCGTGTGCGTAGTTTATTTTCCGTAATATAAATCTTTTTCATCGACCACTGTGCGAAAACTCTTTCCTTGTACTCTCCAAGAAACATCAGAGTGACGCTATAATGACGCCGGTCGAGCAAAATGTTTTGATACAATCTATCTACATCATCTTGCGGGCCTTGCAGAATTTGAAGTACATAGGGCCGAGAAACATATAAGCATCCCCTAATGCGAAATTTACGATTTTGCAAGCTTGACAGGATCTGAATCGCATCTAAGTGCATTATAGTGGTAGAAGGTATGAGCAAACTTTTGTAAACCAAAGTATACATGGATAGATTTTTCCTCCTGGTGTTGATGTGGGATGAGTTAGGTTTGACAGCCTTTCTTGTAAAGTGGACATTTTAGTCTTCCATTGATTTTGGAGTTACTCAAGAATTTTTCTATCAGGTTCACCCTGGTAGATGAAGCGTTTTAGGCTTTCGCATGTCGATTGATCTGATGGCTATGGGAGGCCCCTGTGTTCTAAGAGCTGGCTCTTGTTATGATTAGTAGCTCTATTTTGATGTGCTTTAGATGTTTTATGGCTATAGTTCGGAGTTAAACTTTCATTAAGTAAGCACACCTTGTGATTACAGTGAAGCACGGGAGGAGAAATCGTGAAGATGTTCATGTTGAACTGTATAACGAGCATATGCTAGTTAGGTGACGGATATAATACTTCTTGAGAATAAGATCATTTTTATTTGGTTATTTGCATAATTTACTTGAACATGTCTTGGAGAGTTCTCTTACATTTTTATGCGTTTAGTTTAGAGTATCGATGAAAACATTTGCAACTGCTGGTATATCTGTTGGTATGGGCTCGCTTTAAAAATAAGTCTCGGATCATAGCTTAAAGTTGGCACAGCCTAGCCGAAGGAGTGGTGGGCATGCCGAAAGTATAAATCTACATAGCAAAAATACCTACCTGCATTGGTGAACGAGATAGATCTGCTGAGATCCTTTAAAAACATTGAAGATACTTGATTTAATGTAGTTTGAACTTTTCCCTCCTTCTTAAAGCATGTGTGGGAAGGATGCATAGGGGGGTATGTCTTATCACAGATCAAAATATTTGCTTCTACACTAAATCATATGATATAGTGCGTGTTTTTTCTTCTGAAAGACGATTTTCATGCGTAACAAAATAATGTTGGGATGTTTTGTGGCACTACTGTGGCTGCCGTACCTAGGAGCGAAACCTTTTAGTTGTGAGGAGTGTGGGGCTGAGTTCAATCGTAAGTGTAACTTAGTACAGCATGTGAAAGCGGATCATGAGGGCAAGGTTTATGCTTGTGAGGAGTGTGGGGCTGAGTTTAGCCGCAAACATAATCTAAAGCAGCATACCCGTGCCCGTCATGAAGGGGACCTCTATACCTGTAAAGAGTGTAGCAGAACGTTTAATCGCCTCAGTAACTTACGGGCGCATGTCTTAGCAGTGCACCGTGACGAAGTGCATGCTTGTGAGGAGTGTGGGGCTGAATTCAACCGTCATGAGAACTTACTCAAGCATATCCGTGTCCGTCATGAAGGGAGGCGTTACCCTTGTGGGCAGTGTGACCAGCAGTTTCGTTGCCGCTCCAGCCGGCGCGATCATATCCTGCGTGTGCATGAACAAAGCTTCTATGACTGCTCCCAATGTGGGGACAAGTTTCAGCACCGCTCGGGTCTACATAAGCACCGCCGTATGATGCATTACAGCTCTGAGCATACCTGTGTCCTTTGTGATCGAAGGTTTCATTCGCGCAAGCAGCTGGAGCGGCACCTTAAGCGTTTTCATAAAGAGCGGCTGCAGGCGGATCTTGTGAGTGCTGCGGGACTGTTGCTTCACTTGGCGCAGGGGGAACCAGTGTCTCCAGCTGTGTTTAAGAGGGAGCTGGGTGTGAAAGCAACAGCAGCTCCTGTTGCGGATGAGCAGGAGCGTCTGCGCAAGAAGATGCGTGTGAGTTACCTTTTAAATGAACCCCATCATGAGGAGTCGTAGGAAGGTGATGAAGTGTAAGGCTTGGTTATGGCTAGGGCTATACTGGGTAGTGCTGTGGGCAGGGTCGTTGTATGCCAAGCCCTTTGCTTGTGAACAGTGCGGAAATGGCTTTACGCGTAAAAGTAACTTAGTGCAGCATATGCGTGCGATGCATGGGAATCAAAGCTACGCCTGTGAAGATTGTGACAGGACTTTTAAGCGTAAAGGTAACTTAATGCAGCATGTGCGTGCAATGCACCAGAATGAAGTGCACGCTTGTAAAGAGTGTGGGGCCGAGTTTAGTCATCCGGAGAATCTACACAAGCATGTGCGCGTATCCCATGAAAAAAGGGCTTATGCATGTGAGCTATGTAAATTACAGTTTCGCAACCATTCGACCCTTCGCGATCATGTCCTGCAAGTGCATGAATGTAAGAGCTTTGCTTGCCTTCTGTGTGGGGTGACGTTTCGCAACCGCTATACCTTGCATAAGCATCGCCGTGCTCTGCACTATGGGTCTGAACATACTTGTGTTCCCTGCGACAAACGTTTTGCATCGGGCAAGCAGTTGGAGCGTCACCTTAAGCGCTTTCATAAAGAGCAGCTGCAGGCGGATCTTGTGAGTGCTGCGGAACTGTTGCTGCACTTGGCGCAGGGGGAGTCGGCGCCTCCTGCTGTGTTCAAGAGGGGGCAGGGTGTGGATGCGAAAGCAACAGCAGCTCCTGTTCCGGGTGAGCAGGAGCGTCCGTCCAAAAAGATACGTCTGAGCGATGTGTTAAGTCAAACAGAATAACATGAGTTGGAGTAAGTTATGAGGAGGTTCAAGAGTCGGCTATGGATATGTTTGGGCTGGTGGCTAGTGATGGGGCTGCTGCAGGCCAAGCCTTTTCGTTGTGCACAGTGTGGGACGGAATTCACGCGCCAAGAAAACTTAAATGCCCATGTGCGTGCTGAGCATGAAGGAAGACGCTATTCTTGTGCGAAGTGTAACCAGATGTTTAGACGGCGTGACTACCTGCGCGACCATGTGCGCGCCAAGCATGAGCATAAATTCTACAGCTGCAAGTACTGTGGGCAGGAGTTTCGCAGGCGTAACCACTTAAGTGGTCATATCCGTATGGTCCATCGCGGCCAGTGGCATAGTTGTGTGCAGTGTGGGGGAAGGTTTCCCTATCCTTCTCATTTGCGTGAGCATCTGCGCTCGGTGCATCAGCAAGAGAGGTATGTTTGTGAGTATTGTAAAGTAGGCTATTCGCGCCGCCGAGATTGTGAGCGCCACTCCAAAGTCTGTAAGCATAAATTGCATGTTGAGCAGGCCCAGCAGCGCAAGTCTATAGTGCCTATCCTACCGCGGCCTTTTGTGGTGGACCCTTTGCTTCCGCTGCAAGCGTTACTCCAGGCTGCGGCTGTGGCTCGGAAGGAGCTGGCAGGCCCTCATCCATGTAAAAAGATGAGGATCTCTTACCTCTTGAATAATGCAGAGGATCAATCTAGCCGCTAACTTATCGCCTATAATAAGGTTGCTGTGGATGCTTGACCCCTACCGCTAGGCTAGAATAATTCTATGAACAACCTTTGACTTTGGGACTTGTTTTTCCTTGTGTGGTTGGATGCTTACCCATGATGGTCGAGGAGAAAGTTGTGCATTCCCTCCCCCGCGTTATCTACTTTTATGGATGGCTTCGGTTCCATCACCTCGTGGGTGGTGATGGAACCGAAGCCAGAGCAGCAATTTAGGTGTCTTTTCAGCAGTGCTGGTATGAGAATGAGGTGAAGGTTTTTAGTGACTTTCTCGTAGAGGTGACTGGTACGGGTTTGTTGGTAGTCATGTTTGCAACTTCCTTGGTGTGAGTCTTGTCGGGGCGACCAGGATCATCCCGTAGATATCTTAATAAAATTAAATACTTATACGAAGAGGCGTTGGGGACCATTTTGGGCCTTTTTTGGGTGGTCGGGCTGGTTGAGGTTCAAGTCTAAAAAGCTCTTGCGTGAAGGTAACATGGGTAACAGTGGTAACAAAGGGGATATGACGCTTCCCAGAGAGGCAACTCTTCTGGAATGGTCTAGGTAACAGGGGTAACCTAGGTAACGTTTTTTGGGGGGGTGGATAAATATCTTAGTAAAGGTCTGGAGCAGTGGGAGGTTAGGGGATTTGGGGGGGTATGGAGTAGCGGTGCATAGCCGCCCCAAAGGGTGCATCGGGTGTATTTGCGAAGCCGCCTGTTCGGCGGGACACGTTGAGCAAGCGATAGCGTGTCAGCATCTCTATTTTCTAAGCTGCCTGTTCGGCGGGACACCCCCCAGGGAGACACACAACCCTTGCCCTGATGTTTTCTAAGCCGCCTGTTCGGCGGGATACCTCCTCTTCTCCACCTTTACAGCAGGATACACTTTCTAAGCCGCCTGTTCGGCGGGATACTGTTGCGCATTCGCCAAATAGGCTATGAGAACAGCCTATTACAGCGCAAACCGCTCAGCAACCCTTTTTGGGTAGCGTACTTTTTTATCTTGTACTCTTCAGGGGTTAAGCGTGTAGAAAGATCATATCATTACACGCATCATCCTGCAGTAGATCTTGGGGAACCCGGAGGTGTGCCTTAAGTGACTAGAACTACCTCTTTTTTAGCATGTCCGGTGGATGTTTCACCACCTATCTGGCCCGTGAGGAGGCTTCTCCAAGAGTAGCTTACAGGCCTTTTATCTCCTGAAAAGCAAAAAATAACCAGGAACTCTGTAAAGGGGTAACAGGGGTAACCCCCCGTCCTGCCCTGGGGTAGGTGAGGCTGTGGGGTATGGGTTGGGGTAACAGGGAGAGGTCTTTGCTGAGGAGGAGTCACCGCGGAATCGCTAGGGTAAAGCTGGAGTCTCTATTTATACCCTTTACATATGGTGAGGTGAAGCATGTCGTGGAAAGTCCCCTTACAGTTTTATGCCACTTGCTTGGAGCGGCGTTTCAAGCAGCTGCAACTCCTGGCGAATTTGCTGCAGGAGCATGACGAACACTTTGTGCTCGACGATGCTCATGTGTACGCCATCGGCGAGGCGGTGTTGGCCTTCGGCCGTTTTAAGCAGGCCCTGGACCACTGCCTGCAGTTGACCCCTCTGGAGGAAGGGGTGGCGGCGATGCCGGAGATGCAGGGCTACCTGGCCGAAATCAAGGCCAGCCTGGCGGAGAGTGAGGCGTTTGCCGAGCTGGCGCCTCAGCCCTGAGGTGCGAGGCTTGCTGCAGGAATGGTATCCGGAAAGAGGTGGCTCCCGATCCGGTGGAGTTCGTCGACGAGGGGTTGCAGCAGCTGCCGAGAGCGTGGATTGTCCACTTCGGCCACCAGACAGTGGTGAATTTGTTCATAGAATAGCTCGGGATACTGCAACCACGGATGTCCGTTGGGGTGGACTTGCAGATGGGCATGGGCGGCTTGGTAGGCCAAGGCAAACACCTGTGGCCATGCTTGGAGAAGGGCGAGCCAAGCTTGGGTCTCGGCCACGCGGTAGCTGATTCGGCCGAGAATGGCGGCGTGTTCTTTGGTGCTGGCGGCCCAGATCTGGGGTGGGTGGCGCAGTCGCATGCAGGTCGCCATCTGGGCTATCCGCTGTGCTTTGGTTGCGTGCCGGCTCCTGCGCAGGGCCTCGTAAGCGATACTTTCGGGGGCGCAACGGATCTGGTCGGTGAGGTTATGGCTGGCCTCTTTCGCGAGATAGGTGGCGCTGAGCTGTTCGAGGTACCAGTTGGCCTTGTACGTTTCCCGGAGGGTCTCACGCTGTATCCTCGCGTATATCCTCGCGTATATCCTCTGGCATATCCCATGACCGTCTGTCTCCTTGAATGCCTCGTGGATGGCATTGCTAGAAGCCACGCGGGCCACATTTGTAGCGACGGCGTGTAGGGCATAGAAGCTCGCCAGTGTGGCGGCGGCATGCTGCCTCAGCTGGGTGGCGCTAGTGATGCTGGCTTCTTGGGTGCGCAAAAAATCGTGCCATAGCAGGCCTTCCACTGCGACGATCTCTAACAGATGATTGGGTTCTTGGTTGCGCTGGGCGGCCTGCACGGCAGCGTCGAGTAAGCGGGCGCTGTTTTGTTCGAGGGTCCAGGACGCCACAATGTGGTCGGCGATTTGGTCTGCGAGGTCAGGGCCCAGATAAGCCAGGCGCGAGTTGGGGTCCTCAGTGAGCTGGGCGAGGATTTGATGGAGGCCTTGGCGTCCTTGCACTTGGTCGAGCAAAGAGATTTGGCTGAGTTCGAGTGCAGGGGGACCTGAGAGACCAAATAGAGATAACAAGGATGAGAGCAACAAAGATTTCATAGTCGGGCTTTATTTATGAAGTGTGAAGTGGTGAAAAAACATTGGCTTTGTAGAGAGTTGGCGCCCCCGTCTTGAGCTTAGGAGCTGGCTGCGGGTTCGGTGGCGTCGGACGGGGAGTAATCCGGAAAGATGTGGCTCCCGATCCGGTGGAGTTCGTCGACGAGGGGTTGCAGCAGCTGCCGGGCGCGTGGATTGTCTACTTCTTCCACCAGATATTGGTCGATGTGGCGATGAAACCCCTCCGCAGACTCAAACCAGTGGTGTTCCGGTGGGTGTTTTTGCAGATGAGTACGGGCGGCTTGGTATGCCTTGGCCAACAGCTGCGGCCCGTGCTGGAGTAGGGTGAGCCAGGTTTGGGTCTCGGCAATGCGGTAGCTCATCCTTCCCAGAGTCATCATGCGTTCCCTCATGGTTGCGGCCCAGATGTGGGGTGGCTGGAGCAGGCGGGTGTAGGCTGCTGTCAGGGCCACACGGCTTGCGGTGGTCGCCTGCGGACTCCTGCGGACGGCTTCATAAGCGGCCGTTTCCGGGTCACAGAAGGTGTCGAAGGTCAGCTCTTGGCAGGCATCTGTGGCGTCTGTGGTGGCAGCGTGCCGGGCGAGATACCAGCTGGCGTGTTGCATATCGTGGAGCATCTGCTGCGATATCCGCTCGCGTATCCTCTCGGGTACATGGCGCACCCAAGGGTGCATCATCCATCTATGATACATTTTGTGGGTTTCTCGCATCTCGAACGCCTTGTGGTTGGCATCGTCCGCCGCGATTCGGGCGATATTGGCTGCGGAGACACGCAGGCCATAAAAGGTGGCCAGGGTAGCGGTGGCGTGATCTTTCCACTGGGCGGAGTCGGTGCACTGGACCTCCTGGCTTTGGAGAAACCGCCGCAAGAGCAGGCTTTCCAGCGCCAAAACCTCTAACAGATGATTGGGCTCTTGGTTGCGTTGGGCGGCCAGTATGGCTGCGTCGAGCAAGCGGGGGCTGTTTTGGTCGAGGGTCCAGGGCAGAATAATGTGTTCGGCAATGTGGTCGGTGAGGTCAGGGCCCAGATAAGCCAGGCGCGAATCAGGGTCCTCGGTGAGGTTGCGGAGGATTTGGTGGAGACCTTGACGCCTTTGCACTTGGTCGTGTAAAGAGATTTGGCTGAGGTCGACTGCAGGAGGGCCTGAGAGACCCAACAGAGACAATAGGGATGAGAGCAACAAAGATTTCATAGCAGTGCTTTACCGGGTGAAATGTGAAACGTATTGAATTTGTAGGAAATAACGCTTATCTCTAGCATATCTGTCGCCATAAATCTAGCGGTAATGTCTCGTGTGCGCAGATATGCGGTGGTTGGGCGTAATCCATCCTCTAAACCATGGTAAAGAAAAGATTTTTCGACGTAGGCTTGACCTTTTTCCTTGTGCTGGGCTAGGATACGCCTCCCCCAGCCGCCCTTTCCTTTGCTTATAGAACTTGCTTTCTCTTGTGTGGTGTGCGCCGACTCTGGCTTGGGAGCTTAGATGCTTGACCCATGATATGAGACAGAGGAGCAAATCATGTCTTTTTCCCGTTTTTTCCTTATAGGGCTGGTCCTGATGACGGCCACCCCACTGTGGGCGATGGAGCCGCAGCCGGAGCAGTATGTCCAGGTGCCCTTACAGCAGTATCATCAACAGCAACGTATGTTGCAGGAGCAGACCCGTGAACTCACCGCAAGTCAGCGCCGTGAGCGTGAGCGGCACGAGCGTGTGCAACGCTTGGAGCGCCGCTGTGTGCGCTTCAGCAGTGCCGCCGCCGTGGTGTCGGCCTATAGCTCGGCGGGGGCTTCGGCACTGGATGGCAATGACAGGCTTTCTACCACCGTGCAAAGCTATGCCACCGACTTGAATGATGTGAAGGACTTGAGTGACTTTCTCGCCAAGGTGGCCGGTGCGGGCTTGCTGGCGATCATGTTTGACGAGCAAGGCTCGCATCTTGACCCTTATGAGAAGCATTTTGGCCTGCTCTCCCTTGGCTGTGGTCTGGGGGCGACAGCCTTGTCGGCGGTGGCCAACCATGCGGCCAATCACCAAGCTGGCTGTACCGATACCGGCAAGCTGTGCTGGTGGCTGGCCATGGGCAAAAATGGCGCCTCGTTGGCGTCCTTGGGCCTCAGTGCCAGGGCGGTGTTTTTCTCCCCTACGGCGGTGAAACGTCCTTACAATCGGGCAATGAAAATCGCCGCTGCCCAACGTACCTTGGCCAAGATAGCTTGGGGCTGGGCGGCGATCGGTACTGTCTATTCGTGTACTGTGGATATCAAGCCGAGTCTTGGTATCCTCTTTGCCATTCACCGCGATGGGGGCACGGTGTCGAGTGCTCTTTTTCAAGCCTTGCTGACCTCGGAGCGTTTCGCCCAAGGCATGGTCAACGTCGACAACCGCTGGGGACTCGGCTGGTACGAAGATCCGGGCGACAAGCTGCTGCGCCGCCTGCCGCAGAACCGCTTGAGCCAGTGGCTGCGTAGTGTGCGTGACGCTGCCTTGCGTACCGGTCAGGGCAAGGGGGAATCCCTCCCCCGGCCGCGGGGCGGGAAGGTGCTCGGGCTGGAGCTGGAAAAATGCACCGCGCAGTCCCCCCATCAGGGCGACAAGGTGATCGTCTTGATCGGCCATTATGCCCCCCTCGACCGTGCCTTTACCTCGGAAGGGCGTTGGGTGCCCGTACGCGGCCAGGGTTATCCGTTGCCTGCCGATGCCTTGCGTCAGGTGGCAGCCCCGCAGGTGGATGAGATCGATGCACGTACCCAGCAGTGGTGCCGTCAGCTACGCGAAAGCCTTGCCCTGGGGACGGAAATCGTGTATGACCCCTATGTGAGACGAAATGGATTTTTCTATCATGGTGGGGAAGCTGGCGTAATTCAGGGTGGAGATCAACTTCGCTTGGATGTGCTGCTGTTAGTCGTACCCCATGCTGTGCACCATGACTAAAACTTAAATAAAATCATTGAGAAGGAGTGCGAGTGCAGAAGCGAGTCGCGCTAATTGTGCTGCTAGGGATGATGGGGATATGTGGACCGCTGCAGGGGCAGAATACCCTGGGCCAAGAACTACAGGCCTGGCTGGGCCTTGCCCCCGACAAGCGGGTGGAAACCATCGACCCGGCCTTGGCGCTGCGGATCAAAAACCGCTTCCTCCAGCCCCAGCCCGCCAGCATCGTCGAGTTTCCGGTGGTACAGTTGCTACGCCAGCACCTCGCCCGGATCGACTATGTGCCGACCTTTCCCTTTGCGGAGCTGTTGCAGCGCAGAGCTTGGAATGTGCCGGCAGTGTTTGGCTTTAAATACTCCTCGGAGTATGCAGAACGTAAGACCCAGCTGCAGATGGGGCCACAGACCTCGTTTTACTTCTACCTCGGCCTGCTTACCCTGCTGCGCGATGTGGTGGAGGATGAGCAGTTAGAGCAGTGGGGCTTTTCGATGCGCGAAATGGCCTTGGCCTGGGCGGAAAATGGTACCTACGTGGGGCAATTTGAAGAACAAGACACCATTTATGCGGATATTCGCGCCCACCGGGCGGCCTACTATGAGCTGCTCGCCTACCGCTTTTTGAGTCTCAATCAGCGCCTAGATGGCTGGGGCGATTACTTTAATGGCGGCGAACGGGTCGAAGAGTTGGGTGACTACCGCGACAGTTGGAAGCGGGTGCGCCCTGAATTGGCGCGTTTTCACCACCGGACTGGGGGTCCGGGGCATCCGTTTGTGATTCGGGTGTTTCAGCTGCTCACGGCGGGAGATTCCACGGATGGCTCGGATGTGGACTCCCTGTGTACGGAAGAAAGTGAGGACGCGGACCACGAGCCGCTGTTGCTTAAGCCCGCGGTCACTGGGCTGCGTCAGCGCACGGCGCAGCGCTAGTCCCTTGAAAGAAGTTCTATAAAAAAGAAAGGATATAGATATGTTACGCAAGATGATGATTCGCAGTATGTTGGCTTCGACCCTGCTGGTAAGTGCGACGCAGGTGGTCGCCGCAGAGGATGGGGTGCAAAAGGTAATGATGGTCGAACCGCTGGAAGATCAGGTCAGGTTAGATGCGGGTGAAATCAACGACTATGTGGCCGAGCGGCTGCAGGAGGCGGTCGAGGAGCAAGCACCTCCCCACAAGATTGAGAAGTTGATGCGTATTCAGAAAGACACCCAGCGTTTGGCCAAGCAAGATCGCCGGGCCAGTATTTGGGGCTATGCGACGCTCGCGCTTGCACTCCCGAGTTGGGTGTTGCTTGCCATGGGCTCACCTGATTCACCGGACTCACTTAAGAGTGCCCAGGCCTGGGGTCTGGTGGGGGTACTGGCGATGATCGGCTGTAAGGTGGTCGAGGCGATTCAGGAGGTCAAACCCGAAGCCTTGCATAAGGTACTGCGCCAGCTCAACCGCTTGGGTGGCGTCCGGGTCAAGGTCCGCAAGCCAGCGCCTGTGTATGTGGCGCCTGCCACACGCCCAGCGCGCGATACCCCTCAGGTGGGACTGTCCTATAAGTTAAACAACCAAAAAATATCCCTGTCTTTCTAAGTGTCGAAGGTACCCGGATGGGGATACCTTTTGCGAGCGGGAATCTCGTTCTGATGGGAGCAAATGGAGCCGGTGAGCGTATCGCAGATAGCCTTTCCGAGAAATTCTCGAACTGGTGGAATGGGA
>JAPPOJ010000006.1 GCA_028817975.1 Zetaproteobacteria bacterium | reverse complement strand
TCCTTGAGCGGGCCGACTTTTCCAAAGACTTGTATATTTTTTCCGAATTATCGAAGGATACCCTGGACTATAGCGGGCCCCAAGTCAACCAAGGCAGCAAGGGAGTCTTACTTGGCCTAGGAGAACCCAAAAGAAAACTTCCCGGAGAGTTACAAAGCGCGTGCCTCCCCTACTGGATAACCGACGCACGCGTGTACAGCCCTGGTTGTCTTGTGGTGGAAGTCCCAGCCTATCCAGAAGAACGAGACATTGTACAAAAAGTAGCCGAACTGCCCGAACTCGCAGATTGGCCACTGATTGTGGCTGTTGACAATGCCAAAAAAGCGACACGATCCGAAGCATCTTTTTTATGGACCTGTTTCACGCGCTTTGAGCCTGCTGCCGACATCTACGCCAACCAAACCACCACAGCGCGACACAAGCTCGCCTATCAGCCCCCTATTGTGATCGACGCACGCATGAAGCCTTGGTACCCGGAAGAGCTCTTCTGTGACCCAGAGACCGCACAAACCGTGGACCGGCGTTGGCAAGAATATTTTCCCTGCGGCAATGTGGAAATGGGATGCTCTGACTGGGCGCATTTATAACCACTCCACTTCATACCAAAAAAGCCTCCACAAAGGGAGGCTTTCGATATCGCAAGGTCCACATCAAGGGAGCTTACTTCTTTTTCTTTTTTTCTTTCTTTTTAGGCTGCGCAACTGCGTTGGGGTCGATGGTTTTCATCTGAGTCCCTGCAGGCAAACGACGTGCGCGGATACGGGCAGACTTGCCACTGAGTGCACGCAAGTAGTACAGACGCGAACGACGTACACGGCCACCACTCATCACTTCAATGCTATCGATATAAGGGGAGTTCATCGGAAACGTACGCTCAACTCCCACACTGTTGGCACCGATTTTACGTACTGTCAAAGAAGAATCCATGGTTCCCTTCTTAAAACGAATACATACGCCCTCAAAAGCCTGAATACGGTACTTTTTCTCGCCATCGGCGGTCTTTGCCGCCTCTTCAATTTTGTAGTTTACGCGTAGGGTGTCACCTGGGCGAAACTTCGGGTGGATTTTCACCTGGGGTGCATAACGCTTTTCAAAATCAGTAATTAAAGGATTTTTCATGTTATTGTCTCTACTTATATCAAATAAGCTGCATTGCCGCGAAGCCCAATCTTCGCGGGTACAACGTGAAAAGTGTTTAAGTCACATAAGATGTGAGAACCGTAATTTAACTTATTTAAAAGTCAAACACAAGCTTTTTATCCTACTCTGGCCCGCAAAAACCCTTTGGCTGAAGGCATAAAGCCCTGCCTATAGTAGGCCCTCCGTAGAGAACAGGATACAATATCGATGCCCTCCAAAGGGGGTCACTCTAAAAAAGCTCTATAGAAGCAAATCATTGCAGTACTTTTACAGAAATAAGGAGACTCTTTTAATGACCACTCGGCCCGGAATAAGCACGATTCAAACCAAAGTTGAACACAAACAACCCATTTCCACCGCCGAAGCCAAGTGGCTGTTTGAACAGGCTACGGACCTACAGCTGCAACAGCTCGCGCAACTCCGCAAAGAGCAGCATCACCCCGCAAAAAGCGCAACATACCTTATCATGGGGATCATTAATTACACCAACATATGTGTAGCTGGCTGTGATTATTGTTCTTTTTACAAGTATCCTCACCAAGACGGAACCTATCTGCTCTCCTTCGCCCAACTCCGAGAACGCGTCGATAAGCTCCAAAATCTTGGAGCATCCATGATCGCATTCAACGGGGGCTTTCATCCCCAGCTGGATATTTATCACTATGCCAAGTTATTTCGCCAAGTACACCAGAGCTATCCCGAGCTACAATTTTATGACATGACGATTGCGGAATTCATGTTTGCCTGCAAAAGAGCACAGGTCAGCTATCCCCAAGGGGCGCAGCTCCTCAAAGACGCTGGCGTCGAATGGATACCTGGGGGAGGAGCCGAAATCCTCGCCGAAAGCTTTCGCACACGCCACAGCCCGGGAAAATACACTGTGGAAGACTATACTCAAGCTCAACGCGAAGTATTGGATAGCGGGCTACACTCCACGGCAACCATGGTAATCGGGTTTGACGAGACCTTAGAGGAGAGACTCATTCACCTCGAACAGCTGAGGGATTTCCAAGACCAACAGACATCTAAACTTGCGAGTTTTCTTTGCTGGACGTACAAGCCCTATCACAATCAGCTAGGAGGACAAGAGCTGTCAAGCAATAGCTACTTGAGGTGGCTCGCCATCTGTCGTATTTACCTACACAATTTCCAACATATTCGCACCTCTGTCTTGACCAAGAATGAAGATGCCTTACAAGGACTTCTGTACGGGGCAAATGACTTCGATCTCCCACTTGAAGACGAAGTTACCGAAAAGGCTGGGGCTACCATCTCCCATGATCTCGAAGCCTTGCTCAATACCGCTCGCCAACTCGGCTACCAGCCTATACATCGAGATCCTTTTAAGGCACAGCCCCCCGCTTCCCCACGACC
>JAPPOJ010000283.1 GCA_028817975.1 Zetaproteobacteria bacterium | reverse complement strand
AAATACAAAAATAACCGTATAGTAAAAATGATCTTCCTATTCAGCTTGATTATCCTGCACAGACAGTCGCTCACTCCCCTTAACGCAAAGCCATGCATTCAAGCCCCTGGGCAGTTTGAGCCCGCTCAAGGAGCCAAAATGGAAGTACTCACATATGCTAAAACACCCTATCAACCAGGCGAAGTCTCTATATATAAACTTTATTATTCAGGTATTTACGTTGGTATGTCTTGGCTCAAAGTTCATAAACCCATCTTAAAAGAGCACTCCTTCTGGCAACACTTCACCATGAAAGCAGAAACCGGGGAATGGTACGAATCAATATTCGAAGGAAGGGAGTTCGCCATGGCTTATGTTGCTCCTTCTCCCAGCTTTGCAGTCAAAAAATTTTACATGAAACAGTACGAGCACCCGGCTTTCAGTAAGCTTTTTGCACAAGAAAAGTGGCTTACATTCGATCATACAAAGTGTCAAGCTCACGAAACCGTTCGTCAAAAAGGCAAAATGGCTAAAAAATTGAAACATTACCTCCTGCGTGGAAGCCTCGGAACTGTCGGAGCAACCATGAAGCTACGCTCCTTGGACTACAGCAACCAGAAACCTTTATTTCTCCCTGTGTACTCCTCCGGGAAAAACTGGGAGCTAGAAGTCACCCCAGAAGGCACCGCACAACTTTCATTCAACGGACAAGTCACCATAGCAGACAAACTGGCTCTCAAAAGCTATATCGGAGAAGATCTACAGCAGCAAGGGAAGCTTCATATCTGGATAGCCAGGAACCATCCTAACCGTCCGATACTACAAGTACATGGGGAAATAAAAATCGGTTCTATACACATCGAATTAGATTCCTTTTCCCCAGGGAAACGACATCATGGTCCAGTTAACTAAACCTACACAACTCACCTAACCCAAGCACCTACTACCAAAGCATTTTTTCTAAATTGGCGAAAAAGTCGGAAAAGTGCATTCCGGTTAGTATACTCAGGCTCACTTGCAAGAACAGTGCTGGGCACAATAATACGACCATCTTCTACAGCCTGCTGATTATTTTCAGCCCGAGCATCATGAGCAGATAAATAAATATCCGTGCCCTTCTTTAGCGTCGAGAGCACGGAAACATTCGTTGCAAAAAATAACCCACCAGGGGTTTGTAAAGCGCCTTCAGCGTCAAAGCTAGGGCCATAAAAAGCAAGCACCCCAAGATCGCTACCATCTGCCGTACGAATCAACTGAGAGATGCTTAGCCCAGCCGGAAACTCATGATCCACAAAAGCAAGCTCCAGCCCACAACCAAGATAGAACTGGTCCGAACTCAGACCTAAATAAACAGAAGGGCGAACTTCTCCCATACGCACGCCGTGAGTAACCCGTAAATCGGTCTCAACATAGCTCGGAAAAGAAACTCCACTAGGAAGCAAAGCCGTACGGACAAACCCCGCACCTTCAGGGCGCATCATAAGCTCCGTGTCGACTAAAATTTGCACCTTAACCCCCACATCCATTGTGGCAGGCTCAATCCACAACTGACCAAAGTCGTGAATAGGCATACTCCCCCCCACATTGAGCGCTAACTGAGGGTGTAACTCTAGTTCGACACCTACCTGAGTTTCATCCAAAGCGTAGCCAAAATTACGTACAAGCGTCCCCCCATTCTTTCCACAAGAGACAGACACCAAAATACACAGGCTTAGCCATAAAAAGCTCCTAGTTCTTCTCTTTTTGACACGGCACGCCTTTACAAAAGTCATCGTATCTTGGCCAAGCATAAGCACCCCCCTTTACGTTCCAAGCGCAAAGGTCGGCAGCACAGCTGTCCAAATGAGAAAAAAAATAACAAAACAACAAAAAATCAATCATTAGAGATAGTTTACGAGGTCACGGCCCTTTTAAGATCTCAGCCTCATGACCCCCTTCCCTGTCACAACAAACAAAAGGCTGTGTCAGGCTGGTGGAGGGCTTCTACGCATGATTAAATAACCCGCAACAAGCAAAATGAGGCCTAGTTGAGCTATAACACTCTCCCAGTAAGGAAAGAAGCCCAACCAATCTAACCTTGGCAAGAAATGAATACGAGTGGCCGAAATCAAGTCTGCTTCCATAAACTCCATCACACTTTTGCCAGCCAGAACAATAGCAATAGCGACCATAAAGGCACTCGTCACTTTAAAAAAGGTTTGTAGTGGCAGCCTAATATTATATTTGATAATAGCTCGACAAATAGTTATCAGAATAACAACCCCACACACAAATCCAAGTGCAATAGAAAACGTATCTCCTGTTTTTTTCAAAGCTTCATAAAACAAAATGGTTTCAACACTTTCACGAAATACAGCTACAAATGAAATGAAGACAAGCACTCCTAGTTTACGGGTAGCCAGAGCCTCACGACACTTACTTTTCACCATACTCTGCCACCGCATATGTTCTGATTGGCTCATTAACCAAAACCCTGTGTAAAATAACAGCACCACAGCAATCGCTGTAAACATCCCTTCCATTAATTCGTGAGCCAGACCAGATACGTGGAGCACGCGTTGCAACACAACGTAAGCAGCCACACCTGCAAGTAAAGCCAATAACCAGCCTAAGTGTACCCAGCGACGTGCAGAAGCATGTCCCATTTGAGTCAGAATAGCCAACAAAGCCGCAATAATAAGAAAGGCTTCCAGACCTTCACGCAAGATAATAACCATCGAGGAGAACACCATATCCCAAGATAAGGAACCCATCTCCGAGGTGTATTGCCCTCCACGATGGCTTGCAGCACTCTCTAGCGCGATTATTTTCATCAGAATGCCAGAGAGTTCCTCTAAGCCTGAACGCGCAGAATCAAGAGACGCTCCCCCCTCTTGATACAACCTCAAATCTGAACGGACTCCCAAAAAAAGTGCTTCCGCGCGTGCAACGTCCTCTTTTGCAGCTGACTGAGGGGACCTTTCATAGGCTTCATAATGTTGTAAGTAAGCATCTAAGACAGCTTGACGTGCAGCTTCAAAACTCCCCTCTGCCACTAGTGTCAAACCACGTAACACAAGCCTGTGCGCAGACATTAGATCCTGAAGTAGAGGGTTCATGGGAAGCACACCTTGTTCTTCCACCTGCTCTTGCACTAGATCTGAAGAAGCAAGCGGTACAAGACGATCAAAAGTGCCTTGTAAACGGGTCCAAACAAGCTGCGATTCTGACGGCTGCATTGAAGAAGATGCCGACTCTAAATGCTGCAAAACTTCTACGTCAGTCATGTTGGCAAGACTATGCAGGCTCAAAGAAGAAAGCATATCTTGGGGGACTACCCCCTCTACTTCTGTATCTGCCCAGCGCAAAGTATGGAGATAAAACGCAAGGCTCCACTTTTCAGCTTCGGGCAGATGATCAAAGGATGGCATTGCCTCTATGCCTGTAACAATCAAATTATAAAACTTCGCAGGAGAACTAGAACCCATCAAATCTTCGGAATGAAAGTTAGCCGGCTTTGGGATCAAAGCCGTTGCAGAAGGGCCATCTCCCTTACCCGTCGCACCATGGCACACAGCACAATGACGCTCAAAACTGACTTTAGCAAGCTCTATATCCGGGTACTGGCTGGGAATATCATTCAACAAGCCCGACTTAGCAATAACTCGACGCAAATCTTGACATACTCGCATCACTTTCGCAGGCTGCTGGCGAGCTTCAATCAAAGCAGTTAAATTCGTAAGAAGCTCTTCTAACAAGCGGCGTTCAGAAGCAAGAAGGTATTGTTGGACAAGTGCAAAAGCTGACAAGGCATCCTGACTCAACTCCTTCATCTCATCGTACTCAAATTGATCAAGTATTTTTCCATGGTTGTCAACAGCGACTGTGTAGTCCGTCTTAATATAGTCCACTGCACCCACGAGTCTTCTGATCGACTGAATATCCACAGTGCTTTCTGAACCGACAGTTTTGGTATCTACAACACGAGCACCACTCAACTTCGAAAAGGAAGCTGAAAAGATTATGATTATCATTATCAACTTCATTCTAAACTCCAACCTCATGGGCACTCCTTGTCAACCAGTACATTCTTTCCCGTAACAGGAATTTATTCCATACCACGGCAAGAGTCAAGAACAACCACCCCTAAGCCTTGCCAAAGAACCGTCCTAACTCTAACATAATATAGAGGCTAGCTTTGCTGCATCCAAGTGCTGAAACACCGCTGTTGAAAATCACGAGCAGGGTCGTAACCTAAGGAATAAGCTATCTGCAGCACAACCACAGGATCTAACACCTGACAATGGCAATCACAACGTATTTGAGTCAGAAAGCAACCTAACTCGAGCCAGTCAGAAGGCTCTTCAACAAAAGCCTGTAAGCTCAGGGGCTTGAAAGGGGCAAGAATAGAAGACAAAGTGAGCGGCTGATTAAGGTCAAAGGCAGACTCTAGGTTACGACAATATGCACTGACAGGCATTTTCAACATATTAAGACAAAGCTCCAACTTCCATAGGCACAACGTGCACTGCTGCCTCTGTCGGTATAAAGTCGGCAAACATGACCTCAAGATCGATAACCACCTAAAATCTATTCAAATTCACCCATAAAAAAAACATAAGAACAAAAAGACGACCGCGCACTCTCACAAAGGACTGAGGCAGGACAAAGCGAGCCACTCCAAACAAGTAAAGAAATGTTACCATAGGGACCAGTCGCGACCATGAGAGTCACAGTCATCAGCTCCACCCCACAGAAGAGTACAAGAGCACGACAATAAGGTGACCCGTACCAGAGTCGTCAGAATTAAGTTTTTACCAACCCAACCGATACCCACCCGGCTGCTGGGAAGTTTTTGTACGGGAGAGATGGCTTGCACCTTCTAGAAAAAAAGCAAAGCGTACGGGACAAGCACAACCAAGACATTATCCGCCGCATGAAGGATGGAGACCCCCTACGAACGGTCGACAATATGTCTAGTTGGTTTCCACCTAGGCCTACCATCCCTAAAAACTACAAAGAAATAAAACGTATCTATCAGAAACACCTCACGGAGGATAGATTAAACTCCCCGGATGCTCCTTATCAAAAAGCCACTGATTAAGGCATTTAGGGCAAGGTGCAAGCTTTGATACAGAATATAAATCTTGGAGCATAAAGGAGTCCGACTTTAAGTTCCAATCGAAAACTCTACCTATTTTAAATAAAAACAATTGAGGGTAGAGTGTAATCAACCAGAGAATGGAAACTTGTTTATCTCAAAACACAGCACAAGGAAGAATATCATCCGATCTCTTGGCGTTCCACCTTTTCAGACGCTTTTGTCTTACGTGTTCACCGCACTGCCCTTACTGACACTCATCTCTTGCGCTGCCTGCAACCGCAAAACCGCTCGTTCACCTATTACACCTTCTGCGAAGTTACCAACCACAAAAAATACGCGGCCATTACCACACATTTTGAATAGTAATGTAGGATTAGAACGGATCAACGGAGTTCCAGTTGTTTCCATTCGTTGCAGAGCATCCGTAGACACCACATTTATATGGATATCTTGGAAACAGGCGCATTCAACAGAGCCGTGGACCAAAAAATCTTCCATCGCTTGTGAAGAAAAAATCGGCCATCTCTCTCCAGAAGGTGAATATACATTTCAAATACAAGCCTGCAAACATGCAATGGACTCTAGTATACAAAAACCGCTCTGTAGTCATGCCAAAGTAATATCACTCACCATCCCTCCAGCTTCCGACCTTCAAGAGCAGGCGACATGGCAAGCACGAGCAGACATTGATGACAAACTACGTGCAAAAGCAACCCAAATGTTTATACTGCTTCAAAATGATTCTCAACACTTCCAATCCGACCTGCTGGCTATCCGAGAGAAGATTCCAAAAGAATCTCAGGGTGAACTTCTCAACCAGCTGATTACACTTGCCAAATCCATCTCGCAAGAACAGTGGCAAGACCTCGTGGCAACTTATCTTGTGCTGCATCCACAACACCAGAAAAGCTCCGCCACAGAGCCCAACTTAGCTGGTACAGACAATTTCAATGAAAACCAGGACAAAAAGTCCTTTCAAAATATAAATCCGAGTACAGTAATCTCAACAATCTTACTACTTGTATTACTGCAACAAAGACTACAAAAAATATGGTCCGGGCCCAAGTATATATACGCTGACAGAGAACTAGATTTACAACGTCAAAAAAGCTATACACAAGAGCAGATTCGTATTCTAGAAGAACCGGAAGCACAGTCAAAATGGCCCCCCGAAGTTCTTCAAGCTAAAAAAGCTGAGCAAATCAAACGACTAGAGTTTTTACGTACCCAAGAAAAGCAGTGGATAGAAACAAAGCCCGTGGAATCCCACAGCGATTTTCAAAAAAAAATACAGCGTGCAAAGTACAAGAGAGCATTTGCCATTACAGCCCTCTCTGGGCTCGCAATATGGGCTGTGCACACAGTTCATAGTGAAGGGGACACTTCTGCGTTGCGTAAGATTACAGAAGCCTCTCAATCCATCAATTTCGGCCTAACTCACAATATACACCAAAGAAAGTGGTTTCAAATCGTTCAAGAGATCGTTGTCTTACAAAACCAAGCTTTATCTTTGGATGAACAGATACATTTGAAGTAGACAAACGCATGCACATGAATAGGCAACCATTGGAAGTTTTAAAACATTGGGCGCTCATCCTACTCCAGACGGTACTTGGTCTACACATATGCTGGTGGGTTATTTCACCTCCTATATTCGCAAAAACACCCTCTCAAAAATCAACTCACAAAAAAAAGGTGAATCGCAGTACTTCCCCTGCAAAAGATTGCAGCCAAAATCCCATGTCAAATCAAATTTTAGAACGACTTCGACGGATAGAAAAAGAGAGTACAAGTGTCGACTGGTCACGTGATGACCTGCCACGCTTCGCACCGGTCAGGTCTTCTTCTATTTGGAGTGACTTGTATTTGATGGATATGGAAAGCCTACAACAATCTGTGGATAAAATTTTTGCCAACCGACTGGCGCGTGCATCTGAAAGGTATGCCATTCAAAATAAATCTACAGGATTCTGTCTACGAGGAGTGAGAAGTGCACTCAACAACGTTTATCAACGTACAGGCTCCCGCTCCAAGTTTAGTTCTCTCAATTTCTTACCCAGGGATGACCTCCCAGAGCTGCCTGCAGATCAAAATTCTCAAGTAAAGTATCCAGGTAAGAGCGCAGAAACATTTCGACGCTGGGCTGAGTCTAACCCCTTATCCCTCTGTCAAGTGCTTGGATTAGCAGACGCGACAAAATTCACCTGGGCCCTTTTTCAAAAAGGGGCCATACACGTATTCCGCAACGGGTCATGTGGTTTTCACGACACACATGGTCACATCGAAATCGTCGTCGATCCAACACGGAAAGTCGTATGTTCTGATCACTGTCGTAAATCATGGAGACCATGCGCACCTGACTTGATTCTAGTACCTGTAAAATCCTGCGACTGGCTGACTTTAAATTTTGACCGCATTACTTTAGAAAACATCTCATTCGGACATCTTAGCTTTCAACAACCTTACACCTATCCTTCTTGGAAACATTCCAATCAAGAGCTCAAAAGTAAATAAGTGTTCAAGCTTAAGACAGAGCACAGACAACTCTAAGCTTGCTTTTCTTGGGCAATATCAATGTCACTAGCCGCTACACTTTGAATAATCTTCAAAGTATCCAAGACCCCAATAATCTGCTCACCATCCTTAGCAATACCTCCAATAAACTCCGACCCTTGACCACGTCCGGTCATCGAGTTTTGCTCAAAATCAGATGGATGTAGCGAAACGACATAAGTGATCGCATCTACCAAAAAGCCAACTACATAGTTATGTGATTTAGCAATGATAATTCGGGTAGATGGAGTTGCGCCACCTTTTTCAACTCCCATCAACTTTCTCAAATTCACCACCGGAAGAATGGTTCCCCTCAAGTTCATGACGCCTTCGATACTACGCCCAGATTGAGGAACATAAGTAATAGGCATCAACATCACAATCTCTACAACAATGGAGATAGGTAAATAGAACAATTCTTCTCGAATTTTCAGACCTATGCACTGAACTTTCTCAGTATATTCCTCCTGATTCTCTCCGTCCAGGCTACCACGGATAGCAAAGATACCACTATCATCAGCATCATACTGATCCGTATCAAATTCCAAAATACCCTTCATCTCACACCTCAAACAGCCGCTACACGTGAACGAATACGAAACTGTTGTTCTAGTTCACCAATATCTAACACCAGTACGACTTCGCCATTACCAAGAATGGCTCCACCTGCAACACAGTTAATATCTCCCATAATATCGCCCATAGACTTAATCACCATTTCCTGCTGATTTAAGAGACTATCCACAACTAAACCAAAGCTCCGATCGGCTGTGCCAACCACCACAACAAATAATCTCTCTGAACCCATTTCTTTTCGACGATCACTCTTTTTAGACTCTTTTTCATAGCGATACCACACATGATCATTCTTTTTACCTAGGTCTAAGGCATCACTTAAGTAAAGCAATGGCAAAACACGGTCACGCCTTTTAATGACTTCAGCATCTCCAACCATCTGAATTTCATCTGGTTGAATGCGCAAACTTTCAATAACCGAACTTAAAGGAATTGCAAAAATATCTTCGTTCGCACGTACTAACAAGCTTTGTACAATTGCTAATGTAAGTGGTAATTGAATCGTAATAGTCGACCCAGCCCCAAGCTTTGACTGAATTTCAATCACACCTTTAAGTTTAGAGATTTCTTTTTTCACCACATCCATCCCTACACCACGACCAGAAATATTCGTCACTGCTGCCGCTGTTGAAAATCCAGGTTCAAAGATCAAATTAAAAACATCTCTCTCTGAGAGCTGGTCATCTTCAGATATAAGGCCACGCTCAATCCCTTTTTGCCGAATGACTTCCTGATCCATTCCTTTCCCATCGTCTTCGATGTTAATCATAATCTGATTGCCCTCTTGGCGAGCAGAAAGCACAATCGTGCCTCGCGCAGACTTACCCGCACTTGTACGAACTTCGGGCATTTCAATACCATGGTCTACCGCATTACGTACAAGGTGAATCAGCGGATCTCCAATCTGCTCGACAATGGTTTTGTCTAGCTCAGTTTGTTCTCCCTCAATAATAAGATCTATTTCCTTTTCAAGGCTTTTAGACAAATCACGAACCACGCGGTTAAATTTGTTGAAAGCATTCCCTATAGGAACCATACGAACCTTCATAATAATATCTTGAACTTCGTTCATATGTCGGCCAAAAAGCTGTACTGTTTCAGACATGTTTCCAGCCACCAGAGCTACGGAACTCCCCGTTCTCAGTTGCTCTTCAATATTACTAAAGCGCGTTCTATCAATGACTAACTCTCCAACAAGGTTGACTAAGGCATCCAAACGCTGCAAATCAACACGAATAGTCGTCGATTGAGCTGTCTTTTTCACCGCTTCCGCTCCAGCTTTTTCAGGAGCTTTATCTTCACTTTTAGCCCCAGACACCTTCTTTTTCACAGCACCAGCTTTAAGCTTACCTGCACACAATTGATTTAATACTCTAACAATTGGAGCTGTTTTTTCACCTGATGGTTTCCCTTGGCGCACAGCATCAATTAATACTCTAAGAATATCCATAGCTTGTAAAATAACATCCGTAGCATCGCCCGTAACTTGCTGCTTACCTTTCGCAATCTGATCAAAATAATTCTCCATACGGTGCATAATACGTTCAATAGCACGGTATCCAAACATACCAGCAGCACCCTTCAAAGTGTGTGCCGAACGAAAAATTTCATTAATAATTTCTATATCATTCGGAGACTCTTCTAGCTTTAATATCTGCTCATCGAGATTTTCCATAAGGTCATCTCCATTCACCAGAAAGTCCTTAATCATTTCTGGGTCAGAACCAAACTCACTCTGGCCAAACTCCTCGATTTCCTCAACAGCTTCGTCTTCTTCAACTCCGTCTTCCATTTCCGCTTCCGTAGACGGGGCTGTTAAACTCGCTGGAGCTTCCACAGCATCATTTCCAGAATCTCCTCCCGCAAGCTGCTCAAGCAACATCATATGCTCATCATCGCCCTCACTCACTTGCTTACCAGGAGAGTCCATATCGGCTTACACCTTTTTCGCTTGCTAATCCCACATCTCTTCCCCCACTTCCGCCGCGGGGGAGTCCATATCGGCTAACAGCTTTTTCGCTTCCTCATCACTCATATCTTCCCCCACTTCCACCACGGGGGAGTCCGCTGATTCTTCTTGATAAAGGGTTCCCTCTTCACTCAGGGCTGTGTCTGAATCTTGTATAGAAACCTCAACACGTAAACCACTTAGCTGCTCTTTTACCTCCACAACCAGGGGAAGTAAAGCATCGTCCTGCATCGTTTTTTGCTTGATAAGCTTTTTGAGCAACTTATGCAAAGCAGGCAAGCTTTCGCGCACCAAACTACGGGCCAGATTTTCCTGATTTTCGTCCAACTTAGCCTCAAAAGATACTTACACTGTCCGTGCGCCTATTATCGGAACCTTTTTGCAGAAAGTTAACTTTAGATAGTGGACAGAAGCTTCAACCTGTTTACATAGGATTCCGATGCAAAAAATGAATAAGACGATCAGCAACCTTACCAACCATTGCGACACTCCGCAAAGAAAGGTGCTGAGTCAAGTCACTAGGTCGATGCCAATGACGCAAGTTTTCAAAATCAATAATATTTAATGCAGGAATACCCTTTTCAATAAAAGGTATATGATCATCTTCTATCTTGGTCATATCAGCGTTAATGCGATCCTCCAACCCCATCTGCTTTAAAACACTGTAAAAATGAGATCTAAGACGCACATTGCTGTTACCATCCAAGCTGAACTTTACTTCTGGACTTCCAATCATATCCAGAAGCAACAAACCACGAATGGGCAACTCAGGGTAATCAAGTAAACACCACGAATTACCACAACGTTCAAGCTGAGAAACAAAGTATCGACTCCCATAAGTATGGTCTTCGAAAGAGAGACCAAATGAAAAACTATCGTTCCAACCAGGTAAAACAGCTTCTTCACCATCAAACCAAACTGCCACTATCCCACAGCTAGGCCCATGCCTAGCAACAGAGCTAAGCAACTGCGGTAAGAGTAAACTAGAAGATGCCGAATCGTTGGCACCCACATACTTTTGTCCAACCAAATGCTTGGTATCATAATGAGAACCAATAATAATGATGCACTTATGATGAGGGTGAACATTTGCAGCAACTACATTTTTTCCTTTCATCATAGATGTTTGTGATATATCACAGGTCTTTTTTTTGAGGACTCTCTGTAGGCAATCTTGGCTCGGCACACGAGCTTCAAAATCTTGTACAAAAGACGTCCAGCCTTCACGCCTTAACTGTAGAACCATCCACTGTGCAAGACGCTTTTGCGATAAACTACCAAAAGTATGTGGAGACTCGGTAAAGCGTGTAAGCCACTGTTGAGCATGACGAAGAGAAAAAGACCAATTGACAACACCTTTTGCTTCTCCAAGGCAAACCTGCCCTCCCAAACTTAACCATAAAGCCAAAATCCACGGGCATCTACACATAGTCGTTTTCCTTCAAACGAAAGGCTATTTACAACGGTTATGCTTAACCTTCAAAATATTGATATCCACCTACAAGTTGATTTCGGCAAAGTAACAAATAGCTCAATAGGAACAAACATTCAGAAGAGTGAAAAACTTAAATCATCTTAAAACTTCAAGTCCTTTGATCTTCACTTCTCACTCGTGTACAAAAATCAGATAAAAAGGGTTCTGTAACCTCGATAGAAACGAAACCAACGTTTATGATGAAAAGAAATAAGATGGATAAACTATATGC
>JAPPOJ010000232.1:11465-11951 GCA_028817975.1 Zetaproteobacteria bacterium | reverse complement strand
AAGCACGGCATTGGACTTCCCTACCGGAAAATATGTGGTTATTTCCAACTCGATCGGCAATCAACAACGCTGGTTTTTCCCTGAGTTTGCGGGGGACAGCGCGAAAGTCATTGTCGACTTACAGGGAAATTTAAATAAAGACGAAGATGGTTCTTCGGTGGATTCGACCACAGAGAGGTTGAACCGGGCGGTGCGCCTTGTCTTGCGCGCCTATCAATACATCACCCTGAATAAGGTGGACGAGGCGATTGGCCTTGCACAGCAAGCCGGAGAGACGGCGGAAGAGCTTGCTGGACCACAGATCGTGCTGGGGATTGCACAGCTCAAAAAGGGGGATCGCGAAGCTGCGAAGCAGTCATGGGCAAAAGCAAAAGGGCTTGACCCGGGGGATGAGGGAATTGATCAACTGCTGAAATCTGTGGAATAATATGGCTTTTATACTTAATTTGCGCTTGTCTTGTTCTGGGGTGGTGCTTTGTGCTGGAT
>JAPPOJ010000232.1:0-11455 GCA_028817975.1 Zetaproteobacteria bacterium | reverse complement strand
TGCTGGATTGTTGTGTCGAAGCTCGGTCTGTATGGCAAGAGACTGGGTTTTTCAGCCTCAGGTGCAATCTGGAATTACGTTAGGTACCGTTTCTTTACCTAACCCGAATGGCGAAACCAGTGTGACGGAGTCGCTTGGTGGGGTCCTAGTTGGAGGGGGGATCAATACTGAGCTTGGCCGTACCTTGGGTGCAGGGGTGCAATATGTCATGATGATTGACTTGAATAATGATCAAATCAGCCGGCGGGCTTTGGCGAGTCGCTTTAGCTTTAATTTATGGGGCGGCTCGAAACGTATTTTACAAAGTAGCAAGTATGCCCGTGTGTATTCGGGTTATCAATATCAGGTGGCCATGTTGGGAGAGATCTCTTTGTCGGAGTATGAGGCAGCAACGAAGGACTTGAGTAACCAAATCTCAGGGGGTGTTTTTGAGACCAATCTTGGCCTTATGTTGCGCCGTGGCAGTTATGGTCTAGAAATGCTGGCGACCGTTTTTTCTGTGGCTGCCAGCAACGATCGCTTGAAAACGAGTATGTATAGCTTAAACCTGTTCTATCAGATTTAGCTTAGCTCAGAAGCTGGCGCCCGAACGTTTCATGTCTTTGGAGGTGTAATGCTGCTTGGCCCATACAATGGCACCGCTTTCGATGGAAGTCACTTTAAGGCTAAGTTGGTAAGTGACGATTTTGCGTCCAGCCTGTACGTTGACCGTACTTGAAATGGTTCCGCGTAAAAAGAAACCTGCACCAATCTGTTTGCCTTCTTTCACCTGGGTGGACTGTTCTACTTGGCCACTTTTGTTTTGATAGGCTGCTTCTTCGAGGATTTCTTTGCGTGCTGCGGCATCAATAAAGGTAAAGGCATCGGCGTTGAGTAGCTCATCCATAATCTTGTTTTTAATGGGTACAGTGTCAATATGTTCGTCTGTGCGGTTCTCGATCTCTTTAAAAATGATGGACGGATTGCTGCCAAATTTTTTAGGGCTGCGTGCGACTTTCATATTGAGATCTTGAATCAGTTTTCCTATTTGGTCAATATCCGACTGGCTCCACTTGTCGTCGATCAGTTCCACTTTATGGGGGTCCCGGTACTCGGCTTCAAAGCTGGGGGCGCATTGGGTCAGTGTGAGACAAATAAGGTAGCTGAAAAAAGACATATAGAGTGCGCGTAGGTAAGTTAATTTCATTTTGTTCTCCTTATAACGGCATGTCGATTTGTTCTTGCTTGCTGGCGTAATGATGGAGGCAGCAGAAATAGCCTAACATAATTTAAGGCGTGTATTTGCCTAACGCGAATCGCTTGAGCCGGGCTATCATGGTCGTGTCTGTCCAAGTATGGTGATCGTGTATGGCGAGGCAGTGAGGTTTATGATGTATATCCTGCTTTTCTTGTGGCTTACGCTTGTTCCTGAAGGGTTTGCTGCAGAATTGGAAGGCTTTCGTAGTGAGCGAAGGATGTTCTTGAATGGGGTCGAAATCACCGGGTCTACCGATCAAGACCTGAAGGATGTGGATATCCATATTTCTCCTGATGGAGATCTTTTTATTACGGCGGACCACTACAAAGTCTTTTATGAGGAGCGTTACGTCCCTATACGTAGTGTGCGTGAAGCTGCTGGTGGAATGCAACATAAGCCCCCACGTGAGTTTGTTCCCGCCAAGACAGCTCCCTTTGAATCGATGCCGGAGCAGGGTGACCCCGCTGGCGGTTTAGAAGATGCATCCCAGGTGTTGCCAGCTCCTCAGTCTCCTGCAGGTGAAGTACCAGCCCCTATGGCGGAAGCCATGGAAACGCAGCCTGTGGAGCCTCCTCCACCCATTTCTCCTGTAGCTGAGGAGCCAGCTCCTGCTCAGCCACCTCAGCCAGCGGCTCCTGCAGGGGCATGATATTTCTTCGACTTGGTTCTGGCGCCTAAATAAGATAGAGTGTCTGTTCTAAGTTTGCATGAGAGAGAAATGTCTGATACATACCTAAACTTTTACCGACAACTTAAGGATTTTTGTGCCGAGTGCTCGCAGCCATGGCCAAGTGAGCGGACTCTGGTGGCCGTCTCCAAATATCACCCCGTCGCCAAGGTTTATGCAGCTTATATGGCTGGGCAGCGTGATTTTGGAGAGAACTACGTTGCAGAGTTGTGTGAGAAGGCAGTGCAGCTGTCAAAGATGCACGCTCACCCGAGGTGGCACTTTACCGGAACTTTGCAAGGCAATAAGCTTACGAAACTGCTTCCCTATGTGGACGTGATCCACACCTTGTGTAGTCTCAAGCATGCCCGTAAGATCGAAAGTTTTTTGCAGCAGCATCCAGAAAAAAAGATACAGGCGTTTGTGTGTGTCAATCTAGGTGCTGAAAAGCAAAAGTCGGGGGTGTTGTGGGATGAAATAGATCCTTTTGTGGCTCAGCTCTTGGCTGTTGCTCCCCAGCTTGAGTTGTTGGGACTTATGGCTATTCCACCCCGAGCGGTGAGTCTTCAGGCGAGTGCACAGCATGTCCCCCGGGTTTACAGAGACTTTGTACAAAAGGCCAGACAAATTGGTCAAGGAAAGGCGTCTTTAGGTATGAGTGCAGACTATCAGGCCGCGATTCTTGCGGGTGCAGATTACATCCGTATCGGAACAGAGATCTTTGGCACTAGGCCAGCTGTGGCTCCCTGAAATGGTCTGCATGTGTTGTGTGGCTTACATGTCTGTTGGGAGTCACATGACAGATAAAGCCTCCGCCGAGGCAAACATCTCCTTGATAAAATGCGACAGACTGTCCGCATGCAGCAGCTCTTTGGGGGGTGTCGAAGTCTACCTTCAGAGCACCTTGTGGAAGAAGCGTGAGAGTACAAGCCTGGTCTTCTTGACGGTAACGAATTTTGGCTTGGCAACGCAGGGAGTTAAATGGCGCGATGTTATCGTTTACCCAGGAAATATCACTTAGAGTCACAGATGTGGTGAGTAGGGCTGGGTGCATATGTCCCCTTTCGACAAAAACAATGTTGCTTTGCATGTTTTTGCCAACCACGTACCACGCATCACCTGCCCCACCTAGCCCTAGGTGTTTGCGTTGACCGATGGTGTAGAACATCGCACCGCGGTGCTCCCCGACGACTTCCCCGTCGAGTGTTTGAAAGGCTCCGCGTGCGCCCTGGATATAGCTGGCGAGGAAAGATTCAAAATGGCGTTCGCCGATGAAACAGATGCCAGTACTGTCTTTTTTGTGTGCGGTCGTGAGCCCTGCTTGTTGGGCAATCTCACGTACCTCCGTTTTATGGAGTTCGCCAAGTGGGAAAAGTACTTTGCGTAGCACGCTTCCTGTCACAGCGTTTAGAAAGTAACTCTGGTCTTTGCGGTTATCGATACCTTTGAGTAACTTGCCGCTTTCGGTGCGGCAGTAATGTCCTGTCGCGAGGTAGTCTGCTCCGAGTTTCATGGCGTGTTCAAAAAAGACTTTGAACTTGATCTCGCGGTTACAAAGAATATCGGGGTTTGGCGTCCATCCTCTCCGGTAATCGTGCAGGAAACTGTCAAAGACCTGCTGTTGATATTCTTTGACAAAGTTTATGGAGTAGAAAGGAATACTTAGGTGGGCACAAACGGTGGCGACATCATCATAGTCCCAGCGTGCACTGCAATCCGTCCCGTCATTTTCCTCCCAATTTTTCATAAACAGACCGATGACTCGATACCCTTGCTGCTTCAACAGGTATGCGCATACGGAGGAGTCTACGCCTCCAGACATCCCGACGACAACTGTTTTTTGTTTTTGAGTCATGGTGTTGTATCCGCTATCACTTGTGTATGGTAGAAGTTAAATAAATTTGTTGTGTATGGAAAAAAATCTTTCCAGGCTCCGGAATATAACACACCTATGTTTTTTTGTCACGAATTTTTTAGAGTCTGCAGGGCATTGTTATGGGAAAAGTCCAGCTGTCTGGGGGCACTGGTCCAATCTTTGTTTCCGCTCACTTTCCGTCTCGGTCTTTTGGGGGGTTCCTGAGGTTAAATGGCAGCAATAATAAGATGCTACCCGATCGGTTTGTGCAGCGCTTCTTTCGAGTTTAATGCCTTGCATCACGGTATTTGAGAACTGGTCAAAACGTACAAACTGTAAAATTTTATCGAGGTCACGTTTGCTGCGTGGAGAGGTTTGAACAAGGCCCGTTTGAGCGCATTGGAAAGAGTATGGCTCTGTAGGCATGTGAATATTTTCAAAATTGAACTGCGGGGCAATAGGTTGACCATCTAAGCCAAGAATAGGTTGTGCATAGGCTGGCCCTGAACAGGTGGGTACAGGGCCTTCCTCACAGTAAAAGGGGTCCGGCCAGTATGCTACCGTGGCCTCTTTTTCGGCATGGTTCTTCAATTGGCAGCATTGAAACTGGTAGGCACGGTCTTTCTTTTCTGTGTCGTAGAAGCTGCGTTGTCCCGTCATGTATGTATTTACAGGACAGGTGTAGTGGATCACGGCATCGCGGTACTTTTCTGGAGACCAACTACAAGAGCTTTTTTGTAGTCTTTTGCCGTTATTTTGGGTGAGGGATGAACATGTAAAAGCAAAGATACGATCCCCTGTGGCTGCGATGTCTCCCCTTTGCACAAGGCTATCGGTCTCTGTGAAAGGGTCGAAGCGAGAAGAAACTCCGGTCATCACCATATTTCCGGGGCAGGAAAAGTCAGCGTTTTTGCCATAACTAGCTGTAAAAAAAGAAGTAAAGTGTGGGTTTGTCGTCACAAACCGGATGCCGTCTGGGTCGAGGTCTTTCATCTGCTCTGGGGTGAGCGTTTCTGGCGCCATGTCCTCTGCTGCTTTACCCCTTACAGGGACATTTTTCTTCCCGCTGAGTTCGTCTAGGTCAAGTTGGTAGCTGACTTCTAAGTCTACATCACCTGCCGGTGCATTGCGGTTGCCGGTGGAAATGTGAGCAGAGGGGTTAACCTTACGAGGGGGCTTGCAGCTGATGAGCTGTAACGTACAATACAGAGCGCTTACCAAGATGATTTGTGGGTTGCGCTTTTTCAATGCTAGGTCCACCTCACCACGACAGATTCTAACTTACAACAGCATGGGGGTGCATCGGCAGTAAATCTATAAACCTAAAGCCCGGGTTCGTAGCCAATTTGACTTACACCTCGGTCGAGCTTGCGGTCCATCTCGAATTTGGGGTCCCAGCTGCTGGGGTCTTGTTGTGAGAGTTGCGGTTGGGCAACTTGACGCGCAGGAACGTGTGCTTCGATCAAGCGCTCGGTGAATTGTTGTGTAATTTCGGTAAATTCGGAAAAACACGTCGCGGTATTCACACGCTGCTTGAAAGGCTTGGCACCAGGCCAGCCTGAGAGGTACCAGATAAGATGCTTGCGCATGCAGACGCTGCCCACGGAGAGAAGGTTTTTTTGGGTGAAATACTCTTCTTGGTAGCGGATATGTTGGAGTACCACCTTTTGCCACTCTTCCGGGGTGACTGGCTGTACCTTGTTATGAACCACGTCTCTAAAGAGCCAGGGGTTTCCGAGAGCGCCACGGCTGATCATGACTCCAGCAACTCCACCTTTTTGTTGCATCAGTTGCACATCTTCGAGATGGAAGAGGTTACCGTTGCCAATGACGGGTATGGAGAGCTGTTCAGCTGCTTTGTAAATCTCCCCGAGCTGTACAGGGGATGCGTAGGTATCTGAACGTGTACGCCCATGGATCGTGATCCAAGCGGCACCTCCTCGAATAGCTGCGTCGGCGACCTCGCTCCAGTTGGTACAACTATGGTCCCAACCGAGCCTGATTTTGACACTAACAGGGATGTCGGAGGCGAGACAAGCCTGGTATGTGGTGTCATACACCCTTTGTGGATCTTTGAGAATGGCGCTCCCACAGCCTACTTTGACGACTTTTTTGACCGGGCACCCCATATTGATATCGATACTGTGGAAGCCTCTGCCCTGTACCGCTTGGGCTGCCCTGCCCATCTCTTCGGCGTTGCGGCTAGTAATTTGCACCCCCACTTGTTTTTCGGTGGGATGTACCTCCATCATTTCAAAGGTTTTTTCGTTGTTATAGCAGATCGCTGTTGCGGAGAGCATCTCGATATAAGTTAATTCAGCACCGAGATCTTGACATACGCGTCGGAAGGGTATATCCGAGACCCCAGCGAGTGGGGCTAAAATCGCGTTCTGAAAGTGCATCGTGCTTGAAGGTGTGTGTGGATTATAGGTCATGGTTTCATACTTTTTATGTTTAGGTTCCATTTGTCTGGAGATGTTTTCTGTGTTCGAGAAGCCTCGATCCTCACAATAGATCTAGTCAAATGGATAGATAAAGCGTATAGTATAGCGAAAATCTGGGTAACTCCAAATGGAAACCTACAAGAGAATTTTCCCAAGGCTAATCATTCGAAAATAAACTGATTATTATTGCCGCTGTCGGCTGTGGGTGTGTCTTTTTCTTGGTGAAATGTTGTTGCAGTGGCTAAAACATGCTTGAAATGATGATTGTGTTAAGTTGTTCAAGGAGGGTGGAGCCTCACGTTTTTTTGCTCCACAATTAAGGAAACGCAAATATGCTCGATATTAAATTTATCCGCGAAAATCAGGATAAGGTTCAAAAAGGCACAGATGCAAAGAACTTTCATATCTCGATTGCAGAACTATTAGGCTTAGATGAACGGGTTAAGCAAACCCAGTCGAGTTGGGAGTCTCTGCAGGCGAAACGCAATCAACTTTCTAAGATGATTGGTAAAGAAAAAAACACGGAGGCAAGAGATGCCTTACGTAGCCAAGTTTTGAATATGAAGGCTGAGCTGGAGCAGCTCCAGCATGAGTTGCGTGAAGGGAAAGCTGAACTTAAGCAGATGATGTTGCGTGTGGCACAGCCTGCTGCAGAGGATGTCCCTCTGGGTAAAGATGATAGTTTTAATCAGGAGCTGCGTAAGGTTGGAATACCGCGGGTTTTTGATTTTAAGCCGCGAGATCATGTTGAACTAGGTCAGCAATTAGGTATTTTGGACATCGAACGCGGTGTCAAGCTTTCAGGCTCGCGTTCCTATGTTTTGAAGGGGCAAGGGGCTCTTCTTGAAATGGCACTGCTCCGCTATGGGATGCAGACTCTTGTGGAGAAAGGGTTTGTGCCTTTGTCGGTGCCAACTCTCGTCAACGAACAGGTGATGGAAGGTACTGGCTACTTTCCCTTAGGAGCTGACCAAGCGTATCAAGTCGAAAAAGATGGTATGGCTTTAGTCGGTACCGCGGAAGTCTCCTTATGTGGACTCCATATGGAAGAGACTTTAAACGCAGAGGAGTTACCGAAGCGTTACATGGCTCAGTCCTCTTGCTATCGTCGTGAAGCGGGCACCTATGGGCGAGATACACACGGCCTTTATCGTGTGCATCAGTTTCAAAAACTAGAAATGGTGGTGATTGCAGAGAATGATGCGGAAGGGGATCGCCTGTTGCATGCAGAGCTTCTCGATCTCGCCGAAACTTTATTACAGGACTTGGGCTTACCGTACCGGGTGGTGTATGTCTGTACAGGTGACTTAGGCTTGGGGCAGTTCCGTAAGCACGATATTGAAACTTGGATGCCGTCGCGTCAAGGCTATGGTGAGACCCACAGTTGTTCGAGCTTTCTGGACTTTCAGTCGAGGAGACTGGGTATTCGCTATAAGGATAAAAGTGGTAAGCGTCACTATGCCTATACTTTGAATAATACCTACATGGCGATTCCTAGGCTTCTGCTTGCGATTTTAGAGAATTTTCAGACTGCAGATGGACGGGTAGAAATACCTCAAATTTTAAGACCCTACATGATGGGAGCTGCGTACATTGGTGAGTGATTCCTGGTCATAAGGGCTACGGAGTGCTTGGTCGTGGCTCGCGGGTCTACTCCTATAGGTCTATGTATATTTTTTGGTCTTGTTTTCAGAGGATTGTGAATTATCAGTCAACGTCGTTGTGGATAGTGCCGACTCACTTTACATGATCCTCGCTCGTGAACAACAATTACGTCAGTACGCAGAATCTGGTGATCACAAAAAAGCGCATGACTCTATTGATGAGATCCTGGCTCTTGGCCCCCACAATATTCATGCTTTGAAGTGGAAGGGAGATCTTTTCCATTTAGAAGGGCGCTTTATGGATGCCCGTGGGTTTTGGCGTAAAGTTCTGGATGTAGATAGTGAAGATGTCGAAGCACTCAAGTTTTTTGAAAAGTTGAGTCTTGAAGACCGTGAAGCCTTTTATTTCACCGAGTCGACTCCAGATGGAGGGCGCCGCTTTTTCATGTACCCTCGTGAGTTGATTGCGGCTTGTGTCGGAGGCTTGTTGGGGTGCTCTATTTTTTTGGTGTTCACCGCCTATATCTATCGTATGATGATGTTTTCTTCAGGTATGCTTGCAATGGTTAGTTTTCTGGGGTGTGTGGCGCTCCCTTGGCTGTGGATTGTGTATGCTTATCTCAGAACGCTGAAAGAAGTGACGGTAGACCATGAAGGGTGTTGCTTTGCGTACCGGCTGACTCAGATTCGGTTGAATTGGGATGAGGTTGCGGAGGTTTTTTTGGCGCATTCGCGTTGCCACGGAGAAGCACTGTTAGAAATGATTTTTCTGCCGAAAGGGGAAGGCCAGCAGCCCCGTGTCCTTGATCTTTCCGAGCACTCAAGTAACCTGCGCGCCCGTGCTTACTTTGTGGGTGAAGTTGCGCGTGTTTTTAAGTCGCCTACAACGATTGCAAAGACAGACTTACCCTTTGCCTGTGACTCTTGTATTTACCTCTAAAGCGGATTCTCTGCTGCTATAAACCTGCTTAATTTTATTTACAGTACTTGACATCTTTTCCAAGAGATCTAGATTGGTTGGGTCACAGAGTTTTAACCTCACCTCAAACGAGTTGCAGGTAAAGTTAGTTTATTTCTCACGACAGGAGAGACATATGAAAATTCGGCCATTGCAAGATCGTATTCTGGTCAAGCGTGTTGAAACAGAAGAAAAAACCCACGGTGGCATTATTATTCCAGATAATGCTAAAGAGAAGCCTGTTGAAGGTGAAGTCATTGCGATTGGTAATGGTAAAAAGCTTGAGGATGGTAGTTTGGCCAAGCCTGACGTCACTGTCGGCGACAAAGTCCTCTTTAGTAAGTATGCTGGCTCTGACGTGAAGATTGATGGTGTAGAGCACCTCATCATGCGCGAAGACGACATTCTAGGCGTCCTGGTCTAAGAATCAGGAAGTTGTTTGATTGCCCACTTTATTTTTGAAATTGCTAAATAAAAAGGAATCCTATCATGGCAAAAAGCATTAACTTTGGTGAAGACTCTCGCCGCAAGATTCTTGCGGGTGTGAACACTCTTGCGGAAGCCGTTAAAGTGACTTTAGGCCCCAAAGGAAGAAACGTTGTTCTTGAGCGTTCTTTTGGTTCTCCAACGATCACTAAAGACGGTGTAAGCGTTGCAAAAGAAGTGGATCTAGAAGATAAGTTTGAAAACATGGGCGCGCAAATGGTGAAAGAAGTCGCTTCCAAGACTTCCGACTCCGCCGGTGACGGTACCACTACCGCGACTGTATTGGCCCAGGCCATCTACCGTGAAGGCGCGAAGCTTGTAGCTGCAAATCATAGCCCGATGGAGCTTAAGCGTGGCATTGAGGTCGCGGTAAAGCACCTTGTTGCTGAGTTGGACAAAGTTTCTCGTCAGACGAAAAGCCGTGAAGAGATCGCTCAAGTCGGAGCTATTTCTGCAAATAACGATAAAGAAATTGGTGAAATCCTCGCGGAAGCGATGGACAAAGTAGGCCGTGACGGTGTTATCACCGTAGACGAAGACAAAGGAATGGACACTTCTTTGGACGTCGTAGAAGGTATGGAGTTTGATCGTGGATATCTTTCTCCTTACTTCGTGACAGACTCAGAGCGTATGTCTGCAGTTTTTGAAGATGCATATATTCTTCTACATGAGAAAAAAATCTCTAACATGAAGGACTTGCTCCCTATCCTTGAAAAGATTGCGCAGACGAATCGTCCTTTCGTGATCATTGCTGAGGATATTGATGGCGAAGCTTTGGCAACGTTGGTAGTGAACCGTCTACGTGGCACACTCAAGTGCGCCGCAGTGAAAGCTCCTGGCTTTGGTGATCGTCGTAAAGCAATGTTGGAAGACATTGCGGTCTTGACGGGTGGTATGGTTGTGAGTGAGGACCTTGGGCACAAGCTTGAGAACTTGACTTTGGAAAACCTAGGCCAAGCTAAGTCTGTAACCATCACTAAAGACAACACGACGATTGTGGATGGTAAGGGTGACAAGCCTCACATTGATGCACGTGTGAAGCAAATTCGTGCAGAAATCGAAAATACTTCTTCGGACTATGATCGTGAGAAGCTCCAAGAGCGTCTCGCTAAGCTTGTGGGCGGTGTTGCTGTGGTTAAGGTCGGTGCAGCGACTGAAACTGAGATGAAAGAGAAAAAAGCTCGTGTTGAAGATGCTTTGAACTCTACGCGTGCAGCCGTAGAAGATGGCATCGTCTGTGGCGGTGGTACAGCGTTGTTGCGTGTCCAGTCAGCTTTGGACAACTTAAAGGCTGACAACAGTGAGCAACAGTTTGGTATCACCATTATTCGTCGCGCCATTGAAGAGCCTTTACGTCAGATTGCTTTCAACGCTGGTGTCGAGCCTGCTGTTGTCGTTGAAAAAGTACGTACGGGTAAAGACGGCTTCGGATTCAACGCTTTGACTGAGGTATACGAAGACCTTTATGAAGCAGGTGTGATTGATCCGACTAAAGTGACCAAGACCGCTCTTATCAATGCAGCCTCTGTAGCAAGTCTTTTGTTAACAACAGAAGCGATGATTGCAGATAAGCCTGAAGAGAAAGATGCAGCAGCAGCAGCAGCTCCTGCCGGTGGCATGCCTGGCGGCATGGGCGGCATGGGCGGCATGGGTGGAATGGGCGGCATGATGTAGGATTATCCTACTGATTACAACACCTTGCAAAGCCTCAAAAAAAGGAAAAAATATGGAAAAAGCCGCTTTTGGCTCCCCATAAACTTCTCCTCATAAAGCTAAAAAGGACTTACTCTTGTCGAGTTATCTCTGTCCAGGGACGACAAGTCTAAGTCCTTTTTTAATTGAAATGACGTTGCTTAGGGTGCTCCTTTGGTCAGATGTTGGCAGATGTTTGCCACTCTGAGCACCTGTAAAAGGGGGCCAAGGTTGTTGTGACCTTGAGTTGTGTTATTAGTTGTGCTTTTGAGCAGCTCGCTCTTCCCGTGATAATTGTAGCGAGGCAGTATCGTTTATCAAATCCTCGTGCACATAGCGTGTACATAGCACGAGATATCTGGAATCCTGGACAAGGTGTCAGGGGCGAGATGCTTCTGTTTATGAGTAATTTGCAATTTACACATAAACAGAAGGGTGGGTGGTAATATCCCTGTGCTTAGACCAAACTTTGCAACAGACTCACTACTTTTGGTTATACCTCCTTTCTAAGC
>JAPPOJ010000070.1 GCA_028817975.1 Zetaproteobacteria bacterium | reverse complement strand
CTCCTGCGACATTCACGGCCGTACGCACCATGTCTAAAGCTCTATCTACTCCAAGAATCATAGCTATCCCTTCCACCGGGAGACCTACCTGACGTAAAACCATCGCCAACGTGACCAAACCCACCCCTGGAACGCCCGCCGCACCCACAGATGCTAAAGTAGCCGTGAAAATCACCGTAAGGTATTCCGTAAACCCTAGGGATATCTGATATGTCTGCGCAATAAACAGGGTAGCTACTCCTTGCATAATGGCTGTGCCATCCATATTAATCGTAGCTCCCAGCGGGATCGTAAAAGAGGCAATGGAACGAGGAACCCCAAAGGATTTATCTAGAGTTTGCAAAGTTACCGGAATAGTTGCACTACTGCTCGCCGTAGATAAAGCAAAAAAAGCGACCGACTTCGCCTTCCGCAAAAAAGCCCAGGGATCCAAGCCCGCTAGCTTTAACAGCATTGGGTAGACCGTCACAGCATGGATAGCCAAGACAAACAAAACTAACAAAAAATAGCGAAGCAATGGAGCAAAGGCCTGCACCCCTTTATCCGCAAAAACCTGAGCAATCAGCGCATACACACCCACAGGAGCCAAGCGAAGCAGCATGGACACCATCCCCATCATGACATCATTTAGCTCTTCCAAGAATCGGACTATCACTGGAACCTTAGCTTTGATTTGCAAAACACCAAGACCAAATAGCAGAGCAAACACAATAATCTGCAACATCTTGCCCTCAGCGGCTGCTTGAACAGGGTTGGATGGCACCATACCCACGAGCACTTCCATCAAAGAAGGTGACGGACGTGGCTGATACGACAGCACGCTAGGAAGATCAAAGCCAATCCCCGGCTGGAAGACCACCGCCATACCAATGGCCAAGGTCAAGCCGAGAGCTGTGGTCAATAGGTATAACACCAAAGTCTTCAAACCCATACGGCCTAGCTTGTGAACCCCTTCCAAGCCAACAACACCGCAGACCAGAGAAGTAAAAACGAGAGGCACAACAAGCATTTTTAGGGAAGCCACAAAAACACGGCCAGTAGGCTCCAAGATAGCATCCACCAAGAACAAGCGCACACTGCTTTCTGGAAGCGTACACACGTTCAAGAGCACCCCAGTACATAAGCCAAACAACAAAGCCAAAAGCACATACGTCGTCTGTCGAGATTGCATGCACGATCTCCTCTCAGCATCAGGCACATCCACAGATTATTTCCGCACCTTAAATTCTATATTCAGTCACCACGCAGCAAATGAACCATACAGATGGCTCTCGCAGGAGACTAAACCGAGGACACCTGACGAGCTGTCTGTGCTGCAACCGCCTTCGCACGAGCCACAGACTCAAAAATATATTCCCGCAATGAGCGGGCACCCTTGCGCTCCTCAAGCTGTAACTCGACTTGGTACTTAGGCGACATAAAAGCTCTAAAGTCTGCTGCCTTAGACAAAGAGTGACCACCTACCACATCTTTCTGCAATATTTTTTCTAGCCAGTCGGCCATAGTTCCTCCTACCGAGAAACGTCCACTCCGCCCCTGAGCTTCCAAAATCCAACGAATAGCTGTCTCCAGCCCTAACGCCTCTGGGCCTTCAAGATGAATAATCTGGACAGGATCACACTGATCTTGAAAGACCTGCGCTACAATAGCCTCGGTCAAATCTTGCAAATGAACCGGAGATATCTGCACATCTTTACCACACTTCGGGTAAAGACCAGGAAACTTCGTAAGTTTGGCAACCGCACGCAAAAAAGGCTCCCGAGAAAAATCTCCCCCTCCAAAAACAGGAGCCGCACGCAAAATGGTTTTTTGAGAAACCCTACTATTCAAAATGAGTCTTTCTACAGCATATTTTTCAGCCATGAAAACATCTTTCGTTTCCCAAGTCGTGCCCACGGCGCCCACATGAATCACCCTAGGGGTCTTTAAATCATCCATCGCACGTAATAAACAGCTGGTAGCACTCACATTCGCACTCTGCCCTATCTCTCCAGTACCGCTCTCTCCTCCTATACCCTCTACAGATGTAGGTAAGCGGTGATCCCAAGCCAGGTGGACGACGACATCCACTCCCCTTAGCGGAGCTGCGAGCAGCTCCTGACTCGACAGATTAGAACATACAGGAAATACATTTTTGGAAGATTCGGGCAATTTGTGGCGATACATACTTACAACCGTAGCCCCAAGATACCCCAACTGGGTCACCAAGGCACGCCCAAGATACCCAGTGCTTCCTGTCACTAATACCGTAGGTGCTGCTTTATTTACCAAAAAAAGCCCTCCAAGCCTGTAGACTCACAGAGTACGACCTTAACTTCTTAAGTATCCTAAGTATATCAAATCAAGGCTAAGGAAAAGGCTACGCAAGTTGGGCGTAGATATCGAGTAGTTTGGCTGCGTTTTCATCCCATGTAGGTTGGGCACACACAAAAGAAGCCACCTGACTACGAAACAATTCCGAATATGAGTTCAACCGCGCTTGGAGCACCGCATCTGCCCAACTCTCCACAGGACTCGCATCTCTCATTTCCACACAGGTGCTTTTGGGTAAAATCTGTGACAGTGCACTTCCTCCCTGAAATACAACAGGTGTTCCAGCACACAGCGCCTCAAGCGCCGGAAGCCCAAAGCCCTCAAACAAGCTCGGGTGTATATATACCGAGGAATCACGATACACCTGGCGCAACTGCGCTTCTGTAAGACTCACCTGGACAGACAAAATACCTTTCTGGATCAAGTGGTTAAAGGCATGTTGTGCAAACATCATCCCCCGTCGGTCCGTGACTAGCACTGCAGCTACCTTGCAGCGCTTCGCCAAGCACTCAATAATATCCCCAAACAGATGAATTTGCTTGTAAACATCAAAGCGCGCAACGTAGCATAACTTAAGAACTTCGCTCTCTTGCTTAGGTAAGACCTTCCCCTCAACCATCATCTCATGATTGGAAGGCCTCGCATTCGGAATGACGATCACACGACTATCCAAATACGACGCTCGATCCAGCAACGTATCTTTCGTCCAATCAGATACACAGACGATTGCATCTGCCGCATCCAAAGCACTGCGTAGCATCACACGAAACTGTTCACGATAAGAGCAAGACACCGAGGAACCTGCTAACAGCGGAATCAAGTCATGGACTGTCAAGACGGTCTGTACCTGCTTGGAACGTTTCAAGGAGCGGTCGAAAACGGGTAAATTCACATTAGATAGGCCGTGATAAATAGCCTTCTGCGCCCCCAAAAAACGCCGAACATGGCGAAATGCAAAACGTGGCCACAAAAGCTTCACGCGCTTTAAGACACGATAAGGGAAGGAAGGGAGAAGTATGCATTGCTTCGCAGGTAAGAAATCGACGGGAGCATCTTGCGTACAGATAGCGTGTGGCCAGATTTTTTGCTGCCCCATTGCTGCTGCCATACTCGCAGCATAGCTATTAATTCCTCCATGCCCAGAATTAAACCCAAAAGCATCCCAAATAATCACTGGGAGACGATAGCTCATAAATTCCTTCTCCAAAGTCCATAACTCTGTCCAACTCACTCACTTTCTCTAGCCGCAAAAACAACACTAGTCTGTCAAAAGTACCTTGCTTGAAACTACCCATCCTTAAAAGGATCGTGCCGCACAGAGAAGCTCTCGGACGAGGACCTAGAGGACGTTAACGAGAAGAATCTATTTCTAACAATTTCTTTCTCGCCTGCGCACGGCGTAACGCCTGCTGAGCACGCATAATATCGATGTCTCGGCGAGTCGTCTGCGCAAGGCGCTCTAGAGCACGTTTTTCTGCTTCTTCTGCACGAGACTTATCTATTTCAGAGGTCGACTGTACCAACTCACATAAAAGGTATACAACACCAGATATGACTTCTAGCACCCCACCACCCAAATAGTAATAAACCGTCTCTTTAGAGTCCGCTAAAACAAGCTCAGCAACTCCAGAACTCAGACGCACAACTGTGTCACAATGCCCAGGAAGGATGCCGATCTGACCATTCCAGGCTTCTACTTTAACGCTTTGCACCCGCAACGCGCCCAAAGGAGAATGAGGTGACATCAACTGCAATTCAAAAGATGAGTCCATCACGTTCTCACTCAATTAAAGATCCAAAGACATACTAGGAAAACTTTTTAGCCTTTTCCATTACTTCATTTATACTTCCACAATAGAGGAACGCCTGCTCAGGAATATGATCCAGTTCACCACTTAAAATCATCTCAAAGCCTTTAATGGTATCTTCCAACTCACAGAAGACTCCCGGATTACCCGTAAATTGTTCTGCGACAAAGAACGGTTGGGAGAAATAGCGTTCTATCTTGCGAGCACGAGATACCGTGGACTTTTGCTCTTCCGTGAGTTCGTCCATACCCAAAATCGCAATAATATCCTTGAGGTCTTTATAGCCCTGAATAACTTCCTGTACTTGCTGCGCGACTTCATAGTGGCGTTGTCCAACCACATCTGGGGACAAAATCCGCGAGCTACTGGCGAGAGGATCTACCGCCGGATAAATCCCTAAGGAAGCAATCGAACGTTCCAAAACAATCGACGCGTCCAGATGAGAAAACGTGGTCGCCGGAGCCGGGTCGGTATAGTCATCTGCAGGGACATAAACCGCCTGAATAGAAGTAATCGAACCATTTCTCGTAGAGGTAATCCGCTCTTGTAACTCCCCCATCTCCGTTGCCAAAGTTGGCTGGTAGCCTACTGCAGAAGGAATTCTCCCCAGCAGCGCAGACACTTCCGAACCTGCTTGCGTAAAACGAAACACATTGTCGACAAAAAGCAAAACGTCTTGTTTCTCTTCGTCTCGAAAGTATTCAGCCACACTCAGGGCACTGAGCGCTACACGCGCACGGGCTCCCGGTGGCTCGTTCATCTGGCCGTAGACAAGCGAGGTCTTGTCCAAAACGCCGGAGTCTTTCATTTCATAATAAAGATCGTTTCCTTCGCGCGTACGCTCTCCCACACCCGCAAAAACAGAGTAACCCCCATGGTGTTTCGCCACATTGTGAATCAACTCTTGAATAAGAACTGTCTTACCTACCCCAGCTCCTCCAAACAAGCCAATTTTTCCTCCCTTCAAAAAGGGGGCCATCAAGTCTACAACCTTAATCCCTGTGGTCAGCACATTTTGACTGGAGTCAAGATTCGTAAAGGGGGGAGCACTACGATGAATCGGGTAATATTTTTCCGCCTGGATCGGCCCAGCTTCATCCACAGGAGCGCCGGTAACATTCATAATCCGGCCTAACACAGCCTTTCCAACAGGCATCGAAATCTGTGCACCCGTATCACGCACCACATCACCGCGCTTGAGTCCGTCCGTTCCATCCATAGCAATGGAACGAACAATATTGTCGCCTAAATGTAGCGAAACTTCCAAAGTCAAGTTATCTTGTTTCTCACTGATCGACGGATTATGCGCAACCAAAGCCTGATATATAGGGGGAATGTTTCCACTCGGAAACAGCACGTCTACCACCGGCCCCATTACCTGAACTATTTTCCCCATCTGCTCGGACATATATTTTCTCCCATTTCTTCTCGCATCGAGCTAGAGCGCTTCCGCTCCACTCGTAATTTCAATAAGCTCTTTGGTGATCGCCGCTTGTCTTGCGCGGTTATACATTAGTGTCAGCGAACGAATCACCTCCTCTGCATTTTGTGTCGCACTGTCCATCGCCGTCATACGTGCGGCATGTTCAGAGGTCTGTGCACTCAGGAGCGCATGATACATATCTAAGACCATTTTGCGCTCCAATAAATATCCCAGAAGCGCTTGGGAAGAAGGCTCGGTCACCATATCCACAGACACCGTTGCAGCCTCTTCTCCAAACTCTGGCACAGCTATTGGGAGAACTTTCATCTCAGTGGGGGTCTGAGTTAGCGCATTTTTAAAGTGCGAATACAACATATACACGGCATCAAAAGCCTCCGCCTTAAAATCTCTCATCAAGATCTCACTGCGCTGCTTCGCAAAAACAAAAAGATCCTGCTCTAACACTCGCTCTTGAGCATCTACGACATCTGGCGCGTATTTTTGTCCAAAGAGCTTAGCACGCTTTCCCCATAGCATCAATTTGCAGTCCACACCGGCTGCACCCTGCTGTGCTAAAAAAGACTCGGCCTTCTTAAAAAGATTAGAGTTTAGCCCCCCACAAAGCCCTCTGTCAGAAGAGATCAGGATCAACAAGACTTTTTTCTCTTTGCGGACACACATCAAAGGGTGCTGTAGGTCTTTGCTGCTCTCTACAGAACCCACACGCGCAACGGTCTGTTGAAAAGCTTCCAAATATGGTGAGGCATTCACAATCATTTTATTTGCCTTTGCATACTTGGCAGAAGAAACCAACTTCATGGCACGCGTAATCTTCTGGGTGTTTTTTACGCTCGCAATCCGGCGCTTCGTATCTTTTAGGCTTGGCATTTTTGCTTAAACCCTTTCAAATGAGCTGCAATGGCCTCTTGGAGAGCTGCTTCCACTTCTTTTAGCTTCACCCCTTCTCTCATTTTTTGCATGACATCAGAGTACTTGTCTTTAAAGATTACAGCTAACTCCACTTCCCACTCACGAATCTTGGCTGTCGGTAAGTCATCTAAATACCCCTTCGTTGCGGCATAAATCGCCACGACTTGCATGGCAACATCCAAAGGAGAGTACTGCGGTTGCTTGAGCACTTCCACAAGTACTTCACCGCGACGTAAGGTCTTGCGCGTAGCTTCATCCAAATCAGAGCCAAACTGAGCAAAGGCTTTCAGCTCATTGTACTGCGCTAACTCTAAGCGCAGTGTACCCGCAACAGCTTTCATACAAGGTAACTGAGCTGCTCCCCCTACCCGAGACACGGACTGTCCTGCATTCATTGCTGGACGGATACCACTAAAAAATAGGTCTGACTCTAAAAAGATCTGCCCATCGGTAATCGAAATCACGTTGGTAGGAATATACGCCGAAATGTCACCCGCCTGCGTCTCAATAATGGGAAGCGCCGTAATCGAGCCCGAGCCCAAGTCATCATTCAACTTACAACTACGCTCCAATAGGCGAGAATGCAAATAGAAAACATCTCCTGGGAAAGCTTCACGGCCGGGGGGGCGACGTAAAAGCAAAGACAATTCACGATATGCTGCGGCCTGCTTCGTCAAGTCGTCATATACAATGCAAACATGACGCCCGGAATCCCTAAAATACTCGGCCATACGACAGCCTGAGTAAGGCGCCAAAAATTGCATCGGCGCAGGATCAAGAGCCGTTGCGTTCACCACAATCGTATATTCCATTGCCCCGGCTCGTTCTAACTTACTCACAAGTTGTGCAATCGTGGAAGCCTTTTGACCAATTGCAACATAAACACAGATGACATCCTTGCCCTTCTGATTCAAGATCGTGTCAATCGCGATAGCGGTTTTGCCCGTTTGACGGTCACCAATAATGAGTTCCCGTTGGCCACGTCCGATCGGAGTCATCGCATCAATACATTTAATCCCTGTTTGTAGAGGCTCATGCACAGATTTACGGGCAATAATGCCAGGGGCTTTCACTTCCACAGGTTCGCGAGACTTGCCCGCAACCACACCTTTACCGTCTAAAGGCTCCCCCAGAGCATCGACAACACGGCCAAGCAGACCTTCTCCGACCGGCACAGAGTTAATCTCCCCAAGCCGGGTGACCTGATCCCCCTCCTTAATTTGTGTGCAGGAACCTAATACCGCAACACCAACATTATCTTCCTCAAGATTGAGTACAACTCCCTTCTCCCCAGAGGCAAATTCCACAAGTTCTCCCGACATGGCCTTGTCCAAGCCATAAATACGGGCAATACCGTCCCCAACAGAGAGCACCACACCTGTCTCCGCTACGGCAACAGGGTCATTATAGTTCTGAATATGGTCAGCTAATATCTTGGTGACCTCATCCGCACGAATCTTTTCCATAATCTATTCCTACTATAGCTATCAAGAGTTCTCGTTGGCACACACCAACACCATATATTTAAGCTCACCAATTCGAAAGCTGAGTCAATCCTTTAAGTTTTTTTGCCACACTACAATCCAACTGAGTCGAACCCGCTGTGGCAACAAAGCCGCCCAAAATACCTGGCTCTATCTTTTTGTGCAGTACAACCCTTTTCTCGAAAAAGCTTTCCAGCTCTCCTTGAATCTGCACAAGAGTGCAGTCATCGACCTCCGCCGCCAGCTCTAAAGTCACCTGCACACGTCCATGCTTCACATCAAGTAGTTGTTGCAACTGCACACAAATTTCTGGCAAATAGCTAATTCTCTGGCGCTGAATAAGAAAGAAACAGAAGTTGTGTACCATTGTTTCTTTTACAGATGCCTTGGACAACGCAAATTCAATCAACTCACGCTTAATCTTCTCGGGCATCGCAGGGCTCGCCAGAGCTTTCTGTGCCTGGTCAATCTCAAAAATCTGGCTTGCTTGGTGGAGTGACGCGTACACCCCTTCGGCATCCACACTTTGACCTTCACATAAACGCAAAAGAGCCTTGGCATAACGGAGAGTAACCAATGGATTTTTTCGTCCCACTTTGGGCTCCTTACTAAGCTTCGGCTGCTTTTTTCAAGGCACCGCTATTTTTTAAAGAAACAATATTTGCCTGAACCAATTCTTGGTGACCTGAGGCGCTCATCTCATCTTGCAGCTTACGCGTCGCTTCCTCACGTACAGACTGCAAAATTTCAGCTTTAAGGGTGCGCTCACAATCTAGCAACATACCCCGAACTTCTCTTTCAGCTTCTGCCACAAGCAAAGCTGCATGGCTTTTGCCTTCCTCAATAATACGAGAGGCTTCCGCTTCAGCTGAGACCTTCGCCTCTTGCTTGAGGGTTGCAATACGCTCGGTAAGTCCCGAAAGCTGTTCTTCTAACTCAGCTGTAAGAGCTTGAGCTTTTTGTTCCGCGACTTCGGCTTCTTGGCGCCGTTGCTGAAATTCCACCTTACGTTGCTCCATGACTGCTCGCAAGGGTTTGCGAGCAAAGTATATCAATACAGCCAAAAAGATGAAAAAATTAATGTAGGGGTATACAACAAGTTGCATACCCTCCAGGCTCTGATCCATCATTCTCATCCTTTCCCTTACTCAGTGAGGATTGATCAGCCTACGATATAGGCTGTCTACTAACTCGGGCACTTTTGTACGAGCGTCTTGCCGCGCCTGTTCAAACTGACTCTGAATGGCTACTCGCCGCTGTTCAAAATGAGCTGCACTCTCTTCACGAGCCTTTTTGACGATCTCATCTTGATCCAAAACAGCCTGACGATGCAGCTTTTGCTTTTCCAACGCAATTTCTTGGTAGGCGTGTTTCATCGCCTGCTGCAAATACTCTGCCTTTTCTTGTCGCGCTTGCGTAAGAGACTTAACATTCGCATCACGCCCCTCGGTCCGGCTCTCACGCGCCGAGCGTAATTTCAAGTAAGGCGCCACATACAGTTTATTCACCACTACAAGGGCAGCAGAAAATATACCTAACTGGGCCATAACGATCGTAGGATTCGGAACTAAATCAAGCTGCGCCATCCGCTAACCTTTGTTTAACACGTTGACAATGCACACACCATAACTGTAAGAAACCACAAACTAAAGGCTTTTGCAACTTTTGCAAGAGAAGAAAATGATATTGGCAACAAAATGAGGCCAAGGAGTGTCTCTAATTTAACGAATACTCATTTTTTTTCCAACAACAGCTGCTACAAGCCCCGTTTAAGGCCCATGTTGCTCTCCTCCGTAGCAACAAAAATCAGCGCTTCATCTTCTGACGCAAAAGATCCCCAAAGGTACCTGATGTACGTGTGTCTTTCTCTCGTTGTGCTTTTTCCTGCACGCATAAGTATTCTGCATACGCTTTTTCCGCTTCTTCAACATGATCCAAATCTGCCAAGCCCAAAAGAATCTTTTTGTCATCAGGGTTGCAAGCAATAACCTTCACCTTCAACGAAGCACCTGGAGCTGCTTTCTTACGAAAAGACTCTCCAAATCCAATTCTCAAGGTCCGCGCAGGCAACAAGCCTTCGACACCCGACTTAAGAGCCACAAAAGCACCAAACCCTTCTAAACGCACCACAGGAGCTTCTATCAGGGTGTCCACAGCGAATTCTTCTGCTACACCTGCCCAAGGGTCCTCAGAAAGATCTTTTAAAGACAAAGACATCTTTTTCGCCACCGTATCTACTCCACACACACGTACTTGGACTTTTTGTCCTGCCTGCAGAAGCTCTTTCGGGTGACTAATTCTTTTGGTCCAAGACATTTCAGAAATATGGACCAACCCTTCGATTCCCGGCTCTAAGCTGACAAAAGCACCAAACGGTGTCAAACGCGTCACATGCCCTTGATGCGAAGACTCCACAGGATACTGCTCCAACAGCTGTTCACGTTCCCATGGATCTCCGAGCACCGCCTTCACACTCAAACTCACACGGGGGCCTTTAGGGTGCTGCCTATCCACCTGCAAAATCTTTGCCTGTACCATCTCTCCAGGCTGCACGACAGACTCTGGGCTTTCCAAATGTCCGTGACTTAGCTCCGAAATATGAATAAAGCCTGATTGATACGAGCCCAAATCAACGACGACTCCAGCAGGTAGAATTTCCGTAACGCGCGCCCGGATCACATGGGACTCATCCGCTGCAATTTTCGTCAGTTCTTCTAAGCGTGCACGCGCTTCCTTCTCCATGAGTTCACGACGAGAAACAACGCAGTCGCGCACAGCAAGTTTGGTAATCAAAAAGGTGTACTCACGATTCAAATGTGTCGTCGGGTCTTTGGTATATTGATTCGAGATTTGAGAAATCGGGCAAAAGGCACTACGTTTTCCCCCACCCATCAGCTCAACTTCAAAACCACCCTTGTTGACCTTAACGACCCGACCTTTTACCGGGAGCTTGGCAGCATAGGCTGTTTCCAGTGCCTGCTTTCCTGCCTGGCTTGCAGTTAAGGATGTGGACAAGACGACTTCTCCACTTGTAACCGACTGTACATAAGCCTGAAGGACATCACCTACCTTTAGGGTACTCCTTAAGTCTTCAGATAAAGCATCCTGAGGCAAAATGCCTACGCTTTTACCACCTAAGTCCAACAGGATATCGCCCACAACTGCAGGCTTATAGCTCACAACACCACGCACTTCTGCGCCAACCTGGAGGGATTGTGATCTCATTTCCTCAGCACGTTCTAATTCTTCCGCAGAAGACTCTAACATCTTCGCAAAAGCATCTTCCACAACAGGAGTGGATGCTTCACCCATTTCTTCATCTTCCCAATTCACTGGAATATGGTTTTTAGCCATCTTAAATTACCTTTACTCTACCCAATCAAAACACAAATGATCCGCTTACATATGCCTGAAAGTGGAAATGTATCACAATCTGTGGGGATTTCCAGGAGGAAACACTCGTCATCGAGAACCTTGCATCTATTCATCTCCAAAAATAGCCCTGAAAAAAGCTGCAAAGGCCCACTGTCCATAACTCAGCTGCCCACAAAAAAGAGGGCTGCATGCCATATTCGATAAAAAGTGCCACGCTTACAAAGGAAAAGCTTCCAACAGGTGGGCTCGCCAGAAGGAACTTATAGAAAAAGATCTCCGGGATGATCGTGACTTGGTATGTCACCTCCCCACGCAACACGCAAAAGACTCGTTCTTACCTTGTGATTATCGCCAAAGCGGTCTATTTGGTCAGTGCTATGTGACTTACAAGCGGAGGGACCACATCCATAATGTGGCGGCTCCTTATACAGGACATGTACGAAATCACATGACTCCTACCCACAGCACTGTAGGGATACCGGCCACACCGTGCCACGATCACAGGGTTCGTACTTTTTCCTGTCAGGATCGTCATGACGGTTGCAACTCGCTGCTTAGATTATCTTAGCTTTGTCTAAGCTGCAACTGCTAGCCATAGTAACCCCTAACGGCCACGAAACTTCGACTTTAACTTTGTTTTAAACTTCTTCCATTTAGAGGGTGTCACTCCATCCTCCGGAAGCGGCTTGGACGCCTCCGCAACGACCTCCTCCTTGTTTACTTCAAGCTGTTGTGACTTTTGCCGCTCCGCCTGAGCGGCCTCGCGTTGCGCTCGCTTCTTTGCCAAGTCTGCGTTTAATTTGTTAATTAAGTCGATTTGATCTTTTTTCGCTGCCAAACGGGCGCCAATGCGTTTCGCTAAGGGGTAACGCTCAAAGGAAGAATCTTGGAACTTCGCCGCTTGCGTTTGCACCCCAACCTTCTCTAATTCATGCTTCACCAGAGGAAGATGCCCTCGAAATTTAAAGTGCCCCGATTCCTCCGTGACTTCCACAAGATTGCCGCTAAGATCAAATTTAAATGTCCCCGCTGCAACCGGATTCTTTCCCGCAGCCAAAGCCGAGTGGTAAACCCCTGCGGTTGCATCTCGATTGGTCACATAAATCGCACCGTCTTCGTGCATCACATACATCCACTCGACTGCACCACGCAAATCTTTGGCGCCCTCTGTTACCGGGCGTTGGGATACTATTTCCCCCGTGCTCACAAAGACCGGCTTGCCCGCAGCATTTGCACCCACTTTAAAATTAGATAGCTCTGCCTGCGTAAATATTTTAGCTTGGGCATCTAAATCCAACTCACTCGCTTCCGAAGTCATCGACTTCGCAAAGGAGCCATAACTACTGCCCGAGCTAACTTCCAAATCAGGCCAATAGTCGTTCTCAAGTTTAGAGACACGCAAATTTTTATGCATTTGTAGCAGCTCTAGGTCCGAGCTAGTAGCTTCTAGCAAAGCTCGATGTGCCTCCGGAACACGATTTTGTAAAATCTCTCTCGTTTTTGCAAATGAAGCACTCGGTGCCCAAAACCCTGGGCGGTTATTCTCTTGCCGGACACCTTGATTCATCAACCCTGTTGTCGCAAGAGCTTTTTCAGTAAGAATACCAGAACCAAAAGCATCTAACATCGTTTCCAAGAGGTCCGCACGTCCAGAAGCAATGACCCCACGCAGAAATCCTGTCATCGCCACATCTGTCACTTTCGTATCCCCTACACTCGCAAGACTTTCAATGTAAGCACGGTTGCCATGCTGACCTGCCGTTTCGGAAGCACTGCCCAAAACACTCTCCGTAAAGTCGCTTTTAAGCGACTGATTCGTACCTTGGGACAATTCCGACCAGTAGCCCCACTGTGCGTTTGTTGGGCTCTCTCCGCCCTCAGCCAAATCGTGCCAAGTAGAAATTGCTGTAACCGCCTCCGCGAGGTTAAACCCACCGTCCGTCAGAGTTTCTTGTGCAGCCTCTGCAGGAGTATCCTCTGCGACAGAAGGTGTATCCTCCGCATGTTGTTGCGGTTTACAAGAGAAAAACGCGAGAGCAAGTAGCCACACCCCTTTTTGCTTCAAAAAAGTAGCTGTCTCCCCAAAAATTGCTTGAATTTGATGACTCGAACGCACATGGACCTCCTTCTCTGTCCTCTAACGCGAAAACAAGTCGGAACTCGGTGCAAAAGCTCTCTTTCTTAACGCAAAGTTAAAAAGCACTACAAAGCCAAAGCACTACAGAAGGATGAGAGGCATGCAAAGTAATGACGGATCGATAAAGTTAGATTGCTGTTGAAACATTGAAGGAAATAAAAAATTTAAGAAGGACTTTCTTCTTCAATTACCTGCTTCACCATACGTTTAAAGGCATTCCCACGATCTTCAAAGTTTTGAAATTCATCAAAGCTGGCACAGCCTGGGGAAAACAGAATGTCCGCTCCCGGAAAAGCACTTGCCTCATAAACCAGGCTAGCCATCAAGGCTGTTAAAGAAGGAAATATGCGCGTATAGATCTCTGTCAATGCCATTTCAGCACATAGATCTTGACCAGAGGCGCCAAAGTACAACACGGCACAAACTCGCTCCTTCTCTGCAGCAGTCAAAGTACACTCATCTCCAGCTTTTTTTGCCCCACCTAGGAGCAAAATCACTGGTTGCGTCAAACAAGCTAAGCTGGTACGCGTAGAGGCAAAATTAGTGGCTTTGCTATCATTAATGATTTCTCCTCCACCCAATCGGGACATGACCACTTCGAAGCGGTGTTCAAGCCCGCGAAAGTCGCACAAAGAGTCGGCTAACTCTACAAGGCTCATAGGGACCCCCAAGGCTTTCACCGCATGGACTGCAAAAAGCGCGTTCCGATGGTTATGGGGCAAACGCTGGGCTGCCCGTTGTCCCAAAGTTGAAGACTCGGCCGTTGTCTCATTCACAATACATACAGAAGGAGCCACAGCTCCCGCCCCCAAAAAGCGTTCTGCAGCCTCCGCTACTTCCCTGGCAATCAAAGCTACTCCCCCAGAAGGTGTATTTGACACGAGCTGCCACTTGGCCAGAAAATACGCGCGCAAGCTCCCATGCCTCTCCAAATGGTCTGTGGCAAAGTTCAAAAAAACAGTAATTTGGGCCGAAAGCCTAGGGGAATGCTCCAGCTGATAGGACGAAACCTCCAAGATGAGCAAAGCTGCCAGCTTACGTTGACACACCAACTCAGCAACTGGAGTACCCAAGTTGCCTCCCAAAGAACAAGGGCTCTGCTGTTTGGAAAGAATATGAGCAACCATCGAGACAGTTGTCGACTTGCCATTCGTCCCCGTAATCGCTACCACACGACCACCATACCCTTGCAAGGCAATTTCCAACTCACTTGTCTGCAAAACTCCTGCTTGTTGCGCAGCCCGCACCAGAGGGTGGCTTAAAGCAACCCCAGGACTTAGCACGAGCACATCATAGTCGCTCACTTCAACAGCAGCCCCCGCAAAGTCCAGCTCTACGACACCAAGACCGCTGAGTTGGGCAATTCTCTGCCGCAGACGAGCCATGACTGCCTCGTCAAAAGACACCTGATCATCACACAACGCAACACGTTGGCCTCGTTGCAGCAACAAAGCTGCTGCTGCGCAGCCCGAACGCCCCACACCCAAAACTAAATAATACTTTTGCTGTGCACGCATCAACGCACCTTTAAGCTCAATAAACCTATTAAGGCCAAAACTACCGAAATAATCCAAAATCGCACAATGACCTTTGGCTCCGCCCACCCCTTAAGCTCAAAGTGATGATGGATAGGGGCCATCCGAAACACACGCTTTCCAGTCAACTTAAACGATAAGACCTGAGTGATCACACTCACCGCTTCCAGTACAAACACCCCTCCAATAATAGCCAACAAAAGCTCATGTTTAGAAAACACTGCAAGTGCACCTAAAGCTCCACCCAAGGGCAAAGAACCAATATCTCCCATAAAAACTTGAGCTGGGTAGGCGTTGTACCATAAAAAACCCATGCTTGCGCCAAAAATAGCCGCAGCAAAAATACTCAGTTCACCAACTCCCAGCACAAAAGGAAACTGTAAGTACTGGCTTATTTCCTTATGGCCGGTGATATAAGCCAACGCCGCGTAGCAAGAGGCTGCAATCATCACCGGGCCAATCGCTAAGCCATCCAAGCCATCAGTCAAATTCACCGCATTGGAAGCCCCCACAATCACAAAGGCTGCAAAGACCACATAGCCCCATCCCAAAGAAAACACCATGTGTTTAAAAAAAGGCATATGAATCACACCATCAATCCAGCCCTGAGCCAAAGCATACGCCACTACAACGACAGCTAAGCACACTTGAATCACCATCTTTTGCTTACCGCGTACACCTGCAGTATTCTTCTGAGTGATTTTTTTATAGTCATCTACAAAACCTAAAAATCCATAACCTGTAAAGATCGCCAGAGAAAGCCATACATAGGGGTTGAATAAGTCCATCCATAGCAGTGTCGGCAAAGCCACCGCAAAAAGAATAAGCCCACCTCCCATCGTAGGGGTTCCTGCTTTTGAAAAATGTGATTTAGGCCCCTCATCCCGTACCACTTGTCCCATCTGCTTCGTTTTTAGCTTACGTATAAACCAGGGGGATAATAGAAAGGAAATCACCAAAGCCGAAAGCAACGCCACAATCATACGGAAAGTCAGATAACGCGTAACATTTAGTGCACCGACTTGATCTACAAACCCATATAACAACCAATACAGCAAAATATCTCTCCAAAAACTCAAACATCAAACAAACGAACGAAATACACGCTCCAACTGAATAAAGCGCGATGCCTTGAAGAAAGCCACTTCTACACGGCTAGAAAGGTGCGCAAAAATATCTTGAGCTTCTTCAGTCGTGCTTACATGAATCACCTGCTCGTGGGTCATCCCTTGTGCTAGAGCAGCTTCCGCAATCCATGCTGCCTCTTCGCCTACTGCGACCAGTACTTCTGGATGAACCCGTGTAGCCACATATTTACCGACTTCTTTGTGTTTCTCTTCGGACAAATCTCCCAATTCGCCCATAGAGCCCAAAAAAAGAGCTAACTTTTTCCCTGGATAGGAGAGCCGCAGGGAAGAGAGTCCTGCAATCATGCTCAGCGCATTCGCATTATAACAGTCATCCACCAGGGTGAGGCCTTGCAGTTCTCTAATATTAAAACGGCCACTCAAAGGCTGAAAGCGCTCCAAACCCTGCACAATCCTATCGAGGCTAATTCCTAGCGCAAGACAGGCCGCCGCCGCCGCTGCTGCATTGTCCACAAATGCATGATTTAGTGTTTGCAGACAAACCTGCGCGGCACCTTGAGCACACTCTAAATCAAAACGTATGCAATGCTTATTTGGATCCGCATACAAGTGGGAGGTAAAAACATCCGCTCCCTCCACCGCACCAAAGGTAAGCATCTTTTTGCCCGACAAAACAGCTTTTTCCACCAAAAAAGGGTCTGCTGCAGGAACAACACAGTGAGAAGCACTTGAATACTCGCCCAAAATTTCCGCTTTCGTGTTGCGCAAGTTTTCTAAAGTACCAAATATTTCTAAATGCGCATCCCGTGCATTTAACACCATCGCCACTTGAGGACATACAAACTTGACGAGGCGCGCAATATCACCCACATGACGAGCCCCCATCTCCACAACCCCAACAGAATGCTGCTCGCGACGGGACAACAGTAAATGAGCCACTCCAATATCGTTGTTATAGTTTTTCTCTGTAGCCAAAACATACTGCTCGCCATGACTCACACTTAAAATGGAACGAATCATTTCTTTCGTTGTTGTCTTCCCAACAGAACCTGTGAGAGCGATGAGTCTCAACGCTTCAGCATCTGTCTGGCGGACCAGCCCAGCAACGGCTTGGTACGCACACAAAGGATCCTGTACGGCAATGCAACGTTGCTGAAATTCAAGCGGAAGCTGCGACACGTAAGCATGCGCACACAACGCTCCACCACAATCAGGTAAATCCATGACCTGACTTAAAAAGCCATGCCCGTCAAAGCTCTCCCCTTTCAAGGGCACAAACCAACCTCCAGAAATGGGCTGACGGCTGTCAGTAAACCACTGGTGTGCCTGAGGAGCTGGGCTCTCGCGTACCTTCTCCCCCACTAAGGGGTGCAATCCACGCGTTGCAAAAGTTTCAATATACTGCTGCCAATTAAGCATTTTTTGTCCTCTGTTTATCTAGAGCTGCTCGGGCTTCCCCACGATCATCCAAAAAGTAAGCCTGCGTACCAATCCGCTGCGTATTTTCGTGACCCTTGCCCGCGAGTACCACCCCATCTTGAGGCCGCAATTGAGCAATCGTTTTCGCAATCGCCTGACGACGATCGACGATAACCTCCACTTTAACTGGATTTGTTACTCCAAGCAAAATATCCGCAACAATGTTTTCAGGGGCTTCATCTCGTGGGTTATCGGAGGTCAAACAAATAGCATCGGCTTTTTTCTCGGCAATCGCACCCATTTGGGCGCGTTTGCCACGATCGCGATTTCCTCCACACCCAAAAACCACCCATAAGATTCCTTCAACATGTTGTCGCGCCAGATCAAGCACACGAGCTAAAGCATCCGGAGTATGGGCAAAATCAACAACGGTGAAAGGCTTTTTTGCAATAACTTCAAAGCGTCCCGGAATTTGCGCAAAGCTGACTTGTTCGGGAAGCTCTTGCATACCTCGGAACGCCAGAGCCGCCTTTGCAAGCTGCCAAGCACAAAAAAAGTTTTCTGCATTATAGTCTCCCTCAAAAGGAACCTTTAACTGTACTCTCTGCTGCTGCTCTGCAAAATACAAAACTCTATCCTGCAAGCGCAATGAAGTAAAACCCTCTTTTGCGCGAGCGTTTTCAGGAGTGCGTAAGCCAAAGTGAACTTTACGTATGCAACGCAAGCTTTGTAAGTCCTTATAGTCCACTGCCGGAAACTGACATACCGCTATTCCCTGTGGAGAGAGCTGCTGCCGAAACACCCTCCATTTGGCTTGCCAATAAGAATGCATATCCCCATGGAAATCAAGGTGATCTTGGGAAAAACTCGTCCATGCAAGCCCAGCAAATCCGAGAGGCGCCAGCTTCTCCTGCACAATGGCATGGCTAGACACTTCCACACAAACCGTTTTACCTCCCCGCTGCAAGTGCTCAAAAAGCAGGCAAAAAAGCTCCGGAGGGTCTGGAGTCGTATGCAAAGTGGCTTGAAGACATTCACCTTGCCACCAAACTCCAATGGTGCCAATGTACAACGGAGCAGCGAAGTCCTTAAGCAACTCAGCCATCATCCACGCTGTCGAGGTTTTGCCATTCGTACCTGTGATTCCATATATTTGTAGGTGCTGCTGAGGGTCACCATACGCATGGGCGGACAAAAAAGACCACGCGCGGCGTGCATTGGACACCAGAAAAGCAGGTATTCCAGCCTCACACACCACATCATAGGCTTCCCGCTGTTCAACCACCAAGCATGCCGGGCGCTGCTGCAATACCATCGCTACCTGAGTATGAGGGTCAAAATGAGTTCCAGCATACAGCAACACCACTGCATTTTTAAGAGAGGCATCCAGCCGAGTCACTAAATTTGCCTTTTTTTTAGGCAAACTTTCATAAGCATGTTTTTGCACCAGGAGTCCTGCACGGGTAAGGACCGCATCCAACTCAGCCAAATTTACTTGGGGGACGCCCTTCACAGTGACCTCGTTCCTACTTTACTTAGAGTTAATACAGAATCAACGCTCAAAAACGCCCCATTATACGACTATTGAAGAAGATATCAATAGGGGCAACAAGAGCTTATATCGTGAGAGATCGCCGATCTGGCTTCACGTGCAAGTAATCCAGGCTCTCTTCCACAATACGCCGAAACACCGGAGCAGCCCACCTACCTCCATAGTAAGGCTTACGGCGAGGTTCTTCGATCAAGACAAATACCACCAAATGGGGCTCTGACACAGGGCCAAGGCCAATAAAGCTAGCGTTGCGCCTCTGTTTACTATAACGGCCTTTCTCCAAATCAAAGATTTCCGCTGTGCCCGTCTTCCCAGCCGTCGTATAACGCAAAGAACGCGCTTGGCCACCCGTACCATGCTCGACAGCCCCTTGCAAAATCTCACGCATACTGCGGGCATTTTCATGAGACAACAAACGCTTTCCTAAGCGCGGACGATTCTCTTTCAAAATTTTTCCTGTTGCCGACTCTACCCGACTCAACAAATACGGCTCCACACGCCTCCCCCCATTCGCAAACACGGCGTATGCAGTCACCATCTCTAACCCGGTGGTCATGAAACCTTGTCCAAAAGAAATGGTAGCAAATTGGAGAGGCTTCCAATCTTCCCAACGCCGCAATGCGCCCTTCACCATTCCAGTACCTTCCACTTCATGACCGCCTCCCCCCAAGCCATAGCTCAAATAAGCCTGATACAAATGCTCCTTGCCAAGCTCCTGGGCGATCTTGTACGTGCAAATGTTGCTCGACTTGTGCAGCACTTCTTCAACAGAAAGCTGCTCGTACGGATGGTCATCATGAATATATTGACGCGGAGGATGCACCAGGTAACGCCCTTTGTCCCCACACTCTAGCATCTGGTGCCGAACGACTCGATGACGTTCCAGAGCAGCCGCAACTACGATCGGTTTTACCGTCGACCCAGGCTCAAATCGGTAGGTCGCAGCCATATTTGCTTGATTATAAGCAGTTATCGTTTGTGAATTTTGTGGATCGAAGGCAGGCACACCCACCATCGCCAAAATTTGACCTGTATGAGGGTCTAAAGTAAGTGCGAAACCACGCTTAGCCTGAGCGGAACGTACCCCTTCCGAAAGAGCACGATAAGATATTTTTTGCAACACTTGGTCGATAGTTAAAATAACGGAGTCTCCAGAAACTTCCGGCGCTGCCGAACTCGGCTTCAAGAGAATTTGTCTGCCACGGGCATCACGCAGTTGCAAAAGTCGTGCCGCACGGCCTGCAAGCTTTTGTTCTAGTTGGTATTCCAACCCAAGCAAACCTTTCTGGTCTACCCCTACAAATCCTACCAGCTGGGCCGCAGCCTTTCCCAAGGGATAGTAGCGACTTGGCTCAGCTACAAAATGAACCCCCTTCAACCCAAGCTGGCGCACTCGGCGGACCTCCTCTGGAGTACAGCGGCGCTTTAACCATTTAAAATAGCTTTTGTGTCTTTGAATTTGGCGCAATTTCTGGGACTTTAGTTCAAGAAGTCGCGCCAGCTGCTCACGTTGCTCGGAAGAAGGAGCAAAAACACGAGGATTGACCGCAATAGAGTGCGTACGCACACTCAACGCAAGGGGGAAACTACGACGATCACGTATCTGCCCTCGATAAGGCGGAATCTGCACCTGAGCCACATATTGATTGTCAGAGAGCCATTCAAGCTTTTGATGAGAAATAGGCGTCATGTGAAGCCAAGTGGCTCGCAACAAGACACCAACAAAGCAAGCTAAAAAGCTCCACTGCACAATACGGCTTGGGCCAAGCACGGGTGAAACCTGTTTCATCGAAAGCTCTCTCCCGCCGCGTGTACTCCCTGAGCAATTCTGCGTAACAGCGCTTCCTTTTGACTTAAGCGAGCAGCCTCCATTTTAAGAATGCTGCGCTGCTTAAGCAGGTCAGCTTCCTCCAGCTTCAGTTGACCTATTGCATAACCCAAAAAAGTCAGCTGCATACGGGCATGCAGTTGAAAGCTCGCATAAGTAAGCGAGAACAGCAAAGCAAAAAATAGGCTCTGATAAACAAAACGCATGCACGAGCCCCCCGAAGAAGTGCCATACCCATGTCGATCATATCAATGCCTCAGACCACCGAGAGTTTTACGGTAGAGCAAAATCTGCCGCACCTCTTAGAAAGTCCTATAGAGTTCACGGCGAGCCCACAGGGGTCAGGGGTAAGTTGCCGGCACCCTATGACACATCCGCTTTTTGAAAAATACGCAGTTTAGCGCTCCTTGCCCGGGGATTTACCCTGCACTCTTCCTCTGTAGGTTTGGTCGGAAAAGGGCGCAACGCTTGCCCACGGATGTTTGTTTGAATGAGCTGGAGCTGGCTGTCCGTAAGGGGCAATCTCATCACTTCACGGGCTGTACCCGTTGCACGGTCATCCTTGCCCATCCAAGCACGCATCTTCTTTTTCACAATACGATCTTCCAAAGAGTGGAAGGTAATCACAGCGAGGCGGCCCGAAGGAGCCAAAAAGTCCACCGCACGGTCCAAAAGTTGCTCAACCACCTCAAGCTCACGATTGACCGCAATTCTCAAGGCCTGAAAGGCGCGTGTTGCAGGGTGCGTACGACTTTTTGTTTTATAACGGATATTCTGCTCAATAAATGCAGCCAGCTGAGTTGTCGTTTGGAAAGGGCGCTCATCTCGCTCAGCTACAATCAAGCGTGCCAAAATATGGGCTTTTGGTTCTTCTCCAAACTCACGAAAAATCTGAGCCAACTCTGCCTGACTAGCTTGAGCTAGAATTTGGGCGGCCGTTTCGCCCCCTTTTTCAGGAGACATACGCATGTCTAAAGGGCCTTCCCGCAAGAAAGAAAAACCTCGGGCCGCTGTGTCTAACTGAGGGGAGGAAACACCCAAATCAGCAAGCATGCCATGAGCTGAAGAAACCGGAAAAGTGGGTGTCCCCACCTCCGAAAAGGCTCCATGGTGCAGTACTAGATTGCCTTGTTCTATTTGCAGGGCAAACCTATTCTGGAGATGGGCAATAGCATAAGCATCCTGATCCACAGCTACCACAAGCCCCTGCTCTCCAACCTGCTCTAAAAGCCTTTGAGTATGCCCTCCTCCACCTGCAGTACAATCCACAACTGTTTGACCAGGCTGTATATTCAAACCAGCCACAGATTCTGTAAGTAAGACACTTAGATGATGGAACATTAAAACAATTTTCACTTTCTTGTGTGGATGCTCAGGTACTCACTTTGTCTACCCACTTATATAGACAATGAATACGCAAGTAGGCTTTTTTGCATAGACAACATATTACTCCATATATTTATTTTGTCAATGTTTATATTCAAGCTGTCATACCACCCTTTCGCTCACCCGTGATCAAGAAATTCTTTTCTGGGAAAGCCCCACTGTGTGCGAGAAAGGCAAAAAAAGGCAGGTTAAGTAATGGAGACTTCTCTCCGAGCCTACAGTGAGGATTTCTCTATCTTTTATCCATGGAACACGATGCTTTTCGCGTTCTACTTCTACACAAGACACAAGGAGGTTCCTATGCTCAACCACCGCCCCCGCAGCATGCTTGCTGTGTGGCTGGCACTCATGATCATCCCTTTCTCTCTTTTTTCAGGAGGATGTGCTACTTCGAGCGAAGAAGAGTCCGAAGGACTTGCCCTCGAAGCTACCGACTCTCCTCCCTCAGAAGGGGATAGTGAGGGAAACTTTTCCACAACAGACGGAGAAGAAAACGAGGGCCAGTTTGATGGACAAGAGTTCATTGACCAAGAGGACTTTGCACAAGGAGGAGATCTCAACCTAGGACAAAACCAACTAAATACAGAGGACACCTTTCAGAACAATAGTCTGGATAACGATCCTTCCGAATTCAGCCAAAATCCGTTGGAGAATGAAGGTAATCTTTTGGACAATCAGCCTCTTGAAGATGGCTCTGGCCTAGCAGGGTTTGCCGAGCAGACAACTGAGGAAGTAGCCACAGAAACGGCTACAACAGGCCTCGAGAGCAACGAAGACAGCCCTACGCAAGACGGAGTGAGCTACGGCCAAGGAGGCGTTGTCACGGGACATGCGGCATTGCCAGCAAGAGAAGGCCTTCCCGAACTAGGCTCCAAGCTCGTATACGTGGTTGTTTCTGGAGATACTCTAGGGCGTATTTCTCGCAAAATATATGGCTCTTCAGGGATGTGGCAGAAGTTAGCAGATCTTTCTGGAATTCAGAACCCCAATCTAATCTTTCCAGGCGATCTCGTTTACTATCAGCTAACAGAGGCATCCTTAGCATTTGCCGCAGAATATGAAGGCCTAGCCAAGACCGAGGTAGCCGTCACCGAGCCAACTTCATTACAGAATATTGCCGTCCAAGTTTACGGCAGTCGTAGTAATTGGAAGCATATATGGAGACAAAATGGACATATTAACAGCCCACACCAATTGAAAAAAGGGACTGTCGTGACCGTAGTCACCGCACAAGCTCTTGAAAGCATTGAGGATAAATTTATTCGCAGAGGTATTCAGAGTAAAGCTGAAAAAAGCACAAACAACCCGTTCAAGCTACTATCTAAAATCACTGAGGACAAAAAGCTTGAATCGAATTGGGGGCGCCTAGAAGGACAAACCTTTCACCTAGGAAGCCAGACATCCGGTTTGTTGCCCAAAGGCTAGCAAAGAGACATTTTATGACTGAGGAGCTGCATTTAAAAAGGTAAAGAAAGTGGTTATCGTTGGATTTATCACCTCTAAGGAAAGTCGCCGCTAGGAGCGATTTTAGTTAAGCATCGCGGCTAAGGAAAAAGTAATCCTTTTTACTAAGCTGCGGAGTCAAACAAAAATCCTTGGCTACAGCTTCCCACGGGCTACAAATCCACCAAAAACAACTTATCCCTGTGCCCATGATGCACTTTACAAAAATCAATCTTCTCCAAAAAAATTCTTTTAGATCAGTGCATTGCGGCAACCCGAGCTGTGACAATAAATTTTATCCAAATAAAACTCAAAAACCCCTAAAGAGTTCATCGCTCTGACCGACACCGTGTGTGTCCGGCACCTGGGTTAAAGGTTGCCCAGTCATGCGGATGAGACTCAGCACGGACTGTTTGCGCGCAGCAGTGGGAGCTATTTTTAACTGTTCGTATTTTGAAAAGATCAAAGGGGCAACTTATGAAACGTACCGCATCTCCACTTAATTTGCTATTCACCTCTCTCTTTCGCTTGTTCATGATTGGCTTTCTCTCCGTAAGCGTAGTCGGCTGTTTCGGAGACGGAGGAGATGAAGACCTCGAGGACGATATCGAGCTCTCCGAAGAAGAGTCTCCTGCTGAATTAGATGACGAAGGGGGAGAAGAACTTGGTTCTCTGGCAGGCTCTGAAGTGCTCGATCCAAGCGCCGCAGACGGCCTCATTGGCGACAGTGCCACAGGTGAAGAAGCCTTAATTCCAGCAGAAAGCTTCAATACAGAGGAGCTAGCAGCAAGTGGAGATGCCTCTCTCGTACCTGGAGGCGAAGAAGTCGCACAGGACAGCACTCATCATAGCGGTGAAAGTTTTACCTACCACATCAAGCGCGGTGATTGGCTTTCCAAGATAGCAATCCAAGTATACGGTGACATGAGCAAATGGCCAGAGATCGCCCGTGCAAACCGAAAAATTACAAATCCTGACCTGATCTACGCAGGAGACACCCTTATGATACCCATTATCAATGCACAAGCAGAGGAGTTTGCCAAAAGCTATCAAGCTCAGCATCATTCGGGTGCAGCCGTCACCCCAGAAGCTTCCGAAAACTCACAAGCCAACCACCACCCGGCACAACAAACTTACGAAGTCCAAGCAGGAGACAGCCTTTCTTCCATTGCCGCAACCTTGCTCGGCTCTGCCGCACAGTGGAAAGCACTTTTAGAACACAACAACCAAATTGAGCGGCCTGAGTTACTTCAGGTAGGAATGCAACTCAACGTACCACACGTCTGAGGAGTAAGACTCGGTGTCTTTCCTCGGCGACAGCCCCTATTTGTGTGGGGTATGTTAAGGAGCCCCATACCAGTTGAATTGTCGTAACTTATAGCCCCTCTCACGAGGCACTCCACCAGGAAACCTCAACAAGCCAGCGCATGGGCCTACCTTGTTGAATTTGAGTTCCCCCGTGCAAACAAAAGAAAGAGCAGCTCCATCTTTCCGGCGGCACGGCTACCATCCTACTGATTTTTTTAGCAAATGGATTGGGCTTGATGCCAACAAATGATTACGGCCTACCCCTTTGAACCTTTGTTCTTCTTCCCACGAGAATATTCTTCACCGGCAAGTGGTTGAGAGTAGGTCATCGTGCCTGAGGTCTGTGCAAAATTTTTGCCTTTTTTCAACTTTTCAGCACCCAAAGCTTCCGGTTGTTGGGACTCACGCAAGTCACGCTCCACTTTTTCTGAATGATGCTGGGTAGAGGTTCTTTGCGAAATCAGGCCCTCTTCCCACGCCTTAATCAACGAGGCTAAAATCTCCGGGTCAAATAGCTCTGCCTCGCGCTGAATTTTCTCAATAGCATCTTCTTCTTCAATAAAGCCCGAATAAGAGCGGCCCGAAATCATCGCATCAAAAACGTCGGCAACCGCAACAATACGGCCAAAAAAAGGAATACTCTCACCTACTAAGCCTTCTGGGTACCCGGTTCCATCCCATTTTTCATGGTGGTACTTAATTCCAGACAGAAATTTCTTAGCGTTAGGAACATTTGCTAAGATCCCTGCTCCAATGGTAGGGTGCAGCTTCATTTCTTCATATTCCTCAGTGCTAAGTAAAGTAGCCTTTTTGAGAATGGCATCTGGAATACCAATTTTGCCAATATCATGACATAGCGAACTTATCATGAGCAATTTTTTAGTTTCATGGGGAATTTTCAAAGCATGCGCCATAGCCATACTGTACTTACAAACCCTTTCAGAGTGCCCCACTGTATAAGTGTCCTTCGCTTCAACGGCCGCAATCATTGCCTCAACCATGCCTAACATCATCGCATCTGCATCTGTACGTAAAAGGTGGACTTCTAAGGAAGGGGCGGTACGGGCAAGCAAATCCTCAATGAGGTGCAAGCCCCCTGGAGAAAAAACCGCTCTACGATCCTCGGTTTCTATATGCAGTACAGCTAACACCCGTCCTAAATGCACTACTGGAAACAAATAACGCACTGAGTTTGAGCCAATTTGCTCTTGTTTATCTAAAAGACGAAACCCCTGCTTCTTAAAAAAACACTCACTCAGCGCTTTACGGCTAACGTGAAAGATCTCCTCCTCCTGATTCTTAGCATAACGCACCTTTGCCATCGGGATCAGCCGATGACTCTGCCCCGACCAGACAAAAACCACAGCTCCTGCAGCGTACGAAACAATTTGCGGCAAAATACGTAACAAGGACTGACAACACCCCTCTAGAGTTTCCTGGGCTAAAACAGATGACTGATGATGGTACACCTTACGACAGCCCACCAGGTTTTCTGATAACTTATTAAAAATACTTACTTCACCTTCACGGCGTAAAGGGATCATCTCAAAATCACGCTTTGTAACCTGCCCACTTAGGGATACCGCCTCCACAACCCCATCCCCTCCTGAGTCATCTACAATATGAATGCCCGAGGATTTGCCCGTGACATTCACAAACTGACTCAACATATCCAGCTGAAGTTCTGTATCTCCCACGAGCAATAAGTCACCACTACGGACCACTGCATTCATGACACGATCGCCATTCAGAAAAGTGCCATTTTTCGAGCCAAGGTCTTCAATGATAAATAATTTGCCACGATTCTTAATACGGACATGCTTGCGACTGACCTCTACATCTTCTAACACCAGCCCCTTTTCCACCTCTCGTCCAATCGTAATAGGAAAGGTTTGCAAAAGAAAGCTTTTGCCTGCGTCACGGCCTCTCGTAATGGTAGCCCTCAGCATCGCACTCCTCACAGCCAAGATCACAACACCATCGGTTGCTTAGCAGCATAAGTAAAGTTTTCTGGGGGGCTCAAGGACTTCTATAGCTCTAGTTTCAAGCTCATTTACCGATACACACAGGCGGAGGGTGTGTCACTTGAAAAAGTTAAGTCTGATAGGAGCACTTTGGGTCATCTTACTTCCACAAGGCTGGGCTAGACCCCCTGAAGGATACCCCAAAGTCGGCGAACGGATCTATGTTAGAGAGCGCACGAAGCCAGCCGGCTCTGCACTAAGCATCGAACGGACGGGCGCGGCACAGCTGTACCCTGCCGCAAGCGTCGTATACCGCGACCCTGACATCAGTGTCCGTCTTATCGAACAGATGAAGCAAATGCCCAAGACAGCACCTAAGCTGCAAGAGGGCTACAAGAAAAGCACGCTACACGGAGGATCTATCCCTATTTGGGGTAAGTATCGCCAACCTAGCGTCCCTTTCAAAAAGCCACCCATCATCTTGGATGGCCCTAAAATCACTCCCTTGCCCTAAGCTGCACCAGCCTACTTACCATAAAGGCCCAACCCTCCCGGCATAAACCGGGACGTTCTGTAAACTAGACTATAAATGTTGCTAATGTGAATCATACGCTACTCTCACATAGAGGGTCAACTTAAGGGAAATTGCTCATGCAGGGAGAACAGAAAAAAAACAAACTCGGCAAGGCAAGCAGCACGATCACACTTATCGTGATACTCACCTACTATTGGCTCGCACTTTTTTTTCACGAGCACAACCCAAACAACCCCTACGGGCTACATATCCAAGAAACAGCCGAACAACCTATTTTTGGCTCTCTAGGTACCCTACTGGCAACACATCTTGTACACCTGTTTGGCTATACCTCTTTTCTATTTCCCCTCTTTATATTCACCGGAAGTATCTTAGCTCCCCCCACAGCTGTATGGAGTTCTCGGATCCTCTACGGAATACAACACTTCCTTCTCGCGACGCTCAGCTCCTTAATCGTGATTGCAACCTTCTCACCGCCCCTCCCTGACCAGGGCTTCCGCCTCCAAGGAGAAGGGCTCATCGGAGAGTGGCTACAGCAACAGCTCATAAGACATACTGGACAAGCAGGTATTGGGGCAGTTTTCACCTTAGCCGCACTCTTTATGATTACGAATGGGCGGAAAGCATGGCAACAAAGGCGCGCTAAGTTGCAAGGGAAGTCTATATGACTTCCTTACTTTTTTTTGTTAGTATTGCAAAATGCATATTTTCAGGAGAAAAAGCAGCATGTTAAGCGCACCCTCTGCATCAAGCCACCAAAACCACGACTACGTACACATAGGTCAGCAAGCCTTACGCACAGAAGCCCATACTCTTTTAAAAGCTGCACAGCAGCTGACAATAGCGTTCGAGCACGCCGTCCGAATACTGCACACAACTCGTGGGCGCGTGGTGTTTACAGGGCTGGGGAAGTCTGGACATATTTGTGCTAAGCTCGCCTCTACATTTTCTTCAACAGGCACTCCAGCTTTATTTCTCCACCCTTCTGAGGCGTTACACGGAGACTTTGGCATGATCCAGTCCGAAGATGTCCTTTGCGCTATCGCCTACAGCGGGACTACTCCAGAAGTCTGCACAGTGGCACAGTTCGCCAAACAGAAAGGGCTTAAGATCCTAACCATTACCGGAGGAGGCTCCAACTGCCTGCTCGCGCGCATCGCGGATGTCTTTTTAGACGGGTCCGTTGAAAAAGAGGCCGACCCCCTCGGGCTCGCACCTACAAGCTCTTCTACCTTAGCACTCGCACTAGGCGACGCTCTTGCCATTTCTCTCATACACGCAAAAAACTTTACACGCGAATCTTTCGGACGCTTACACCCAGGTGGCGCGCTCGGCAAAAGCCTGCGCACCGCCAAAGAGTTTATGATTCTCCACCAAGAGCTACGATCCGTTACGGAATCTTGCCCCTTTCAAGCCGTACTCACCCAGATGAGCGCAAAAAATTACGGCATTGTACCGGTGCTGAACCATAAGAGCCAATTGGTCGGTTGCATCACTGATGGTGACTTGCGACGCACACTGCTCAAACTCGAAGCAAAAGCATTACAAAAATGCGCTGAAGAGCTCATGCATCCCGCACCTAAAGCCGTGCCTAGCGAGACCCCCATCAAAAAGTGCATTCAAATCATGCAAGAATTTAAAATTACAAGACTTTTTGTCATAAGCGCCGATAAAACAATCCAAGGCATGCTCCAACTCCAAGACATCATTTGAGTCTCTAGGATGGGCTCAACTATACCACCTCAATAGCGGTGCTCGAGAAACGAGTGTGTACCAGAAAAGCCACTCCCCAAAGAGCCAAAGTCCATAAAGAGAAGACATACAAATGAGTGGGGTCCACCATACGACCAAGGAACAAAGCATCGGCGTTCATAGACACAACTGCAGTGAAGGGGGAATACTGCAAGACCATCTCAAGCTTGCCCGTAATTCTTTCGGCAACATAGGTGATCGGGGTCGTAAAAAACAACAGCTGTACAATCACTTGGATAAAGTGCTGGATGTCCCTGAAAATAGCCCCCAAATAGGCAAGAATCAGGGCCGACGCCAAACAAAACATCAAAGTCAGAGGAAGGATAAATAAAATTTGAGCAAAATGAATCGTCAAAGGGCCGCGAAACATAAAAAAACAAGCCAAATACACCGGCAGCACGATCAAATAATTTAGCAATAAAGTCAGCACAATACGGCAGGGAATGATTTCAGAAGGAAGCCCTGCCCTAGAAACGAGACGCGAGGACCCCAAAATCGAAGCCGGAGCTTCGAGGAGAGTCGAAGAAATAATGCCCCAAAAAACGATGCCATTAAACAAATAAAGCCAGTAGTCTTTCATGCCAACACGCATGACCACCCCGAAAACCAAAGAATATACAGCTATTTGCAACACAGGGCTCAACAGCGTCCACAAAAAACCAAACACAGACCCTTGGTAACGCACAAGCAGGCTACGCACTGCAAGGCCCCAAAGAAGCGATTTTCGAGTCTTCGCTAAAGACACAAAGCGTTCAGCCGTATATGCAATAGACATCTGGTCCTCTTTTTTATTTTCGACTACATATTGTCTTTTTGGTACAGGTTTACCACCTCTTTGGACTGGCCGTCCGCAACCACCACCCCATCTTTCAAGTAGATACAACGCTTTGCCCATGACTGAGCTGCACCTACCTGATGAGTCACCATGATAATCGTTGTACCTCGCTCCTGAATCTCGCGCATTCTCTTTTTACACTTCGCCTGAAAGGAAATATCTCCCACACTCAGGACCTCATCCAAAAGTAAAATATCGGGCTCGACTTCAGTTGCAACACTAAAGGCCAGACGAGAAATCATCCCAGAACTATACAAGCGAACGGGACGATCAATATAGGTCCCCACCTCTGAAAAGGCGATAATCTTATCAAGCTTCGAGGCAATCTGATGGCGGGTAAGCCCCAAAATCTTGCCATATAGGATCGCGTTTTCTCTCCCCGTGAAGTCGGGATGAAACCCAGAACCCAGCTCAATAAGCGGCGAGATCCGCCCATGTGTCTGAATAAGACCTTTGCTCGGCTGGTAAATGCCTGCAATAATACGCAAAAGAGTGCTTTTTCCACAGCCATTGCGCCCAAGTATAGCTACTGTCTCACCCCAACCAATATCAAAGTTGACCGCCTTTAAAACATCTTTTTTTTGTCCCGCCGGATGCAGTACACGCCCACCTGCTCCGGACATGCGATGTAACAAAGAAAGCACGTGATGTTTCAAAGAAAGTAACTGGTTCGTATCAAAGTAGAATGTTTTAGAAATATCCTCTACTCTCACTGCCAAGTTTGACTGCTGACTAGCCGCACATACCATAGACTCCGCCCATTTCTCACAAGAAACGTACAAGGCACAACCGCACCCAAGCATGATGTTATTCTAGCAAACCGCAAAAAATTAATCCGCAACGAAGAGATAAGATCTCCAGAAAAAGAAAGGAGGCCCCCACCAAAAAGGGGAGCCTCCTGTGCTGCGCATAAAATAACGCCCACCTAAGTCAAATCTAAGCTAGGGCTCCCATCACGCAAAAAAGCAGGAACCTCAACCGGGTTACGCGGAGCCTGTGACTTTTTTTGCGCATCCTCAGACTCTGGCGTCAACTTTAAGGCCTCATCAATGCGACGGTCCAAGTCTGAGACAACCTCATCATGCACTTGGTGAAAAAAGTCCTCATAGCCTCCCTCAGTACGTATAATAGGTCCCTGCTCCCTGACTCCTTCTGACAACACCTCCTGCGGGGCGGCTGAGCGCAAAGAAGAAGGTTCCTCCACAAAAGCACCCGCCTGCCCCTCACTGGGAGCCTCTGCCGAACGATAGGGCGAGGATTCCAACGAAGGTTCTTCCGGGGCCATGGGGCTCTTTGCCTCCTGCCCCTCAGCCTCTCCAAGCTGGCTCAAAGTCCACTTCGTTAGCTCATCCTCTTCAGAGCTCTCCTTCACACCAAGGTCCATCGCCAAACCTTGAGAGTCTTCCGAGTGCAATGTTTCCTCTACCGGAGCCAAGTCCACCGTGGAAAAGGTGCCTGCAGATAGTTCCTTCGTATTTTTCACAGCCGCTTGTAGAGAATGAGCACCACTTTCTGTACTTTGTCGCTCTTTTTGCTGGCGAGCCAGCTCATGATAACTTACCGAGCGTGAGAGCTGATCTCCAACCCCAGCACCTTTTCTTTTAACAACAAACTCTTGATCAGAAGCAATCGGAAACCCCGTCGCAATCACCGTAATGCGAAGCTCATTATCTAAACTGGGATCAATCACCGCACCGAAAATAATGTCCGCTTCATCGTGCGCAGCCTCTTCTACAATCGTGCATGCCTCATTCACTTCAGCCAGACTAACGGTTTCCCCAGCCGTAATGTTAATAAGCAGGCCTGTTGCTCCTTCAATGTCTACATCTTCCAAGAGAGGGGAAGAAATAGCTTCCATAGCCGCTTTTTTGGCACGACCTTCGCCACGGGCACTGCCAATTCCCATAAGAGCTTGCCCCATATTGGACATGACCGTCTTAACATCAGCAAAGTCCACATTAATGGTTCCAGGCACGTTAATGATGTCACTAATACCACGTACCGCATTCACTAATACCGTGTCCGCAAGGCGGAAAGCCTCTAACATCGTGAGACTTGGCCCAGCAACATGTAATAAGCGATCGTTAGGAATCACCAGCAGGGTATCCACATGCGCTTTAAGTCGGTCTATGCCGATATCGGCATGCTTCCGACGTCGCTTGCCTTCAAAGCCGAAAGGCTTCGTAACCACACCAACAGTGAGTGCACCGGACTCCTTGGCTATTTGCGCCACAATCGCAGCACCACCTGTGCCTGTGCCCCCCCCCATACCAGCTGTAACAAACACCATATCTGCCCCGGAGACACATTCTAAAATCTCCTGACGATCCTCCAAAGCTGCATCACGGCCAATATCCGGGTCTGCCCCCGCCCCTAAGCCTTTCGTAAGGTCCTTCCCTATCTGGATCTTACGCGGCGCAAGCGCCGCCTGCAGCGACTGAATATCCGTATTTGCTGAAATAAAGTCGACCCCATCAATGTGAGCACGAATCATCGTGCTCACAGCGTTCGTGCCTCCACCACCGATGCCAAACACCTTTATCCGTGCTCCTGGTCCAGCGGATTCGCAGCCTTCGACAGTCATTTAGGCACTCCCTTCTTGATATTTTCGTGTTGACTTACCTCCGATTATAGCGGACCGCCTTCGGGGAGCGCGTTTATCACTGCGCTAACCTCTGAATAGTAAACATTTAATTTTGACAAAGCTGCAGTGCATCAGGTGGGAAAATTTTGCTATGATTTCAATTCACGGAGCCAGCCCCAGACTTTGCGTAGTCCCAACTTCGTCACAGAGGCACCGCCTAAGTCGTGAAGATCAAGCTCTTTTTGCGCGGCCAGCAACAACATACCAATCACCGTTGCATGTTGCTTCCCTGGAGTGGGGCCTCCCATTTGACGCAAGCTGTGAGCATCAAAGGCCGAGGGCAGGCCTGACTTCCAATCTGGACTAAGCTTAGCTACAGGACGCGACAACATTTTAGCAAGCACTTGCTCACAGCCCAAAAGCTCCGACCCACCTCCGGTAATCAGTAAGCCAGTGCTTTGCGGATAACCCAACTGCACAAAAATATCTTTTAACTCCCGAGAGAGCAACGTAAACTCTCGAATCAGTAAATCGACAACTGCTTTCACCGAGACTTTTTGTAACCTTCCATGCAGATCTAAGCACTCTATTTTATCCCCCATACCTGTTGCCAAAAAACCAACCTGACGCTTCACCCGCTCTGCTTCCTGAAGAGAAAGATTCCAATGAAAGCCTATTTTGTCCGTCAGCGCTTCGCCCCCTCCTCTCAAAGTAAACAAATATACCGGGACCGAGTGCCGATATGCAACCCCATCAACACTCCCCCCTCCTATATCGATAATGACGGCTCCTTGACGGTAAGGGCCTGTCCCTAAAATCGCAGACGCACTTGCGACAGGCTCCGGCTGAAATGCCGACACTTTGACACCACAGCTATTACACAAGCGCACCAAGTCCCGTAAATAATGTTTGTCCGCAGTAACCGAAAACATAGAAGACCTAAGGTGCTGACCCGTTAGCTGGAGGGGGTTGCTCGACCAAGGTCTGGCATCTACTTGGTAAGCTACCGGAAGTGCCAACACCTGCTCCCTTCCTTCACTTACAGGAGCAAGGCTTGCGAGCCTCTGCAATTTTTGACAGTGCTTAAGGCCAACCCTTTGTCCATGCAACGAAAGTAGATGTTCCACAAAAGTGGAAGCAAGATGGCGACCAGCCACCCCCACTACAATCGCAGGCAAATCTACTTTAAACTGCTCTTCCGCTTGGCCAATGAGTGTCGCTAACTGAGCACTGGCACGGTCCATACGCTCCAACATACCACTTTTCATCCCCCCAGCAGGAACCGCTAACCAGTCCACCGTCGCTGTCTGGTTGCCATAATCCAGTTCTAAGCAAGCAAGACAGAATTTCGTCGTACCCAAATCAAGCGCAAAGTATTTTTTTTTCATAAAAGCTTCTGTTCTGCTAACTAGGTTGACTCAATGATATAGGCCTTGTCTAGATAATCTAGCTCTATTCTTTCCGGATAAGGCTCGTGCGGAGCACGCTCCTCCAACAGCCTCAAAAGGCGTTCCAACTTACGCTCTAGGCTTTCAAAACCAAGCAAAACTTCTGTTCTGTGGCCCGCAAGCTTGAGGGAAAACCCCCGATAACGCTGATAGCCAATATCAGAAATAGATAATTTATGGTGCTGGCATAGACGATAAAGCTTAAGACTTTGACGCAAACGCGTCTTCTCCACGGCATTTATTACATTTGCCTGCCTACTCGGCACATCAAAAAGGCCGCGCAACCGGGGCAAAGACTCACTTCCAGAAACTTTGCCATAAATCACTCCCTTTGATGAAACATATCTCCACCCTTGCATGTCTACCTGCATTAAGGGGATATGCGCTACCCCACGAACCGCTACACGGGTTAAGCCTGTACGCATCACTTCAAAGTAGGCCAAATCCGACTCTGCTAAAAAGCCTTGCTGTAGGTGCTGATGCCAATCTGCTCGCAAAAAAAGCGAGAAGCCTTCTTGATTAAAGTACTCCGTGAGAGATGCCTGCAGCTTATGCTTATCCTTTCCATGAGCGGCACCAACCACTTCAACCTGCCACTCTTCACCCTCTACTGGCTGCAGCCAAAACCATGACCAGGACTTATAGCTCCACCCCGCCCAGAGCCCCAATAGCAGCAATGGCAAAACACGAATAATGGGCTTCATCCACAAGTTACCAAAGCACCGCCTTTTAGAGATAATTTTCTGCTGCGCCAGAACACTTCTTGAGCATTGCGGCCGTGGCGGCTTGTCTCGGCAAAACCCTTTCACCGGCAGTCCTCCTCAAACTGAGGCTCTAGGAGAAGCTCTTCTTTGGTTCTGTTGCATCAACAAGAGCTTTGTCTTGTTGTATTATGGCGGGGAGCTAGTAGGGGTTGCATTAGGCAAAATGATTCGATACAGCAAGAGTCGAAAAATGTAGTTCTTTTTCACAGCCACCGGAAGTAACCCGACAAGTGAGGATGCACTTTTTTCACTCCTGGCAAGATAGTTGCTCAATCAAACGAGCTCCAAGCTCTCGGACACCTCCCGCCCCCAAGGTCAACAGTACACAGTGCTGATCCACCGCACGCACCTGGTCTATCACCACCGCCGCAGAGAAAGCCTGGGAAGACACCCCCGAATACTGGCCAATTTGGCTTGCAATGGCCGCAGCTGTCCAAACTCCCTCTTCGTCCTGTTCACCTGCAGCGTACACCTCTGTCACATAAACATCATTGGCTGGACGAAAAGCTTGAAAAAAGGCTTCCGCCATCGTCTGCAAGCGAGAATAACGATGTGGCTCAAAAATCACGCTTAGCCTTGAACTTGGCCACGCCTGACGCACAGCTTGCACAGCAGCCTGAATCTTGCCGGGGTTGTGCGCATAGTCATCCACCCAAACCCATGTTTGTTGGTACGCAGCAACCTGTAAGCGTCTGTAAACTCCAGGAAAAGTTCGCATGCACTGCAGGTATTGTGACCAGCTTAACCCGGCCTCTTGGCAAACTAAGCCCGCACCTAATGCATTTAAAAAGCTATGCTGGCCAAGTTGAGGAAGTTCCACATTTTGGGTTGCTCCTCCCTCCAACTGATAAGTGCCACTTCCTCCCCCATTTTGGAAAGAGAGCGAGCCGACCCGATTCATTAAACCTTCTGCGGTGCCATAGGTCTTTAAAGATGGCTTGTGGCGCGTCAGCATCTTCCATTCTTGTGGAACACACTGCCCAAGCTCTCCTTGAGGGTGCACCACCGCACTTCGTGTTGCTTGCGAAAGAAATTGTACAAAAGAACGGACGATTTCTTGGCCAGAGCCATAGCAGTCCAAGTGGTCAAAATCAACTGAAGTCACTAAGGCGAGTTCCGGGTGATATTTCTCATGGGTCCGATCCGATTCATCTGCTTCAATGACCAACCACTCTCCCCGTGTATCCCAAGCAGCTGCCCCTAAACCTCCTTGAAGGGGGGCGCCCAAAATATAGCTCGGAAAGCGGCCTGTTTGATGTAAAGCATACGTCACCATGGCCGCGGTTGAAGATTTTCCATGTGTTCCAGCTACCGCGATCGTTTTTTTTTGTTGACAAAAAAAGTTAAGCAAGTCTGAACGGTGTAATAGTGCTTTGCCTTGCTGCAGTGCTAACTGCAGCAACACGTGCGAACGAGCTATCGCCGACGAGCAAATGACATGAGTCGCTGTACATAGCAAATCAGCACCGAAGGCCTCTTCCACAACCTGTGCTCCACTCGCCCGTAGGTCATCTAAGCGGGGGCCCAAGGACAGATCTGTACCCGAAACCGCAAAACCAAACTCAAGCGCAGCTTGGGCCAGAGGAAGCATACCACTCCCACCTATTCCCAAGAAATGTAAGCGCGCCCCTTTACCAAGATGCATATGTCTACCCTATTTTTATGTCGCACTCGCGCGCTCAACTTGCTTGCGCTGCACAAAAAAGGGCACTCTAGCATGGGAGGCCTTGAGAATCAACTTTAGACACCCTCGCCAGCAAGCCAAGCAAAAAGATATAAGCCAGCAGCGAGCTTAGCCCACTGCTCATAAAAGGCAAGGCCAATCCTTTTGTGGGAAGCAACCCCATCACGACCCCAAGGTTACAGAGGGTCTGCATTCCAAGCAAGCTCGTCAGTCCATACGAAAGATATTTGAAAAAAGGCTGTGGATGACGATGCCCTACTTCAAATCCTAAAAACACAATATAAGCGTAGACTCCACAAACAAACGCAGACCCCACAAGTCCAAACTCTTCCGCCACCAAAGCCATAATAAAGTCGGTGTGCACCTCTGGTAAGTAATATAGTTTTTGCTTCGACTCCCCCAAGCCAACACCTGCAACTCCACCATTATGAAAACCCACAAAGGATTGTACAACCTGAAACCCACCCTGCCGAAAGTTTCCCCATGGGTCGAGAAAACTAAGCAGCCGCTTCAGACGATAAGGTGCAGAAAACACCGCATATAGCGCACTACCCACAACAGGCATTGCGATTCCCAGAAGAGTGTTACGAGAAACTCCAGAAAGCAATAACAAAAGAAAACTCACCGAAGCAATCAAGACCGAAGTCCCAAAGTCAGGCTGACAAAGCACCAGCCCTATAACGGGCAATACAATCACTGCCGTAGACAGCAAAGATGAAGCTTTTTGAGGATCATACCTTTTCAAAGAAAAATTTTTGGCTAACAACAGCACCACCGCGAGCTTTGCCAACTCACTTGGTTGCCAGGTCAACATGCCGATTTGAAGCCAGCGCTGAGCACCCCCCGCACTATGCCCCAGCCCAGGAACCTGTACCAACACAAGGCACAATAGCGAAAACAGATAAAGCGGCAAGGGCGCTGCTCGAAGCCAGTCTTGAGGCACAGCCCACAACAGCCCTATACAAACCAGACCAAGACCTACAGCCCCACTTTGTTTCCATAAATAGTAAGCCGGGTCTTCAAACTCCTGCGAGCCTTTTAGAGCCGAAGCAGCATAGAGGGCAAGCATGCCTAGAGCAAGTAGAGATAACATGCTCAGCAGTAGTCTAAGTGCAATCACATTTTTCAATAACCTAACTCCACCTGATAGAGATATACAACAGCCTTTGCTTTCATTCTAAGGGCAACTTATGGTGTCACATTAGAGAAGTAAGTGCCGGAGCATGCCTAGAGGTCAAGCGTAAATGGGATTAACTCATCTGCTCACCCCAAGCAAATGGACGCAAACTCTGCGGCTTGTGCGCGGAAAAAATTTCCAACGCCAGGGACCGCCCTAAAAGAGGTCCTAAATCATATCCACTCTTATATGCACCAGCAAATACCCACAGATTTTTCTGTCCGGGGACTTGGTCACACAAGGGATAGCGAGTTCTAAAGGCTAAGCGACAGCCAGAAACTAACAGAGCCTTTTCAAAGCTGAGAGAAAGATGATTTTGCCACAGATTACACAGACCCTCATACATTGCTGTAGCCAAATAAGGCTGGTTGTTCGCAAGGCTATAAGAGCCAAAACGGACCTCATGGCTTAGAACATTGCAAGAGACCTGCTTACTTCTCCACGCAAAAGGAGGCTCCTCGGTTACAACACGTGGTAAGCAGAATGTTCCCCCCCAAGAAAATTGGGTTTTGGGCAACTTAGGGACTACCGTTTGCAACAGCTTCGGCGTTTGAGCGCCTGTTGCCAACACAACAGCTGCTTCAGAGCTACTCTTAAAGCCTTCAGCTACAACTTGTACCCCTTCTTGTTGAGGCACCAACGCTGCTTCTACGGAGACAATCTTTCCTCCACGCTGCAAAATAGCCTGTTCGAGCCGTGTCAAAAAGCTGATCGGGTCATAGCTGTAGTCGTCTTGGTAACACAGAGCGCCCATCGGGGGTGGAGCCGCGCGAAAAGGAAATGCCGGAAACTGTGGGGCTGCATGTACAGCATATAGACCCTTCGGCGCACTTTGATAGGCACGCCGACACCGAGCCGCAAAGTCTACCACCGAATCATAGGGTTCCCAAAGAGGGCTATACAACTCAACCCCAAGCTCCTGGGCCAGGGAGTGTGTCGCTTGCTGCCCTACCAGTTTGCGCTGAAAAGCCTGACTACGTGCAAATTTCAAGCCTTTTTGGCAGGAAACGCCCACTGCTGCACGGCTAGCAGACTTCGCCGGTTCGTTCTTACCAAGCACCAGTACACGGCAACCTAAGCCCAGCAAAGCATATGCGACCGAAAGGCCGAAAATGCCACGGCCCAACACCACCGCTTCACGACACCCTTGCATTTGATTCATGCAGAACCCGTTTTGTCAACAGAGCTACAGCCGCAGATTTGACCCAATAGATCAAAGACCCGCCGACGCACCTCATGAAACCAATGCCCTCGCCGCCCAGAAAAAGTACGATTTGTTAAAAAAACCGCATATTTATGCCTTTGCATGTCAACCCAAAAAGCCCCGCCGGTAAACCCAACGTGCCCCAGTGCTTTCCCCTGGCCAAAAAAGGCTCCCGTAGACGCAGGTCCAGCTTGATCCAAGCCACAAAGTTGGTAGAGACCTGTATCCGGCTCATCCAAAGGATCTTTCATCAACACCTGATTAGAAGCAAAGAAGGCGCGCCCAGCAGGGCTACGATAAAAGCTTTCGAGCCAAGCCACCAACCCGCGGCCTGTCCCAAACATTCCTGTGTGCCCTGGCAACCCACCGATAAAGGAGGCATTTTCATCATGTATTTCACCACAAAGCACTCTTTTCCTCAGCGCACAAAATCCCGTGGGTGCACAAAGCGGTGCTTGCACCACAAAGTGTGGCCTTAACCCTTCTATGCAAAGCTTTTCTTTCCTCGCAAAACTCTGAAAAAGCTCCCATAAACTTCGATCATACCGGTACTCCAAATAGAAGCCTGCAGCCAAATAGCCGAGATCACTATATACCGGGCCTACTTGATCAACAGAAGGCAAATATCCACGCTGTCGACATAGTTGCAAGAACTGCGGCAACCTCGTTTTACAAAGCCCCCACATCGGCTCGAAGGCTTCTGTTGCATCTTGTATCCACAGCGCGACCCAGTCGCGAAAACCTGAGCGGTGGCTGATTAAGCGCAACAGCCCTGGTCTCGTCAAGTCCAGAAACTGCAGTTCTGCGGGGAGTATAGGCTCTGCCTCACTTTGTATAGTATGAATTAACGGGGCCGTGACAATCGCCTTCGACAAACTCGCTAAGTCAAACCAAGTAGACTGGCCACCATGGCTGGTCTCGTAAACAAGGCCTTGTCGGAAGGAGCCACACCCAGCATAGTCATGTGTCCAACGCCCAGCCTGACGCCAAGGCTTCAGATAACGCTCAAGCTGCTGTTGGGGACTTTGCCGGCATGCAGTCACCAATCCCTCACTTTTCTTCTTCGCTATTGAGTACACGGTTCATGCCGATCACGCTCTCTCCAGGTTGAATACTCATCAACCGCACACCCTGAGTATGTCGACCAATCACTCGAATATCCTCTGCATGGAAGCGTGTGATCTTGCCAGCGGAAGTAGCCGCAACGATATCATCTCGGCCTTTGACTAATAAAATCGCAACCACAGCCCCATTGCGCTGGCTCACTTTGATGGTGTACACTCCTTTACCACCGCGAGTTTGGCGACGGTATTCACTCAAAGGAGTACGCTTGCCAAAGCCATTTTCACAAACAGACAATAGAGTTGCTTCTTCTTTTGTGCTTTGTTCACTAGGCACCACTTCCATGCCTATGACCGAGTCTTCTTCATCAAAGCGGATACCCGTGACCCCACGAGCTGCGCGCCCCATGTGACGCACATCCTCCGCCGCAAAGCGAATCACTTTTCCTTGAGCAGTCGCCAAAAGCACATCATCCCCTTGCTCACGCGCTACTTTACAACAAACAAGCTCATCTCCTGAATCAAGCTTAAGGCCAATAATCCCCGTAGCCCTCACTTTACAATAAGCCTCTAAGTCTGTTTTCTTAATATAACCAGCCTTTGTAACAGAGAACACATATCCTTTAGTCTCTGTGTTTCCGACCGAAAGCACCGAAACGACTTTTTCACCACTTTCTAATTTCAACATATTCGCGAAGTGTTTGCCGCGAGTACGCAAGCCCGCTTCAGGTACTTCATAAACACGCAAGGTAAAAACCTTGCCTAAGTTGGTGAAGCAAAGCAGCGCCTGATGGTTCGACGTGGTGAAGATGTCCATCACGAGATCTTCCTCTTTCATAAGGACTCCCGCTTTACCCTTTCCACCACGCTTTTGAGCCGAGATTTGATCAAGAGGGGTTCTTTTCACATATCCAGCTCGCGTAACCGTGACACTTACTTCTTCATCTGCAACCAGGCTTTCCATAGAAAAGCTTTCCGCATCTGAAGCAAGAATCTTAGTACGACGCTCATCGCCAAACTTGTCGACGACCTCATCTAGTTCGGTCAACAGAATCTTAGTGACACGATCAGGTTTAGCCAAGATGTCCTTGTAGTCGATGATTTGCTCTGAAACTTGTTGATATTCCTCGACAATCTTTTCACGTTCCATGCCCGTTAAGCGAGCCAAACGCATGTCCAAGATAGCCTTGACTTGAATGGCACTCAAAGCAAATTCCTGTTGTAACACCTCACTGGCTTCCGCGGTACTTGGCGCAGCTCGAATCAGCTCAATGACACGGTCCGCTTCTTCCACCGCAGCTTTGAGTCCAGCCAAAATATGTGCCCGTTCCTGAGCTTTACGTAGTAAGTAAGCTGTACGACGCAAGATGACGTTACGCCGATGGTAGTAAAACTCTTGTAGAACCTCCTTGAGATTCAACAAGCGTGGGCGCCCATCCACCAAAGCAACCATATTCACACCAAAACTGGTTTGCAGCGGCGTTAGCTTGTAAAGTTGGTTGAGCAGAATTTGACCGGCTTCACCTGTTTTCAAATCAATCACAATACGGATATCTTCTTTCGCCGACTCATCACGCAGATCAGAGATACCTTCGATACGTTTACTTCTCACAAGATCCGCTATTTTTTCAATTAGCCGAGCCTTGTTAACTTGGTAAGGGATCTCCGTAATGACAATCCGTTCTCGCCCCGAGTTTTTGGGCATGGGCTCCACTTCCGCACAAGCCCTCATCACAACCGAGCCACGCCCTGTTTCGTAAGCTTCTTGAATTCCCTTACGACCATGTATTTCCGCACGAGTAGGAAAATCCGGGCCCTTGACATGTTGCATCAGCCCAGCGACGTCTATGCTCGGGTCAGCAATCAATGCCTTTAACGCATATGCAACCTCCGCCAAGTTATGTGGGGGAATATTCGTTGCCATTCCTACCGCAATACCACTGGCTCCATTAACCATAAGCTGCGGGATGCGCGCAGGAAGTACACTCGGTTCCTCGTCCTTATTGTCATAGTTAGGAACAAAGTCCACCGTATCTTTTTCAAGGTCTTCCAACAAAGCTTCACTAAAAGCTTCCATTCTCGACTCTGTGTAACGCATGGCTGCCGCAGCATCACCATCCAATGAACCAAAGTTTCCTTGCCCATCAACCATCGTGTAGCGTAAGGAAAAGTCCTGTGCCATACGCACCAAAGCATCATATACCGCACTATCTCCATGGGGATGATACTTACCGATCACATCACCCACAATACGCGCAGACTTCAGATAAGGTTTGTTGTGGTAGTTTTTCAATCCGTGCATTGCGTACAAAATACGGCGATGCACGGGCTTTAGCCCGTCACGAACATCGGGTAACGCTCGAGAAACGATCACACTCATTGAATAGTCAAGAAATGATGTCTTCATTTCATTTTCAATGGAGATATTTAATACGGAACCTGAAAGCTCACTCATGTACGAATCCTAAACTCAGGGACCTTTCACCAAAAAGGTCCATCATTGCTGTTAAAACTTGGGGGCCTAGACATCTAAATTGGCGACACTCAACGCATTATCTTGTATGAATTCACGTCGCGGTTCTACATCGTCACCCATTAGCGTGGAGAAAAGCCGGTCCGCTTCTACAGCGTCTTGAATATCTACTTTCAAGAGTGTGCGCCCCTCCTCAGACATTGTAGTAACTTCAAGCTGCTCAGGATTCATCTCCCCAAGACCTTTGTAACGCTGAACATAGGCACCCTTACGCCCTTGCTCCACGATAGCTTCTCGCAAAGCACGGTGCGTTGTAATCTGCAAGCCTGATTCCGAAGCTTCTCCTTTCTTCACCCAGACAAAAGGAGGCGCCCCAAGGTCATGCAAAGATGTAAATAACCGCTTAATCTCAAGAAACTCTTTGCCGTCTATCCACTCCATATCAATTTGAGTCTGCACAGGAACATTATTTCGGACAGAAGAGACCACCAGAGCATAAGACCCCGGAAGCGTGGTGCTGGGTTGCACAAGAAATGCGGGCTGGTCCACATGCCAGTCTTTGCTCGCACAAACAGACTGAAGCCGTTGCTCCAGCTCTGCCATTTTCTCACGCTCTGTAAACCAAGAAGCATCCACCTGCTTTAACTGCAAAAGGGCTTCAATGACTCTCTGGTCCATGCGATTATTGCAGACACGTTGCACAAGCTCTTCAAAGCGCTTTAAAATCATCAACATTTGCGAAGCAGCGCCGCGCTCTAGCAGCTGTTGATGATTATCCAGCACATCCACCTCACCAAGGCCCGATTGTACAAGAACCTCGGTCAGGGCGTTATTGTCTTTCAAATATTTCTCAAACTTACCTTTTTTATATTTGTAAAGAGGGGGCTGAGCGATATAAAGATACCCGCGTTCAATTAGCTCAGGCATCTGGCGAAAAAAGAACGTCAAGATTAAGGTACGGATATGTGCACCATCCACATCTGCATCCGTCATCAGAATAATTTTGTGGTACCGAATTTTAGAGACATCAAATTCTCCCCTGCCAATGCCTGTACCTAAAGCTTTGACAAGCAGCTTGATTTCTGTTGAGTTCAACATACGATCAAAACGTGCTTTTTCTACATTTAAAATCTTGCCTCGCAAAGGAAGAACCGCTTGAGTGCGTCGATCACGGGCCTGCTTCGCACTCCCGCCTGCACTGTCGCCCTCCACAACAAATAGCTCACAAAGTTCAGGGTTTTTCTCTTGACAATCAGCCATCTTGCCGGGCAGTCCAGCAAAATCAATGGCTCCTTTGCGGCGAGTGAGCTCCCGAGCTTTTTTAGCTGCCAGACGCGCTCTTGCAGCATCGACCATCTTCTGGACGATGCCTTTTACAACCTCTGGGTTTTCATTGAAAAAATCATGCAGCTTTTCAGAAATGATGGTTTCAGCCCAGCCCCGTACCTCAGCATTGCCAAGCTTAGATTTGGTCTGCCCTTGAAATTCAGGATTTTTGACCTTCACGGCCACAATCCCTGTAAGACCTTCGCGAACATCATCGCCTGTTAGCGACCCCTTAAAGCCCTTAAGAAGGCCTCCATTCTCTGCTACCTGATTGACGACCCGAGTCAGCGCTGAACGCATTGCTGTCAGATGAGTCCCACCTTCCGGAGTAAAAATATTATTTACATATGAAAAGGTGTTTTCTTGATAACTATCTGTCCATTGTAGCGCGCAGTGAAGCTCTGACTCGGGGCCGTTCTCCCCATATTTCGTGGCTTGTATGGAAATAACCTGAGGGTGTAAAGCAGCTTTCCCTGTGTTGAGGTAATCACAATAACTTGTCAACCCGCCCTCAAAGCAATAGGTTCCTTCCTTGCTGGCGATCTCGTCCACCAGAACGATAGAAAGCCCTGGGTTGAGGAAGGAGAGCTCACGCAGACGTTTTTGAAGGACTTCGAAGGAATATTCTGTGGTCTCCTTGAAAATAGTGTCGTCTGGTTTAAAATGGCTCATTGTCCCCGTTTTGGTCGTATCGCCCACGACATTTACAGACCCTAAGGGCTTACCTCGCTCATAGCTTTGCCGATAAATATTCCCATTTTGGTAGACTTCTACATGCATCCAAGAGGCCAAGGCATTGACCACCGAAGCCCCAACCCCATGTAGCCCGCCTGAAAACGCGAAAGCTTTATCATCAAACTTTCCTCCAGCATGCAACACGGTCATGACAACTTCAAGAGCCGACTTGCCCTCCGCTGCATGCTGAGCTACCGGAATCCCACGGCCATTATCAAGTACAGACACACTACCATCGATATGGAGAGTCACGACAATGCGGTCACAATGCCCCCCCATAGCCTCATCAATAGAATTGTCAACTATTTCATATACAAGGTGGTGTAACCCTTCACTAGAAGTTGAGCCAATATACATGCCTGGGCGCTTCCGCACCGCCTCTAGGCCTTCTAAGACCTTAATGTTTTCGGCGTTGTATGCTTGATCAGAGGCCCCCTGAGGGTGGGGAATATCTAGATTAGAAGAGACAGAGCTGCCCGACTCTTCAGAATGAATATCACTCATGGAAATAACCTTTTTTCTCACCTTTTTGATAGGATGATTCTACTAAAAATCCTATCTTAAAGCTACTGTTTCCTTTTAGGGCAAGCTCCTCTCAAAGTTCCATAAAATCTACAAAAGACTTAAAATTTGATTGTTTTTATCCTGTTATACAGGCTCGAAAATCCCTTATGTCACTCTTTAGACTGCCCTTGCTCGTGCATTGGCACCAACACATGAATTGCACTACTGTTGTTAGGGCCATTGCAGGGCCTTAGAATGACAGGAGCAGAGCCATTTAAATATTCCATACTCAGCTCATGTGAGTTAACAGACACTGAGCAAATGTCAAGCAAATACTTTCCTTTGAATGAGACTTGAGTGCTCTCTAGCTGCTGCTCTGCAAGGGCCAAAGTTTCTTTGCCTTCAGAGTTACCCGCATTCGTCGCGCTGATCTGCAGTTCTTGGGGAGCAAACTGGAGCATCACAGTACGATGGCGGTTGGAGGTGAGTAGGACACGTTTCACCATGCTTTGCAATTCTGCTTTGGGTAATGTCACTTTGTTTGGTTGAGCTTCAGGGATGGCCGTTTGATAGCTCGGGAAAGAAACCGTCGAAACACGGATATACACTTCACACCCCTGCACTTCCATACGGATGGTGTGGCCATCCGTAGAAACACCAAGTGCAATTGTTTCGAAACCTTCTGCACATACCCTTAAAATTTCGAGCAAGCTACGCTTGCTCAAGCATAGCCCCTGCGTGATTGAGGAATCAGACACGTCTAGCGCAGTCTCTGCGTAAGAAAGTCGAAAACCATCCGTACCAACCATTCGTAAGAGCCCCGGAGCTGGGCTGTGTATAAAAGCGACGGTGCTGTACCGAACACTCGACTCGTGATTTACGCATATCATGACCTGCTCAACAAGGTAGCTTAGGGTGGCTGCATCCAAAGGAGGGAGCGCAGCAAAATGGTCTCGTGCAGGTTTCTGTGGCCAAGACTGCTCGTCTACGAAGGGTAATTTCATTTCACATTGTCTGTGCGTGCCTGCTGTGATTTTTAGCCACCCTTGTTCGGAAGACAGCTCTACTTTTCCAGGAGGAAGCTCTTTGATAATATCCACCAACAATTTGGGGGGTAGGTAAGCCTCACCTTGACAAGTAACTTTTCCATAGCAGCTGCTGTAGATTGTTAAGACTTTATCTGCCGCAGCAAATTGAATGGTATCCTCATGGGCCCGTATGCCGA
>JAPPOJ010000162.1 GCA_028817975.1 Zetaproteobacteria bacterium | reverse complement strand
TTTTTTCTTAATTTAAACGTGTAAGTCCACAAATTATTGAATTTCCACCTCAGCGGATTTTAATCTGTTTGACCTAGATATGGGTATTCCGTAGGGTTCACGGACGACATTGCGCAGCTCTATCGTAGCCAGCGGACGCATGGTGGATAGTTTCTCCGACAAGTTTTCCCATTAGTGGAACGGCAAAGATTTGCGAATTGACAAAACTTCGTCCTTGCCGTGGCGCAAAAGCCTTGTTCTGGCAGGGAAAACCGAGGCCGGCTATTTTTTCCGGGTGGGGTACTCAGTCTGATTTCACCGATGAAATCAACCAAAATCATCGCGTAGGGATCTAAGGATAGGGACGTGGGCATGGCAAACCTCCGAGGCTGAGAATGGGTGTCGAGATACCCTGCCAGCATAGAGGGTGAGTCACCTGAGGGGGAAGGTAGTGGCTGCCCCATGGGGATGTAACGCTTTTTAAAACAAATATCGAATGCTCAGCTTAGCTACAAATTCCACAACTGCGGATACATCCATCTTTGTTCGTTGAGCTGCTCAATATCGGTATGTCTTCCAAGGGTCGACTCACGCTTGTAGCTATCGCTGGCAAAGTAAGCCTTGAGATGCACTAAAGCTCGGCGACGTAAAAGGTACCCTTCTAAATGGGGCAACACTAAGAGTTTTTCCACAAGTACATCCAGACGGACAACATCTTCTAATTTGGTAACCCCCATATACCACTCGTCTTCCGCAGCCGCCTCCATACTATAGTTCAAGTCATGGGTCGAGGGATGTCCTCCATGGGCCATACCCGCGGTAAAAAGCGCTTTAAATGGCACACGAGATGTATCAAAGACACCCCCTCGGAGCCAATCTAGCGCGACCTGAGGACCAGACTCCACACCTTCTTCTACCTTCTGAAAAAAGTCATACCCACCATAGCACTGCTTAAATGCCATCATCACCCCATAGCGACTGACGAAAGATTTGACTTTACGTACATCATATTGGGCGCGGCGACCAAGAGATTCCAGATCTGCCAAAAATTCAGGAGTAAAATGGCTTGCTTCCAACTGTGTGGGGTCTAAAGTATAGCAGGCGATATTGCGCATTTTCTTCACCGCATCCACAACACAAACTCTCCTATGAAAGGTGCTGAATACCTGGCAGACCTCAAGGTGGAGCCTTTCCTCCTCCTCATAGGCAATGTCCGTGCGATAGCGGTACGGAAGGTTCTCCGCTCGCAACATAGGTTGGAAAGCAAAGCCCCCCCGGGAGTCACGCAACCCACAACCTATCAGGACCTTTGATTTAAGATAGCTGTTATACAGCGCATGAGAATAAAGCTCGGGAGTGGTGACCTCGGAAGGACGCTCGGGTCGTGCATACGTCCGGATTTGCCCCTTGGCCCAAGTACCCACTGACCTATTTTGTGAGGCAGGAGCGACCGATGCATCTGCAGATCGTCCATGATAGATCACCAGTGCACGTGACTTGTGGCCAAAGAGGGGCAGCTGCAGCTTGTGCAGAGCATGCTTGCAAAAAGCTATCACACCGGTACCAAGTCCCAACCCCCAAAATAGCGGCGACACCATGACCCTTTGAACACGCTGCCAAAATCCAGGCTGCTTGCTCAACGGCTGCACATCCGCTAAGGGAGCAAGGCTCTTTTTCTGTTTTTGCGCATGCGAGTCACTCACTTCAGACTCACGATGAATCGCCACACCTTCGGAGTGAACCTGTCCCCCTAGCAAAGCGTTAAGCCCACACACTTGGAACAACAAAATATAAACTAAAGTTCGTATCATTTTCATTTGTTTGCTTTTATGTTACGGCGTGCACCGAATATATGGCGCACCTTGATTCCTGTTTGACTTATTTACGCCACCAAAGCTTAGCCCCTTGCCGACATAGCCAGTAAGCCGCACCCACTACCCCGGTAGCAACGCCCGTGGTGGCGCATGTAACCGCAGCTATCTCCGCCACCACACGCCACCTGGAAGGGTATAGCATCCGTTGAAGCTCGACCATGCGCTTCCAACGCGCCTTGTCCAGCTCAAGAGACAAGGACATCCTATAATGAGGATCATCTTCACCCACAAGGTTCGTCTGTGTATATGCTTGGCCCAGAGGCATCCACTGTCCATCCGCCGCAAAGACCCTCCCCAGCGGAAAGCCCCCCCCCATCCCAAGGTCTTGGGACGCTGCAGGTACACCTGGAGGAGGTGCCATATACAGGTGCTTTACTTCTCCTACAGGAAGTGGTCTCACCGAAGATGCGGAGGCGTTTCCCCTTGCCGAGTTAGAGAAGCTATGGCCAGAGAAAGCATCAAAATGCCGCTCTCCCATAGGACGTGCATCTGCTCCATGCCGCGCAGGGATCAGAGCGCCACTCGCGCGCTCTAACGTGCGTCTAAAGAGGTTTTTCAGCATCTCAAGCCGCTGCGGCCAAGTACACTTTTGACCCTCTACCGATTCCCCGCGGAGGATCATATCAAGCAGCTGTCTAGAGTGGACGTGCAACTCTACATAGGCAGGCCCCAATAGGTCAAGACCTTCGAGGTACGCGGCAA
>JAPPOJ010000005.1:1124-2576 GCA_028817975.1 Zetaproteobacteria bacterium | reverse complement strand
CCGACAGTTTTTAACTCGGTCTATACCTGTGCAGCAGAATTTGGCGCACATACTCCGTACTTTTATGCAACCTATGAGAGCGAATCAGAGGCAGCTGTTTCTGAAAAGAAGAAAGTGATTATTCTTGGTTCAGGGCCAAATCGTATTGGCCAGGGCATAGAGTTTGATTACTGCTGTGTGCATGCAGTTCTTGCACTTAAAGAAGATGGATATCAATCCGTAATGGTAAACTGTAATCCCGAGACGGTGTCTACAGATTACGACATCAGTGATAGACTCTATTTTGAACGACTTACGTTTGCGTCTGTAATGGCTATCGTCAATCATGAGCGACCCGATGGGGTAATCGTGCAGTTTGGTGGACAGACTCCGCTTAAGCTTGCTGATTCTTTGAATGCTCATGGTGTGCCGATAATCGGTACGACCGTCGATTCAATCAATGCTGCTGAAGATAGGGATACCTTAGTGCGCTTGTGTCTGAACTTGGACTCCTTCAACCTGAGTGCGCGCTTGCTCGCACTGCTGAAGAAGCTGTGCACGAGTCCCGGCGAATTGGTTTCCCTCTGATGATACGACCTTCTTTCGTGCTAGGTGGACGGGCTATGAAAGTGGTTTATTCTGAAGAAGAGCTTCTTACGTATATTCAAGAGTCTGTTGATGTGTCGCAAGAGCGTCCTGTTCTTATTGATCGTTTTCTTGATGATGCAATTGATTTTGATGTTGATGCGGTGAGGTATTGTGAACAGGTCATTATTTCAGGAGTCCTTGAGCATATTGAACCGGCGTTGGTTCATTCGGGAGATAGTTCATGTTGTATGCCGCCCCAAAGCTTAAGTAATGAAGTTGTTCAGAAGGTGTGTGATAATGCGGTTGCGCTTGCCAAGGCGCTCAAAGTAGTAGGTCTTCTTAATGTTCAGTGTGCTGTAAAAGATGGGACGGTTTACATATTAGAAGCCAACCCTAGGGCTTCTCGTACTGTGCCATTTGTGAGTAAGGCGACAGGAGTTCCGTGGGCTAAGGTTGCTGCTCGATTAATGGTCGGAAAAAAACTTCACACAATGAATCTGCCTGTATACCGCAGAATGCCATACTTCTCTGTGAAAGAGAGTGTGTTTCCTTTTAACAAATTTCGGGGAGTTGATACTATACTTGGTCCAGAGATGAAATCGACAGGAGAGGTGATGGGGATACACTCTACGTTTGCAGGGGCCTTTGCAAAAGGGCAGTTTGCGGCAAATGTTGCGTTGCCTCAGGAGAGCGGTAAGGTATTCTTGAGTGTAAAGGATTCTGATAAGCGCGTGCTTCTGCCAGTTGCGCAGCGTCTTGCTGATCTTGGGTATATTCTTATTGCGACGCAGGGTACGTCAGATTTCCTCTGTTCACAGGGCCTTGCGGTGGAATCAATCAATAAAGTTCGTGAAGGAAGTCCCCATGTGGTTGATTTACTTGGAA
>JAPPOJ010000005.1:0-1114 GCA_028817975.1 Zetaproteobacteria bacterium | reverse complement strand
GAAGTGGTGACGTAAAGCTAGTTATTAATACTCCAGAAGGGTCTGGTCCTCAGCTTGACTCTCGTTCCATCCGACTTGTTGCAAATGAGTTAGGAGTTCCTACGTACACAACAGTTGCAGCTGCGGCGGCAGCTGTGGAATCATTACAGATGTTCAAGAAGGATGGCGGACGAAGTATGGGAGTGTGTGCACTTCAAGATTACCATCAGGAGCTCTATGCTAATTAGGCGTTAAATTTTGGCGCAGCATCCTGGCTTTTAGCTATTGAGAGTGAAAAAATGAAAAGACCAATGACTCCATACGGTTACGCCGTGATGAGAAGAGAGCTCCGTAAGCTTAAAGCAATGCGACCAGAGCTGGCGCATGCAATAGAAGTTGCACGAGCGAATGGAGATCTTAAAGAAAATGCTGATTATCATGCAGCTAAAGATAAATCTGGTATGGTAGAAGCAAAGATCCGAGATTATGAAACGAAGCTTTCGGTTGCTGAAGTCATAGACACCTCGAAGTCTCGAGAAGCGGGGCGTGTTGTCTTTGGAGCAGAGGTAAAGATAGAAGATTTAGATAGCGGTGCTGAGCGCACAGTGACGATAGTTGGAGCAGACGAAACAGATACCTCCAAGGGGTATATATCGTTTGAATCCCCATTCGGAAGAGCACTTATTGGAAAAGAGCTTGGTGATGTCGCCAAGGTGATTGCACCTGGCGGAGCGAGAGAGTACGAAATCATGGATGTGACATATCTTGATTGGGAGTCAAAAGCTAAAGAAGTAGAGAGCTGACTGTATTGTCCCTCCGGGGGCCTCTGTATTTGTCCCTCCGGGGGCCTCCACTTCTGGAGGACTTTTTGTCCCTCCGGGGGCCTCCACTTCTGGAGGACTTTTTGTCCCTTCGGGGGCCTCCACTTCTGGAGGACTTTTTGTCCCTTCGGGGGGCTCCACTTCTGGAGGGCTGTATTTGCCGCTCTGAGGGGTGGTTTCGCGATTGGTGTTGTACGGGGTGGGCTTTTCATTTTGAAAAGGTTTTTCGTGGGCAAAGTATAGACCGATCCTGGTAGTTGTTTTTTATGACTTTTTGAATTGGGACCTGTATACAGATGATTAGTCAGGAAACA
>JAPPOJ010000176.1 GCA_028817975.1 Zetaproteobacteria bacterium | reverse complement strand
GTTGGCCATCCCTTCGCCAATGAACAGGTTTGGATTCATGATCGAGTCAGGGTCGTACTCCGAAGAAACATGGGTTAAACCCAGCAGATGACCCGCTTCATGGAGGCTAAGCGTCGTCATATCCACCAGCTCACGATTGTCCGTCTCGTCATACATCATCTCATAAGCATCGCCTATGGCGTAGTATTCCCCATTGAAATGGATATCCGCAGCCACAATCTCATCCTGGTTGGTAGGGCCCACATCCCACACCGTGGTGGCCAGAACAGCACGAGACTTTTTGGTCTTTTCCCAACTCTCATTCAAATACTGGCCATTTACCTCGTCTCCCAACGAGCTATAGAGATCTTTAAAGGTATCTCCGGTGGTATCATCTTTGCCATCGTAAACGAACAGCTTTTTACCCACCGCTTGCTCCCAAATCGCCAGCGCACGTAGCAGCCCTTCTTCTTGTTCAGGGGTGATCTTTTGACCGACACGAATATGGATCGGCAGTTCCCGCCAACCTTCCATAGAATGGAGGCCATATCTATCCGAAGCTGGGTCCGTTGACCCTGCGGGCACCATCTCCACGTCGTGATCTTCTTCCAGAGACACCTGATACATTTGCGCTCCGCAAGCCACAAACTGAAAGAAAGCCATCAACACGATGGTCACCAAAGTGATGTACTTACTGACGATAGATCTCAAGACGCGATCTCCTCTCTGACATCAACCTAAACTCAACAAAACGCTCCAGTGCGCATCGGCACAAGCTCCGCAGAACAAGACCCTTACGGAGAACCCCTGATAATGATGGTGAGTTTCAAAGCTATTTTTGCGCCGCGAGCACATCCCAAAGACGGCGGCGAATCAAGGCTGGTGCCACCCAAAATACCTCCGCAAGGAGCTGGACATAGTCTGCAGCAGGGTTCTGCTGGCTCAGCTCGGCAAGCAGTAATGGAGTCGGCACCAAAAGGTGCGAGGCAAACTGGCGACCGCGTACCGCATCACGGTGCTGAGCATAGTCATGCAGCACCTTACGATTCTCGTCACCTTCGACTCGGGAAGGGGGAAGAAAATAGCTGCCCATACAAGAGGCAATCTCAAAACGCAGCTGGGCATCCATTTGCTGACGGGGGGAAAAAACAATTCGGGCGCTTGCTCCTTGCGTTTCCCCATGCATACAGGCCACTCCAGCTTCAGGACCACGCTCAGGGTCTGCCAGGAGGGTCAAGCCCGCAAAGTGCATCACCACTTCCGGCAAATACAGCGGCGGGGCCAAAAAATGAATCCGTTTGTGAATTTCAGCCACTTTTTTTTCGACCTCAGTCAGATCAAGGTCAAACAGTCGCGCAAAAGCAGTCGAGTGTTGCAGGTCACCACTCGAAGGTAACTGACAAAAAACATCACGTTTAGCTTTCGCGACCCGTAGAGGATCTAAAGCAAAGCCACAATAACCATAGCTTTCCGCAAACCCTTGCTGGCTCGAAAGTTCGCCCTGAGCCACACGCCCAACAATTGCGGGGTCCACACTCAAGGCGCGTGCAATTTGATAGATCTCTTGAATACTTTTGATCGCTTTGCGGCCATTTTTCCAGTGACTACACTCCGCAGACTCCAAGCCCAACAAAGCTCCAACCTCCTGGTCTTTGATTTTTCGACTCGGGTCGCGTTGGCACAAAACCTTGTGGCAAAAGTGAAAAAGCTGCTGAGAATAAGGAAAACGTACTTTTTCTGCCATAGTGACACCTGAATACAGACAATGAGATGGAAAGCCTCTACCATTGTCGGCAAAAAGACCGAGCGACACAAAGGCCGACATTTCCTAGCAGAGGTCGGGACCCACCCTTTGCCCCAGCTTAATGCAAATATAACTGCGCTAAAATGCAGCGCAAAACAAACTTTGTTTATTTATGTCAAGAGTATTCCGATACGCGGGCAACATCGCTTGGGTTTCGAGCTTCAGAGCAGAGTAAAGGTCATGATCTCCTGGATACGTATTACAATATGGTTCACATTTGCCAGCTTCAGCTACGGGCTGGATGCAGCACCAGCTTCTTTGGCTGGCCAAAGTGAAGGGCGTAGAATCGAAAAACTCTCCCTCACCTTACGCGGCGTCGGGGTGGAACAAGGGAACGAAGAGTTCGCCTTGGGTAACCCTACCGAGACCGACGACACCCTCGAACGCATGATAAGCAACAAGGCTTTTATCCGTCGATTTGCCTTTTACTGGTCACATCAATTAGGTATTCGGGCACCTATCTCCTGGCACAATCTTCAATCTCCCGACTCCAATAAAAATTGGGGGCAGCTGACCCGGCACCACACCCGCGCAATGCCGGAGCCAGACCCTGGGGCTGTCAATATCGGCGGCTACACTGCCAGCAATCCGTACTGGTCAACGACGACTCTCACTCACCTGCTAAATCGTTTTAAGAGCGAAAAGCTCAGCACCGGGCTAATGGGCGCCAAGGGGCCCAACGGCAAAATCATGCTCAACAACCACTTAGTCGTGCTAGGCATCTATTGCCCAGTTGTCCACCTCAAGATTCACGCCGACACCAACCCGTCCGTCGACCCTGCTTGGAGAGCCGTGGTGGACGAG
>JAPPOJ010000257.1:1871-2607 GCA_028817975.1 Zetaproteobacteria bacterium | reverse complement strand
ATTTTATATTTAGGATTCAACTCCATTTTTTATTTTTTTGTTTGTAAGGAAAACCATCATGAAAATCTCTATCTTTAACCTTGTGCGACTATGCACGTCTTGGCTCGCCGTCTGCACGATCACCCAGCCAGGATGGGCCGGCTACATCCATCCCACAGCTAAAGTTCACCCCACAGCCACCATCCACCACCCGGAAGGTGTGTTCATTGGCGCTGATGCTGAGATTGGACCCAATGTCTCTATCTATAGCAAAGAGTTATATTTAGGACAATACTCCAAGCTGGAAAATATAGAACTCGTGGAAGATCAAGTTTGGATTGAAGGCTTTCTGACGATCAAAGGCAGCGACAATCAACCCAGTTTAAAGACCCTCTACGGCCGGTCCAAGAGCCCAAAAATTGTTGTAATGTTACGTAGTAATCGTGATGGTAAGCACAACATTCTCGACGAGATCGATCTTGACAACAAGGATAAACGAGCAGATGTTTTTCCTGCACAAAATGGCACTCAAGTATTAATCACTCCGCACTCCAGGGCCAAAATACATTATGACCTGGCCAAGTTTGAACAAGAGAAACAGGCCTTGGACACGAGGTGGCGACAAAACATCTATAAAATCGCCATCTTAAGCGAAGAGAAAAAACGTCATTTTTCCAAAAGTAAATATCGCATACAAATAGCATCCCTAGAGGCTGAACGCGTGTCAATCAATTACAAGCTGGATATTAATAAAGAT
>JAPPOJ010000257.1:0-1861 GCA_028817975.1 Zetaproteobacteria bacterium | reverse complement strand
GGAGCGTCAGATTTGTATATGATACTGAATCAAAATTATGGCATTCGGTACATAAACACACACACGACAAACAGTTGGCCGCATTTCGCAACCAAACCCTTATCGATGACAACTTGCGTCTTTTATGGAAGCTTCACTATCATCCTAATCTGGACCTCATGCAGGCACTCAACGAACCTGACTTCAGTATAAAAACAGCTCTCTCTTTGAAAAAAAACCAGCACTTTGGGATTTTTCAGAGCGGTGTGGACAAAATTTTAAAGAGTCTGACCCCCCAAAATTTTCTTGAATTGCAACTGCTCTTAACTCATATCTTTCAAGAGCAAAGAATGGACAAGCTCTCACTGCAAGAAACCAGTGATACCATCTACATGGTGATGAAAAAATCTGCAGAAAAGTTCCGCTTGGACCCCAAAGGGCTGGTCATCTTTAAGACGATGCTCAAAAAGCTAGAGCAACGCGGAATCTTAAGTGAAGGACAGAGACGTGAACTCAAGGTGGTTGCCGAGCAAAGCTCCATGAGCAACTCTCCCTACTTCCGCAGCCTAGAAGCTACCGTAGAGCAACACACACGTCGTCTCGATGCGATCGAGTCCAATGTTGCCACGTTAGCGAGTCACCTGCAAGCGGTATCTTATAGTGTCAACTCTCTGCGACAAGGACTCGAAGAGGCACGCAAGGTGAATAAACGTATCGGCATGGTACAAAGCATCCTCTCGGTTATTCCTTTCGCCTCAGTGATTGCCGAAACCGCCGGCACCTACACCAAAGAAGCTCTCGAATCCATGATCGACTTTGGCGATGCCCTCGGTGCCTTAGAATTGGTGCAAGTATCCGGTACCGAATTGAAAGAACTGGCCGAAATTAAACCAGAGCAAATCGAAAACTTTGTGAACTCAAAGCTAGAGAGCATTGAAGAAAAGTATCGGCTGAATGCACATCAAGACATGCAGCACCTCGCTACAGACATTCCCTTGATTGCAGCAGCATCTCAAAGCCCTGCGTTCACCAAGGCGAACGCAGCCGAAGGTAAGGATATGTTGAAAAAGCACTTACTCGGAACTGCTTTTCTCCCAGCCTATGCAAAAGCGATGGATGGCGAAGCAAACTACCAAAGAGCTATCAGCTACCTACAACAAAATCCTGCGGGAAACAAAAATCACTCTGACTATTACAATGGCACTTACCAGGAAGCTGTCAGCCAAAACGTTGTGACCCAGGAGATCACCAATCAAAACATTACATCCACAGAAGTCAAGAGCCAAAACGTTGTGACCCAGGAGATCGTAAAACAAACAAACCCAGCCCCTAAACGTACCTACCAGTATCGTCCGTTGACCTTCAATGAAAAAGCTATCATTACAGCATGGCTATTCCTTGTAGGGGCCCTTGTAAGCCACATGATGTACTAACCTCCTCACAAAAAATGAGAAAGCTTAGACAGCACTTCATCTAAGCTTTCTCTCCCCCAAAGAGTCCCGCATCGCGTCCCCAGCGTTTTTCGTCTCACTGGTATTCGCTGCACTCGCGGTTTCTTTTTCCGCTTGGTAACAGCGATCCGTGTCCTTTGCACAGTCTTGCTTATCGCTCCCGCGCTCTTGCTCTGCTTTTTCCCGAAAAGCATCACGCTCTACCGCACCTTCTTTTTTGTCACAACGCTCGATTTGCTTATCATAACGGTCAATAAATAAACAGAGCCTATGCATAAACATATCGGAGACAACAAGAGGAAAATACTTGCACGCACATAAAACCGAGTGAAGACAAGGATAAATAAAATTGGGGTATTTTTTAGAACAGGGAGACTTAGGCTTTGTGACGCAACTTGGTAAACGCGTCTTTGCCCACAATCCAGACCAAA
>JAPPOJ010000019.1 GCA_028817975.1 Zetaproteobacteria bacterium | reverse complement strand
GCTTATATGAGTTATACGATCATAGTTCTTTGCATCATGAGTCTTGGAATTCAAAAAGGGATTGAACGCACTTGCCTCACCTTTGTCCCGGTACTCGTAGGGCTACTGCTTTTCATCGTGTACTGGTCTTGCAAACTAGAAGGTTTTACACAAGCGATCAACTTCCTCTTTTCCTTCCAGTCCACCCATATATCTACACGTAGCATCCTCGAAGCAGCAGGGCATGCTCTTTTTTCACTTGCCACAGGAGCAGGAACTGCTCTCGTCTACGGGTCCCACCTTCCCAACAAGGTTTCCTTGGGTAAAGCCACTTTAGCCATTGCAGTCACAAATATTTTCGTCGCACTCATCGCTGGCCTGGCTATTTTTCCTGCAGTCTTTACGTTTGACTATTCCCCAAACATGGGCCCTGAGCTGATGTATAAGGTACTCCCATTAGCTTTTCAGCACTTACCTTACGGTTACTTCTTTACCTGCATATTTTTTGTCATCCTCCTCATTGCCGCCATCACCTCATCTGTCTCTATACTCGAACCACTCGTCGGGGCAGCTAGTGAACGGTTTACAACTAACAGAAAAAAATCATGCCTTTTCATCTTTGCGGCGACCTTCGTTCCAAGCACCGCGCTTATTTTAAGTTTCAACGTCTATCAAGATGTGACTTTTTTCGAGCAAAGCCCCTTCCAATGGATCGCGGACTCTCTGGTCAGTGTACTCCTGTGTCTAGGGACACTTCTCTTTACCCTGTTCGCAGCATGGAAGATTCCAGAACAAGATTTTTTTATCGCATTCGGCAACCACAAGGGAGACTCTTCTCCTGGGTTCTTCACCCTAACAGCAAGGCTTTGGCTGAAATACTTTTTACCCGTTATACTATCTGCTCTGCTTATACTGTCCTTTTTTTAAGCCTTGATCGAGCAACACCTACATCACAACGCCCTCTATCCTTTCCATCCATCAAATCATTAAAATGAGCTTATTTTATGACTTTAAAGCCCGTATTTGGTCACGAGCAGCGACATAAGTACCCACAGAAGAAACTATTGTTGCAACGCCAGTCGCAAATACAATAACGGGCAACAAACGCCCGCCAGGTTTCCCCCGCCCCATATGCCATAACCCAGGTACCGCACAAAATAAATTGAGGGATTGCAAAGATCTTGTACAAGCCTGACTTTGTGCTGTCTCCAAAAAGTATGCTTCTTGCCCACTCCTGATTTCTTCCACATTTCGCAAACACTCTTGAAAAACTTCTACACCTTGAACGCTTCGTGAAGCATCCCACGGCGTATGGACCACATCCCCATCTGTGGGAATATCCTGAGCTAGTAAGCTGCCAAAAACATTCGACACACAAACATATGCACTTAAAATCAAGATCGTTCTTAGCATCAGAGTTTCTCTCAAGTGAAAAGGTTCATAGAAGCCGGCTTACTCCACACTCCGACCATACTCTTTCTCGACTCTCAGCACGAGAGAAATCTTGTTCAACCTATTGACCTCAGCTTTTGAAAACGACCTCCAGAGCAAGAGACCATCACTCACCCTGCATCATATTTACAGAAAAAACTTTGGGACCTTACAACGGCACCGAATCAAAGACACGGTCTCCAATCCGCCGTAGGTGACGGATAAAATAAGCGAAATAAAGTTTGCTTTGTGGCTGGAGACGTTGATCACCTTCTCCAAAGTATCGATTTAGCTTCGCTTCTAAAGCCACCTTAGATGAGAACCAGCCACGTTGATCTGCAGAGGAACCTGCACCCTCCAACTGTAAATAAGCGTGATCATAAAGTTTTTGCAAAACTTCCAGCCGAGGGTCTAGCATCACGATCCACGCTGCTATCTCTGCAGCTTTACCCTGAGAATTTTCATTAACGCCGAGGGACGTTTCGTTAAAGCTGTCAACACCCATTGCATCCTCTACAGCCGTCATCACATGCGTGGCTGCGTCCAAGGCTTCAAACCAAAAAGCATCCGTCGCAACTTCCACAACCGGAAACCAAACGGTATGAGGAACAGCATCCGTCGCTGCATCCATAGTGGCACAAGCTGCGATATACCACGCAGAAGCCACACCTTCCATAGATCCAAGCCAAGCAACGTCCTTTACTGTACGACGAGCAGCATAAAAAGCGGTTAAAACGGCGAGACCATGCCTTTTCCAGTCCTCGACTGTACGAAGATTCGACTCTTTGTAATCAAGCAAGCGCTCCAATAAACTTTGTTCAAACTTCAGTAATTCTTGGGCAAGATGTTCGGGCTGTTGGTCCTTTGAGACGGCAACCTGAATCAAAGTTTCTTTCTTTTTAAGCAAGGATAAGTAAGGAACATCTTCAACTTCCACAATATCTTGTACAAGCGTGTTCCAGCCTTTTTGCACCTGCACCAAAGAAAAAGCATTTGTCCAGTTGCTCGAAACAGTCTCAACTAAAATCATTCTTTGAACTTCTAACGGAAGATGGTCAAAAGAAGCCTTACGAGGAGATATTTTGCTAAAATGAATACCTGCAAATAGAGAAGAGGCTTGAGTAACCAAAAGCCACCAGAAGACGCACAACTTTTTTTTCATAAAAATTCTTTCAATATTTTTTTGATTTTAAAAGCAGTATATAGC
>JAPPOJ010000103.1 GCA_028817975.1 Zetaproteobacteria bacterium | reverse complement strand
CTTTAGTGGGGTCTCCCATGTTGAAAGAGATCTTTTTGCGAAGGTGCGCACTTTTTCGGTCATGTTTGAGGAATGGCAAAAACTTCCTCAATATCAGTATAAAACCGTGCGTAAGGCGAGTAAGGGAACTAAAACTTCCCTTAAAGGGTACCGTAAGAAGTCTATTGTTATGGGATCCAATGATTACTTGAATCTCGCTGCACACCCTAAGGTTATTGAAGCAGCGCTTGAAGCCACTCAAAAATATGGGACGTCTTCCACAGGATCTCCGCTGACCACAGGCCAGACGGATCTTCATATGGAATTGTGTGAGTTTCTTGCCAAAATGCTACATAAAGAGTCGGCGATCTTGTTTAATTCAGGCTATGCCTCGAATCTGGGGAGTCTTCAAGGTTTGGTTGGGAGAGGTGACCTGATGGTGGCTGACTTCTTATCTCACGCTTCGATTCAGGATGGTATGAAGCAGTCCCATGGAAGCGCGAAGCTCTTTCGTCATAATAGTACAGAAGACCTTCGTCGTATTTTGCAGAGTAGCCGTGATGAATATGCAGGGACTCTTGTACTGACGGAAGGTGTTTTTTCAATGGATGGGGATGTCCCCCCTCTCAAAGAAATCATTTCCATTGCGAAAGAGCATGATTGCCGTGTTTACCTTGACGAAGCTCACAGTATTGGAGTCTTAGGGGAGACGGGCGGCGGCCTTGTGGAAGAGCTAGACTGTCATGATGACGTGGATGTGATTATGGGAACATTTTCGAAAAGTTTTGGTGGTATCGGAGGATTTGTTGCCGCATCGAAGGATGTTTGTGACTGGCTTTATTGGCTTGCCAGATCGCATATGTTTAGCATCTCCATTTCTCCGGCAAATGCTGCAGCTGCACTCCAGGCCGGTAAGCTGTTCACTCAAGATAGTAGCATCATTGCGCAGCTCAAGCGTAATATTAAGCTTTTTGTGGAAGGCATGCGTGCGCTTGGGGCCCCAATTGATTCCAATCACCGTAGCTCTGTTGTTCCAGTAATGGTTGGAGATGTAGCTAAACTTGGTGTGATGAATAAGTACTTGCTGGACCATGGTATTTTCGTCGTCCCTATTGTCTATCCGGCGGTGAGTCGCAATCAATCGAGATTTCGCTTTACCGTTTGTGCTGGCTTGGTGGAGTCGGACATCGATTATGTCCTGACTGTCTTCGAAAATGCCATGAAAGAGGCAGATTTTGATTTCCATCGATAAGTTGGCCTTGAACTTTCTGGTGATGATCAACTCCGTATTAGGAGTAGATCAGCTTCCTACTGGGGAGGATTGGAAAATTAAGACGGGCTGGACCCCATGTGGGCATAGTCTCTGTCTTGAGGTCACGAATACTGAATTGATACAGCAGTGTCAGAACTCGCCCGAAAGTTTTGTCATTTTTCCCCAGGTGGTCCATGCATACACGAAGGTAGAATCCATTGCTGTAAGTGGAGCTAAGACCGTATTGCTTGAACTTAACGATCGTAAGCATGAGAGAACCGAGTCCTTTTACAAGGAGCCTGCACTCTCGTGTTCGCGAGTCGCAGACTCGGCGGTAAGTTTGCAGTGGTCGATCAAGTCGCCGTCTCACTATTTTGCCCGCTTCTCTTACATGCCGTATATTTCCGAGGCGAGGCCTTTCTCCTTCTTCCCTAATGTGACCTTGCATATGGCTATGGGGTCTTTTCTTATCTTTATTTTTTTATTGATGCTGATAGCGCTTCGGTCGCAGATCTTCACAGAGCCGTATCGGACGACATGTTTCGCCTTCTTCTTTACCAGTTGGTATTTTATATTAGGCTCTGCTGATTATTTCTCTATTTCTATGGGTATGTTAAGCTCGCATCGCTTTGCAGATATATTCCTATTGATAGGGTTGCTTAACTTTTGGAAAATCATCTATAGGTATGCATATCTCTCTCATGCGGACTATTTCTTTTTGAAGTGGAATACTTTTGCTTCTGTTTTAATTCAAGTGCTGTCTAATTCAAATGATGGCATTCAACTGGGCACATCGCTTATATTTCCGGTTAAAATCATTGTTGCTACTAAATTTTTGGTTTTAAATTTTAAAACTTTGCGTGCCGAGCCGGTTCCTTTTCTATGTGTCGCTATTTTTCTACTAAGTGTTATAAACGACATTCTGGTCGTCTCAGGTCTTGTCTCGCTTCCACTGACTTTGCCGATTGGGATATTAGGTTGTTTCTACTTAATGATCCTTTTGGTGTGGAATGATGTGGAAAAAGAGCTAAGTAATGTTGAGCAGCTTAAGAGCCTTTCCAGTGAGCTTAAATCTGCCAATGAAAAGCTGGTGGTTAGAAATCGTGAAGTCGAGTCGTTGCAGTCGAGTTTACTCTCGCGGGATCGTATGGATCAGATGGGTAAACTCACCACGAGTTTTGCGCACCAGTTTAATAACATTTTAAATACGATCAAATCAGGTTTGCTGTTGCTGGATATAGAGTCTATCCCGCAGGAAAGGAAGTTAAAATCAAGAAAGGGGATTGATAAGGCGATAAACTTTGGCGCTGAGCTGGTCCAAGGGATCAGGTTGACGAGCCAAAATAACCAGGAGATGCGGGAGCTTAATCTTCATAAGATGGTGAACACAGCTACTT
>JAPPOJ010000274.1 GCA_028817975.1 Zetaproteobacteria bacterium | reverse complement strand
TCCATATTGTGTACCTTTAAGCTTGAGTGGAGTTGTAAAGGTTTGGAGGCAGAGGCTAATATCTATATTGAAAAGATTTGATGAGGGTTTTGTCGTAAATCTTTTTGATATAGCTATGTCTGTAGGGTGATCAGTAAAAGAGTGAAATAGAAGCAAGGAATTGCCTCTTAACGTGGCGACTTAAAACAGCTACTTTTCGTGCTCGTGGGTGTAGTAAAAGTGCACGGTGCTGAGGTGATGACCAAAATTGCCAGGCGATCTCCTGGATTGACTGACCTATGGCTCTATTTTCTCCAATAGGATTGAGTTGGACGCGGTGAAGCTGCCGCCCTACTTTAGTCATGGTGCGTTTGTTGTGATGGAAGCTGAAGCTGTGTAAAAGAGGCTGCAACTTTGGATGAATATCGTCTGAAATGGGAGTGAGAGCCTGTAGTCCAGCTTGCTGGCGCAAAGACTGTACCCAAGATATGAGGCTTTGATGAGGTCGTATTGCAAAGCGTAGAGGAATCGTGATGCTTTCTGGAGCAGCGGTGGGCATTAAAAAAATAGTTTGCATTCCCAGATTCCGTCTTTTGCGGTCTACAGCATAGAGGCCTAAAAAGCCTTTAGAAAATTTTTGTAAGGAGAAGGTGTAAGATACTTGATCAAGGGAAAGTTCTGTTGCATGAGATAGATCGTTTGCTGCCCAGCTGAGTTTAAACTCTTTACAATTCTTGTGATTGAGCTGTAGATCTAGTTTATTGTTACGAATACGATAGTCAACAATACAGTGCTGGCTCTGGGTCACTTGCCATGTCGCCTTTGGTGGAGAATGCGGAGCGCAATGCCCTTCTAAATGACGACTGCTTTTGGGAGGAGGAGGTGGTTGGGAAAAAAAGGTAATGTTACTATCTGGAGTGAAAATTTGTTGTTGCCACAGAACAGAAGCAACCTCCCAAATTTTAAGTTGTGGGTTGCAGAGGTTACTTGTGCCATACACGCTCCAGGTAGGAGTCAGTAGACTAAATATGGCGAAAAATAGTTTGTAGTTGTAGATTTGAAGTGCCTTCATAGAGCTTGCCAATCTTAACGTCGCGATAAAATTTTTCTGCAGGGTATTCTTTTATAAATCCGTAACCTCCATAAATTTCGAGTGACAAGGATGCAATTTCTTCTGCCAACTGTGTGACCATAAACTTTGCCATAGCGGCTTCTTTCACAAATTTTTGTTGATTACACTTAAGTCTAGCAGCGTTGTATACAAGTAATCGGGCAGCTTCGAGTTTGGTTGCCATTTCACTGAGTTGAAATTGAATACTTTGAAACTGGTCGAGTGTCTTACCGAATTGGCTGCGCTCTTGAGCGTACTTGCGTGCACCTTCGAATGCCCCTTGTGCTAATCCAAGCATCTGTGCAGCAATCCCAATACGCCCTTCGTTGAGCGTTTCGATGGCAATTTTGTAGCCTTTCCCGACCTCACCAAGAATGTTTTCAGTGTCTACTTCAACATTATTAAGTATGACTTCACATGTGGAGGATGCGCGTATACCAAGCTTTTTTTCTTTTTTACCTAGTTCAAGCCCTGCAGCTCCTTTTTCGACGAGAAATGCTGTAATACCTTTATAGCCAAGCTCTGGGTTGATATTTGCAAACACCACAAAAAGAGATGCCTCCGCGGCATTGGTAATAAATACCTTTTTACCATTGAGAATCCACTTTTCTCCTTTAGCTTCTGCGCGTGAGGCTAGTGCAAAGGCATCAGAACCTGAGTTCGCCTCTGTTAAGCAAAAGGCTCCTACGGAGCTCTGGCAAAGCTGTGGGAAATAGGTTGCTTTCTGTGTATCGTTAGCCCAATTCATAAAAATGTTATTGACCAAAGTATTTTGTACATCGACAAAGACTCCGACGGCGGGGTCGACTTTGGAGATGGCCTCAATTGCGAGGATGGACATGAAAAAGCTGCCTCCAGAACCTCCATATTGGTCAGGAACTTCAATACCCATTAATCCCATCTCAAAACACGCATCCCTTATCGTGGGCTCTAGCTTTTCTTCTTCATCCATCTTCTCCACATGTGGAGTGATGGTTTCATAGGCAAACCTTGAAATTTCTTCCTGAAATAAACTTTCTTCTTCGGTCAGTGTGGTAAGCGCGTGCATGAGTTCTCCTTGTAGGGTCTAAGGCCTATATATAGAATGCATGATAGGCTAACGTAGGTTCCATAGGTACGGCTATATCTTATCTTGAGTCGGTGAATGATCAATACCTATATAATCGAATTGCGGTCTGTACTTTGGCGTATACGATGAAAGAGGCTCCCTGTTCGGTGAGGACTTGGCTTCATTTCTGCTTTAGTCGGGGAATACATGCTTTTTTCAAAATCATATTTCGGTAGTGGCTTACTTACCTGCCCTAGCTTCTGGGAGACGCCGCGTGCGCGTAGTGAGAGGTGCGGCTCTAGAATACTTTCTGCGGTTCTAAGTGTAGCATGAGAACTCATGGAAGCTGCAATATGCTCTTTCGCGAGTAGAACGTGGCTGTATTCTTGCTCCAACTCTTTTTCTTCTTGCTCAAGCTGTCGGGTGTACTTTTTAATCGATTGAAGCTTTTCATTGAGCTTTAAGCGCAAGTCATCTTGATTTTCTGAGAGTGATTGAGGCAGCGTTGTATGCAGGAGTTGGCGCCATAAACGAATCATTTGGCAACCGAGATAGAGGTGAGTTGTTGAGTGAATTTTATGGCGCAGCACTTCGCACCAATAGAAGATAGCAGATATTTTGGGGTCATTTTTTGGAGTTAGGTTGATATATTCTTTGCTGGCGGCAAGTTCGTAGTTGATAGTCGTAAGTTGCTGGTCTATTTTTTCAAATATTTTGATTGTTTTACTGATAATAGGGGTATCCTGTTTGGGGAATGTCATGACAATCGTATCTACTTGACGTGAGATGGACTCGAATTTTCTATCCCATTCTTTTAAGATCACGGTGTCTTGAACCTCTCCATGCTATTTTTTCTGTTTAACTTGGATTTGAATTTGATCAGTTTGAGCTTTTCTTGACTCATCACCTGCTTCATACTGACAATTTCACAGCGGAATTTTTCAGCTTCTAAGAGAGCGGAGCTTAGGTGTACATTCCATTTTTCGACATAATCAAAGTGCTCGCCTAAACGTGCAATTTCTTGATAGATTTCCTCCCCAAGTAAAGCACCGTCCGACTTCATTTTTCTCTTTAAAAAGCTGTCGAGTTGTTTATTTTGGAAGGCAGTATCTCTGCTAAAGGCATGTATTTTTTTTTGTAGCCAGCCTAGTGTGAAAACATGATATGGAAAAAAAGTTGTTTTGCGGTTTGCGGTAGACTCTAACTTTCGACGCAGTTCCATGGCGGCTTTCTTGTATTTAGCCACGGCTGCAGCGATAGAATTGGCGTAATGATACAATATGTTTTCGTGTGCGGGGCTAAGTTCAGTGAGTCGTGGAAGTTGAAACCAGTTTCTTTTTTGACCAGATTTGGGGGCTTCATGGTGCAGACTCAGCTGTTCAGTCGCGAGTTCAATTTGTCGCCTTGTTTTTGCAAGTAACTTTTGTCTTTTTTGTAGTGCAATAGAGGAGACAGACTCTGCGTATTGAAAAGACTCAAGCTCAAACTCTAGTAAGTTAAGCAGGTGGCTTTGAGCTTTGAGTGACTCAAGGGCTCTGGTGCGTGAGATCCGTGAAATCTTCGTCACTTTTTTGCGCTCCTGGCCGAGTACAGAAGAATTGTTTCCCGAGAAATAGTGTGACATATTCGAGTCGTGCAATCGCGGGACCTTTTTTCCCCGGGCAAGATGTATCTTGCACAGAATAGATGGATAATTTAGCTCAGTACTTTGATTGAGGTGCTGCGAAAAATGGAGAGTTTATGAAAGTTCGCCAACCGGTTGTCCAGGTCTTACAAGGAGATCATCCTGATCGGCATCCTATCTGGTTCTTGCGTCAGGCTGGACGTTACTTGCCTGAGTATCAAAATGTCCGTAAGGACGTATCTTTCGTTGAACTGTGCCAGTCTCCTCAGTTGGCAGCGGAAGTGACATTACAACCCCTAAGGAGGTTTGACTTAGATGCAGCGATCATTTTCTCGGATATTTTGATTCCAGCTTTACACTTGGGGCAGAATTTGCGTTTTGATAAAGGTCATGGGCCTTTGTTGACGCCTCCGGTGCGCTCTTTGACCGATGTGCAGCGTCTTAAGGGAAGTGTGGCAATGTTAGAAGCACAGTATGTAGGGGAAGCTATTGCCTTAGTACGTTGTAAGCTTGATCCATCTCAGGTGTTATTCGGGTTTGCAGGAGCACCTGTCACGGTGGCAAGTTACATGATCGAAGGGGGAGGTTCGAAACACTATGTGGAGTTGAATCGCTCTATTGCATCTCCTCAAGGTTTTTTTCAACCTTTGATAGAGAAGCTTACGGAAGCAACCATTGCTTATCTTAAAATGCAGCGAGAAGCTGGTGCGGATGCTCTGGTACTCTTCGATACTTGGGCTGGTCAACTCAGCTGCGAGAGCTATCGCGAGTATGCACTTCCGAGCTTAGAGAAAATATTTGCCTGGGCGAGATCGGAAAATGTACCTTTGGTTTACTATCCTGGGCAGGGCTGGCAGCATATGTCGACTGTACTGCAAGGGGGGCCGGCAGGAATAGCGCTGGACTGGCGTTTTGACTGGCAACAGCTTGCACAGCTGACACAAGGTGCTCCTCATTTAGCTGTACAGGGCAATCTCAACCCGATGGTGCTTGCAAGTCGGGACAAAGCATTTGTTGTGGAGCAGGTACAAAAGGTATGTACTGAGGCGAGCCGTGCGGGATTTGCGTCCCGACATATTTTTAATGTAGGTCATGGGTTGACCCCTTATACTTATGTCGAAGCTGTACAGTGGGCGATTGAAGCGGTGCGAAATTGGAAAAGTTGAGCGACCATTGCATGTCAACATTTCTTTGAACTTTATATTTTTCTTTTGAACTCGAATATCTTGAAGTTCAGGAATACTTGAGCTGCTAAGATAAAAGGAATCATGACGCTGAGTCCTAGAATACATACCTGAATTGCGAGCAATATTCGGTGTGTTTGTTCAATAGGTTTCCAATACGATAAGGACTTGATCCAGGTATGTAAGGCGAAGGCAAAGGCTGCACATGTGAAGGTAAGGAATATGTCCTTTATGAGGCGGTTCCAGCTCATAGGCACTTTGAGGAGACAAAGGCCTCCTCCCAGCATGAGTGCTTGCCAGAACAGAAGTGTGGAGGAGGTTAAAGCAAGCCCCCACGCTCCGTAGCGCGTGACTAGTATGGAGTTTAAGGCATAGTTGATGGCAATGCCCACAATACTGATGACCATAGCCCCTTGAGTATGGTTGTGGGCATAGTAAGGAACAGTCCACACTTTTACGAGTCCATATCCTAGTAGGCCTATGGCATAGGCCTGTAAGCACTCTGCGGTATATCTTACATCTGTGAGAGAAAAGACACCATATTTGTAAATCAGCATGATAACTTCGGTTGCCGATAAATATAGAAAACAGGCGCATGGTATGAGGGTCCATATCATCGTACGTGAGGTTCGATAGAGAAGGTGCTGTGTTTTGGATTTGTCTGAGGATTGGTAAGTAACGCTGAGTTGGGGAAGTAACACTGCTGCTGCACCTACGGCAAAAACCCCGACAGGAAGCTGTACTAACCTGAAACTCAGGTTGAGCCATGAAACGGCGCCGTGTTCTAAACTAGTTGCGAAGTAAGTGTTTACCATGACATTGATTTGTCCGGCTGAAGATGCTAGTACCATAGGTCCCATGAGTAGGCATAACTGCTTTATTTCGCTGCGGAACTTGGAGAAGCATTTCCAGACTTGGAGATGTTGGAGGTTGAGAACTCTGTTAATGCTTGCTGTTTGTAAGAGTAGGCTACCCATGCCGCCCAGGAGTACCCCAATAGCGAGACTAAAGAGTCTGCGGTCTGCATACTCGAAGTCGAAAGAGGGCGATAATAGTTGTTCAAAAATGTCTCCTAACCAGGTGGCTCCAAGAATATAACCAAGGCTTAGAGCTATGGGGCTTGCTGCAGAAAGAAAGAATTTGTTACGCCCATAAAGAGCCCCTTGGGAGAGAGCCACTAACATCATGATTGTAATAAATGGAAAGAGAACCCGTACCAGGAAAGTACAAGATTTTATGAACTCTGCGCCAGCACTTTCGTTCTTCACGATAAGGTGCACGAGCTGGGGTGCCATATAGATACCTATTGCCGAGAGTAGTAAACCACTGGCTAAAGCACATGAGAATGTAAACTGGTAGAACTGTGTTGCTTTCTCTTGACTTTGATTATAAATTTGAGCGAAGATCTTAGTGAAACTTGACCCGAAAGCCCCTTCAGCAACTAGCTCGCGCATGAGGTTGGGGATGCGATTGGCGACCAAAAAAGCATCTAGGTGAAACCCTGCACCGAATGTTGCGGCAATCACCGATTCGCGGACAAGTCCGACGACCCGACTGAGAATAGTGCCGAGAGCGAAAAAAAAACCTGGTTTTAACATTACTTTATCCTGCCTAAACTTTTATGGATGAGTCGCAACCTTAAGTGACGCTGCGTTTAACCGATACCCCCGTAGTCTCCATATCATATCGGACTCTAGGGAGCAAAAGAGATGACATTTCAATATCCAGTTAGGGCGGTGCGTGCATTTATTTTGATCTGGTCTATGCAAGCGGTGAATGCAACTGAAATGTTTGCACATCCTCTTACTCCGCTAGAGGCTCCAGGCCTGCTGTTGCTAGGTGAGGGAGGCACAGAGGGTGCACTTGAGGAGCATTATGCTCAGAAAAAACAGAAGAAAAAAAAGAAAAGAAAAAAGCGTAGGGGTAAAAAGAGCAAAAAAAAGCGTCGTAAGAGAAAGTCAGCAGCAAAGCCAAATGCGTTGATGTATGCGTTGCCTTTAGGTGTAGGGCAGTTTTACAATGGTTCCCCTGTTTTGGGAGCTGCTTTTGCGACAGCTCAGCTTGGTGGATTGGCTTTAGGAATTATGTCTTCCAACAGTGCTGCAACTTTAAGTGATGATCTGGTGACCTTCATTGAGCAGCGCAACGCTGAAATTACAACCCTGCCAAGTGATGAGCAGCAAGCTCATGAGAATGAGACGCGCGCCTATAAAGCGACCCAAGATCAGGAGATTCAAGCACAAGAGTCTATGGCGACAGTGGGCTTTCTGGTTTCATTCTTGGGTTATGCAGGCAGTGTTGCGCATGCTTTTTTAGCTGGACCGAACAAGGTACGTCCGCGTAAAAAATCAAGATCAGAGATCCTGCGGTTTGAGCCAGGGCTTTGGGACATTGATCAGGAGCCTATTTTATATTCTTTGCATTCCGATGGTCGCTTGGAGACAGACACGGATCTCTGGTCGATGTTGGAGGTTTCTCGTGAGTGGCATGTTGACCCTATATGGACTCCGAAGCAAGTGGGGTTCATTTTTCATCACCAGCTCTAGGTCGGCGTATTTGTTTTGTCGGGTATGGGGTTATTTCCACGGTGAAAGTTGACCGTGTGTTGTCGCCATCAGCTCCAAAGAAAAAGCCGCTACACTTTATCTTCTTTGTCTGTATGTATCTCATTTCCCCATCAGGCCCGAGTTGGAAGGCTTGGGATTGGATGCTGCTGCTGTAGGGAGAAACCCATTGTGCAGGATTCGGGGGCTTGGGAGCGAGTGTAAGATAGAGCATTTGTTGAGACGGTATCTTGAGGTGATGAGATATCTTTTTGAGCCACCTTGGTGCAAACCAAGGGATAGGAGGACTGGAAGTACTAGGAAGTAGGCATCCCAAACGAAAGAGGGCATCGTCCTGTGCTTTTGTAGTGTGCTCTCCCGCCCAGTCGGTATTGAGGTGACCTGAGAGTTGCTTCCAATACCATGAAAAAGAAGATAGTGTGCACTGGGTGGTGAGAGGAATCAACAAGAAGGAAGAGGACTGCCTTACTTTTGCGGTGATGTGCTTAGATCTGAGTTGGTATTGGGTTGCAGGAATGTCGGAGAAAACGATTGGAAGTGCTTGATGGAGATGACGCCAGAATGTCTTGGCGCATTCAGCATGGGCTTTGTGGGTACCGCAGCCACCACGATAAAAAATGAATAATAATAATACATTATGAATCACATGACTTTTCATGTGGCACATTCTCCCCTGTTAGGATAGAGGAGAAGTGCCGAGGAAGAGCTGTGTTTGTGGTGCCAGTGGTGCCAGGTTTGTTGTTGGAGGATAGAAGTATCTTGCGTCATATACGTATCACTCCTAAAGTTGGGCTTATCTTCGCTTTCTTGTTCATTGCTCAAGCACTTCATGGGCAGGACGTGAGTCGTGATGAAGGGGCAGAGGAAAACCCTTTTGCTTTACCAGAACGCCTGCTGGATTATGATACCCTGGATCTACGCCTTTCTGTAGAGTATTTCCGTGCTGGCAATCATAACGAGTCCGGTGTACATAACTATCATTTTGAGGTAAGCTTGATCGCACTTCATGATATTGAGGCGGATCACTTGGAGGAGTTTGAAAAGCGTAAGAAGCTGGTTCACCCATATGGTCAGTTTGCCAAGCTTACGATTCCATCCTTTAAGCACTTGCAGAGTAGTGAAGAAGAGTCCCTTGCCTACCTTAATATTAAGGGAGATGCTGTTCGTGAGATGGTCCGTAAGGCGATGAACGCTTGGTCTACAGAAGAAACCCCTGTTTCAGAGAAGGACGTGAGTGTTCAGTTTCACCTTGAGCTTGTGGATGAGCAAACCATGTACCATATTTGGAATACTAAGAATAAAATCATTTCACAAAGCTACTTTATTGTTCCATTTAGATCTAGAGAGCAAAAGCTGTATCAAGATCAGCAGGTCTCTCTAACAGACGACCGGGGTCTGCAAATACAAATGCAGATTACCTACATGCGAGCGCCAGAAAAAAAATCGATTGTCTCAAAGACTTAGCTCTTAGGGGGCAAGGATTTGCTGGATGCTATGCCAACCTTTTTGCTTCATTGCTTCCATATGGCTCATTTCGCTCAGGTGCGGCAGTGCTAAAATTTTGATCTCTTTTCCTTGTTTGATGGTGACACGATTGGGCTCTTTTAGTGTTTGGAGATATGTTTGAGTACTCAAACCAAAATGGTTGTAAGCAACTGCTCCAAAACATACAACGGTCTCTAAGCCTTTAAGTGCGAGAAGCTGTAGACAAAATCTTTGGAAGTCTTGCGTTGTAGATAGGGCTTTGAAGCGGCTATCTGTAGTGAAAGTGAGCAGGGATACTTCGTGTTGAGGGGTTTTATCAATATAACGTAGGATGCTGGACAGCATAGCTCTTTCATTTTGAGTTATTTTGGCCATGTTTTCGATGTGATCCCAGATGAAAAGGTAACGATGTTCTGGAGCTTGGTGCAGACTGCAGCCCATAGGAAGAGGAAAGGGTTGATGGCATGCGAGTTGTTCTTGGGGCTTTTGATGTTCTGTGGACGCTTCTTGAGTCGGAGATGGATATAGAGTGACCAGGCCTCTTTGTCTAAGCCAACGGGTGTATTGCCTCAAATTTATATTGGGATCAAGTGACATGCATCTTCCTGTCCACACAGATATCTGGAAGTAAGGGTTTATTTGGCTGGGCAATTGTAGCAGGATTCTTTGCTTTTACGAAGAAATATATGACTTTCAGTGGACGAGAGCTATGAGGTGAGGTGCTCAAGTGTTGGAGGGGATTCTTCTGCGTTTGAGTAGGTACTCCTGTGTGGCAGAGATTTTTTTCTTAACTCGCAGCGACTTATCCCCTCGTGCGTGTGCGAGGGCGAAAGCAAAATATGCTTGTCCAGCCAGTTGAGTGGAAGCAAAAATGCATCCTGCGAGGTAGAGAGCCCCGGAGTGCCCACTTTTTTGTCCGAGAATTTTGTGAATGATACTCAACGCTTCACTGTAACTCTTCATTTTTACGAGACAATCAGCCTCGGCGAGGAGTGTCTCAGGGTCTGGGGTTTCCTTATTAACAGCACGGAGGTCTGCTAATGCCGTTTCGAGTTCATTGGATTTTAAGGAGAGGGCAGCGCGGAGCTTGAAGCCATCGATATTTTCGGGGTCATTGAGTAGGAGCCTGTTTACGACTTCCTGTGCTTTGTCAAGTTGCCCATGAGTCAGATATAGTTTAGTGAGTACAACATACGTATCTATCCTTTCAGGGTGGCTTTTATACTCTTCTAAGATAGTTTGTAGTGCTTTCATCGGTTCGGAAGCTTTGTTGCAAACTTGAACGATCGCTTGGAGTGAGGCGCTGTCCTTGGGGTAGTAACGTCGCATGCGCTTGAAGTAGTACAGAGATTTGGCAAGGTCATCTGACTGAGCGAATGCGTGCCCAATACCCAAGAGCGCCTCTCGGTGACGAACCTCTTCTCGGAGAGCTTCTCTGAAGTGTTCGATAGCTCCTTCAATGTCCCCCCTCTTTAGTAGAAGTTTGGCGAGGAGTGTCTGCCTTTCGGGTTGTTTTGGGTTATGCTCGACTTCTAGCTCTAGATAAGCGATGCACTGCGGTAAATTCTTCATTTTACGGTAAATATTAGCGAGAGTGGCATAGTTTTTGTAATAAGATGGATGTTCACGGATGTTGTCTTCGAACGCCTGGACAGCTTCTTTCTTTTTACCTGACTGGAATAAAGTAATTGCATAGGAATGTCTTGCGCGCTTGCTGTCGGCATCTAGTTTGATTGCTTGTTGGTAAGCCATGGTGGCGTGGTCATACTGATGTGCGAGATAGGCTCGGTCTGCCTGTCGAAGTTTGGACATCAGGGGAGGAGGATCGAAAAATTGTTTGATGACATGACTGACTTTAGCGATAAGTGAATCTGCTTGAAATGGCTTGATAATATAGTCGTCTGCTCCAAGTGCGCTCGCTTTGACAATGTCTTCTTTACTAGCTTCCCCAGTGACAACAATGAACGGAATGTCTGAGCGTATGTTTTTGGAGCGCACATGCTTAAGTATGTCGAAGCCACTTTTTTGACGCATGTAGATGTCGCATAATAGAAGATCTATGTCGGGTGTTTTCTCAATTTCCTTAAGTGCACTTTCTCCGTCTGAACACTCTGTGATCTCTTGGATACCCATCTTGACTAATATCCGACGCATGGCCTTACGAATAGGGTCATGATCGTCAATAATGAGGACCTTTAGCTCCTTGTAGATCGTTTCGGCGTCGAACGTGTCTGTTTTTTTGTTTGGTTTGTCCAGAAAAAAAACCTCCGGGGTCTTCTCGGCTTTTGTGAGAAAATTCTTTATGCAAGTGGATGTTTTAAAGTAATCAGCTAGAGTTGCCGACACCGAACCCGTGCGGGGGCGATTATCGGGGAAGAAAATGTCAGTCATAGATAAAGAAAAAAGTTTTGTGTTGTCCGACGGCTCTTTATTTGTGGTTGTCGAATCACCGGGAGGTGTTTATAACGCGGAACAGCTTGCATTTATTGCAGAATTTTTGGAAAAACAGTCGGCGGTAGCAAAGTTGACAGAAGACCAGCGTATTGGGCTTTTCGTAGATAAGGAAAATATACCGGAGATCGTGTCAAGTCTGACAGGGGTCGGTCTTGGCTTGAGGCATTATCGTCATGGTGTGTATCAACCGACAACGTGTATTGGTGAACTCTGCCCATTCTTTAAGCAAGATGCTCTTGCTACCGCGATGGAGGTGACGGAAGCTTTAGGGCAAAATATGCAACAGAAAGCCTATCGAGAGGTGAGAGTCGGTATTAATGGTTGTAGTCGTGCTTGTGTACCCACTCATACTTTAGATATTTCTTGTATTGGAGAAGAGTCAGGCTATCGGGTGAGTTTAGGAGGAAAAAATACTCAATTGCCAGAGCTGGCATCTTACATGGCCGAGTCGGTGCCAGACAATGAGCTAGCTTCTTATTTGTGTAAGATAATGGACCACTTCCACTCGGTCGCGGAACCCGAAGAAACTTTGACAGAGTATATGGAGCGCTGTGGTTCATCTGCCTTTGCTGAGATTTTAATGCCTTATAGTCGAGACGCTGCTCCAGACTCTGGCTTAGAGGGCTTTGGTCTTGGTGTTCCTGAGTCTGGATTAGGAGCCACTCTGGAGGATGAACAACCGGGTCGGGGTGGGCTAGATGACGAGGGTGAACTGGGTGGTGACGATGAGCTGGATGCAGGAGATGAGCTGGATGCAGGAGATGAGCTGGATGCAGGAGATGAGCTGGATGCAGGAGATGAGCTGGATGCAGGAGATGAGCTGGATGCAGGAGATGAGCTGGATGCAGGAGATGAGCTGGATGCAGGAGATGAGCTGGATGCAGGAGATGAGCTGGATGCAGGAG
>JAPPOJ010000217.1 GCA_028817975.1 Zetaproteobacteria bacterium | reverse complement strand
ACTGCAGCGTGACGAAAAGACCCAGGGAGAGTTACTGCAACTTGGTATTGGACCTAGGAGTATATTGCGTAGCATAGTGGGGAGACTTTGAAGCTTTCTTTTCGGAGAAAGTGGAGTCGCCAGTGAAATACCCATCTGTATTTTCCTAGTGTCTAACCCGATAGGCAAAAACTATCTGGAACAGTGCCTGGTGGGCAGTTTGAGTGGGGCGCTCTCCTCCCAAAAAGTAACGGAGGAGTTTATCAAGGTTGGCTTAGTTCGGATGGAAATCGAACTGGACGTGTAAAGGCACATGCCAGCTTGACGGCAAGACGTACATGTCGCGCCGGTGCGAAAGCAGAACTTAGTGACCCGAGAGTCCTTCATAGGAAGGCTTGAGACAACGGATAAAAGTTACCCCGGGGATAACAGGCTAGTGAGATCTGAGCGTCCGCAGCGACGATCTCGCTCGGCACCTCGATGTCGGCTCGCCACATCCTGGGGGTGGAGAAGCTCCCAAGGGTTTGGCTGTTCGCCAATTAAAGTGGCACGCGAGTTGGGTTCAGACCGTCGTGAGACAGGTTGGTCTCTATCTGCTGTAGGCGTTTGGTATCGGAGGAGAGCTATCCCTAGTACGAGAGGACCGGGATGGACGAACCGCTGGTCTACCGGCTTTGCTACCAAGTGAATCGCCGGGTAGCTATGTTCGGATGTGATAAGCGCTGAAAGCATCTAAGCGCGAAGCCAACTCCAGGATGAGATACCATTGAGCTCGAAAGGGCTCATGACAACACGTGGGAGATGACCACGTTGATAGGCTCTCGGTGTACGCACAGTAATGTGTTTAGCCAAGGAGTACTAATGAGTTGTTGGAAATTCCGCTAAGCTTTCTTTAGACTTTTCGCACAAGCACCATTTCGTTACGTGTTTGTGTGAGGAGTCAGCCCTCGGCCGTAGACCGTACGGGCGAGGCTAGACTAATCATTCAAGTGTTGAATGAAATAGAAATATGATTTTGAATAACATTTTACAGATTTTCCTAGGAAGCCTGTGTATAGGCGATCGGCTCCGAGCGTACAGTCCACACTCGCGGTGCGGGTTTGTAGAGCTACGGATATGTCCCTTCGGGGCGACTAAGAGGAGGGGTAGATCCTCCCGCACGGAACCTATTTCAAGGCGAGGAGGGTGCCAAGTGCCCTCCTCGCCGCTTATACACAGACTTTCTAGTTGCCGCATGAGCTTTTTGGCTTGCTGGTGCTTTGTCCAATTGTGAACCACCCTATTCCATTCCGAACTAGGAAGTGAAAGCAGTTGGAGCCGATGATACCTATTTACTTAGGGAAAGTAGGCTGCGCCCGCATTCCAAAGTGCTGATGCGGTTTTTTAATTTCACTATTCGCGCTATTCTGAGCAAGACATGAATATTTCCTTTGAAAGTTTTGATGAAAGTGAAAGCCTAGAAGGCCTAGATGCCATAGCGTTGGATGCTTTGCGACAAAGGCTTCAGAGAGAAATTGAGCAGAAAAAGACTTTTAGACGTCCCGATGAGGAACTGGAGACCACTGAAATGCGACAAGCCGCAGCAGAGCTTGATAAGCAAATTAAGGCTGCAGAAGAACAAATAGAATGCATAAAAGCACGCCTTCAGTATCTTGCTTCAAGCACAGATTAAATATATCTAATGACCGCACAAAACTACATTCAAAATGCCTTAAGCGAGTTGCGGGAGCCTGTTGAGCTCCCAAAGCAATTGAAGGACTTGCCGCTTAAAGAAGCAATCAAAAAGCGCATACTTTCACATAAATTCAGAAAATATTCTGCAAAACCAGAGCTTGTGGAGCATATAGAAATCGCAGTTACCGATGCGATGGAGAAAGAAGAGCCCATTAATCTTACGTTTCTGAATGGGGCCTATAAACTTTGGCGCCTAGAAGAGGCGCCACATCCTGACTGGGCTGAGCTCTTCTCTCTTATTTACTTCACAAACTGGGTGAAACCAATTTGTGGGCTCTACAAGCCAGGAGTCTGGTTTGATTTTTTTATGGATGACTGGATTGTTACAGAATTAAACAATATCGACCAAAAAAATGTAGATCTGTATCTAGAAGGTTTCAATAAACTCATAACCTTCATCAAGCAGTTTCAACCTAGTAATTTGAGAATGACCTTAACACCCGTCAAAAGTCAGTTTGAATCAAGAGAAAGCTTTGATGGTCTTATCGAAAAAGAAGTTCAGAAGCTCACGAAGGAAAAAGGTGGGTTGGTTGAGCTTGAAAAGGCAGAAGAGTCAGCGATAGATCTCAATGCCCAACCGACAAAAGAACAGTTAGTTGACCCAGACTGGAAACGAAAAAGCGCACACTTACATACAGCTTATATGCGGGTTAAAGCAGGGCCCGGATATCATCATCGAAAGGACAAGATTTTAGTGTTCACACAACCACTTCCATCAGGAATGTTGCTCTCAGTGGGAACAACAAAGACATCGATTGTGAAATTTTGGGTAGGGGTAGGCGCTCTTCAAAAAAGAGGGGAGAGCTATATCGAAACAATTCTTTCATTCAAACAGCTGAACAATGCTAACTTGGACACAGAAAGGTTCAACATTGATGGGCTCGACCATAAGAACTTTAAAACAATAAGATATTTGAGCTGAAA
>JAPPOJ010000191.1 GCA_028817975.1 Zetaproteobacteria bacterium | reverse complement strand
TAGTCGCTTTTTTCTTGCCCGCAACAGTTTTCCTAGGACCTTTCCTAGTGCGCGCATTTGTTTTGGTACGCTGTCCTCTCACTGGAAGTCCACGGCGATGACGAAGACCACGATAGTTACCAAGATCCACCAAGCGCTTCACGTTTAGACTCACTTCTCTACGTAAGTCACCTTCCACAGTGTAGTCTGTATCAATGATCTTGCGGAGGACATTTACTTGCTCTCCCGTAAGATCTGCCACCTTGATGTCTACTCTTAAGCCTGACTTCGCAACAATTTCCCGCGCGCGATTCCGACCAACACCATAAATACTTGTCAGTGCGATATCGATTCTTTTTTGACCTGGAAGGTCCACACCTGCTATACGTGCCATTTTCTCTTCCTATTTATGTCGCAGATAACTCTGCTTCTAACCTTGTCTTTGCTTATGCTTAGCCGTTTCACAAATTACTCTAACTACACCACGTCTGCGAATAACTTTGCATTTACTGCATATGGGCTTAACGCTTGCTCTTACTTTCATAACTCTTCCTTTAAATACCAAATCGGATACCTAGGGCCGCTATTTTTTCGACCGGAAGGTAATCCTTCCCCGAGATAAATCATACGGAGAAATCTCTAATTTTACTTTGTCCCCGGGTAATATACGTATAAAATGCATCCGCATTTTACCGCTAATATGTGCCAAAACTTCGTGATTGTTTTCAAGCTTGACCTTGAACATTGCGTTTGGCAGCGCTTCCAAGACAGTGCCTTCACACTCAATTGCCTCTTCTTTGCTCATTTTTTCCTTTCTGAAGCCATGAGGCTCGGACTTTACACTATTTTTAAGAACTTAGCAATATATTTCCAGTATAAGGCTATTATTCAAGGACTTTTACTTTGCTCTAATGCATCTAAGACCCCAGAAAACACATCCTCACTACTCCCAGAGGCAGGCATTTCAACGTAATGGCCGTTTTCTCTATAGAAGTCTAAGACAGGAGAAGTCTGAGTACGAAACACACCAAGACGGTTTTTGATGCGTGCTTCCTTATCATCATCTCTATGCATAAGCTCAGACCCGCAGTCATCACAGATCCCATCTTTTGCAGCAGGCAAGTATTCTACATGATAATTTTTACCGCATTGACGGCACACCCTACGCCCACAAAGGCGCTTGATGACGTCTTCATCGGAAACATCCAGAAAAATAACCGTGCCAAGCCCACAATCTAAGTTCTTAAGAAGACCCTCTAGTGCAACAGCCTGCTCCACAGTCCTTGGAAAACCATCTAACAAAACCTCAGACTCAGGAGCCTCGGCATGAAGCCGACTCAGCTCGGCTCGGACCATATCGATCAGCAAATCATCTGATACAAGAGATCCTGAGGCCATCACGCTCTCTATTTTCTTGCCTATGTCAGTCTTATCAGCGATGTGCTTACGCAAGATATCCCCTGTGGAAAGCTTGACAAATCCACACCGCTCAACCAACATATCTCCTTGCGTACCTTTACCAGCTCCAGGAGCTCCCATCAACAGATGAATCAAAATCACACTCCTCGACGTGCTTTAACGGCACTTTGCTTTAGAAAAGCATCATATCTCAATGACTGCCTATGAGCTTCAATCTGACGAAATGTCTCCAACGCAACACCAACAACAATCAACAAGCTCGTACCACCAAAGTAAAACGGTACATTGAATCTAGCTGACAAAATCGATGGCAGTACACAAATCGCAGAAAGATAAATGGCTCCTACAAGTGTCAACCGTTGTAAAACTTTATTCAAATATTCGGCTGTCCGTGCTCCAGGACGAATCCCAGGCACAAAACCACCATGCTTTTTTAAATTCTCCGCAATGTCATCTGCTTTGAAAGTCATCGAAGTATAGAAAAAAGCAAAGAACACAATCATCACAACATAGACGACATTATAAAGCCATCCACCTGGCACAAACAGACGAGCAAACACTTCTCCGAATGAACTATTCGCACGAACAGCTGCAATTGTTAACGGAATCTGCAATACAGAGTTCGCAAAAATCGGTGGCATAACACTTGCTGTATTCACCTTAATAGGAAGGTGACTTGTCTGCCCACCAAAAATCTTTTTGCCAACCTGACGCTTTGCATACTGAACAGGAATCTGGCGCGCTCCCTGCTCGACAAAAACAACTCCAAGAACAACCGCAATACAGATTGCGATCAACAACAATACACGGAACAAGTCTATCTGCTGACTATTAAACTGCGTATAGGTATTGGTCACCACACTTGGCAAACTTGCCACAATACTCGCAAAGATAACCAGTGAAATACCATTACCAACTCCCTTATCTGTGATTTGCTCACCGAGCCACATCACAAAAGCGGTGCCAGCGGTCAGAGAAAGCACAGACAACAGGCGCCAGCTGAGTCCCCCTTCGAGGACCAACATACCACCCGCAAACTGAGCTGTCTCAATGTGACCGACCATGACCCAACCCTGGATCAAGGCAAACACTACCGTAGAATAACGCGTATACTGGGTTATCTTACGACGCCCAGCATCTCCTTCTTTCGAAAGGGCTTCCAAATAGGGGACCGCCACTGTCAAAAGCTGAAGGCAGATAGAAGAGGTGATATACGGCATCACCCCTAGGGCAAATAAACTGAAGCGCTCCATTCCACCACCAGAAAACATGTTCAACATACCAAACATGTTTGCTCCCTGGGATCTGAAATACTCACCGAGCCGGAAGGTGTCTACACCCGGAATAGGTATATGAACCCCAATTCGATATAGCGCCAAGAAAAACAAAGTAAACAAAATTTTCTTCTGAAGATGGTTTAGCGTTCCTTCTGGAAGGCGCTGGATCGGAGCTGCCACGTTTAAATCTCCTCGATAGATCCACCTAGTCTTTCAATTTGAGCGCGTACACTCTTTGTGCACTTCTCGACTTTGAGGATAAGTTTCTTGGATAGTTCACCACGACCAAGGATCTTGATAGGATGCTTGACCTTACGTAAGATACCAGACTCAACCAAAGTTTCCTTGCTTACAACAGTACCTTCTGCAAGCACATTCAGCTGATCAAGATTAATCTCATGATAAACTTTCATTGTTCTTGCGTTAGTAAAACCGTATTTGGGAAGGCTTTTGTACATCGCACGCTGCATACCTTTGCGGCCTACAACAATAGAGCTACCCTTACGCGCTTTCTGCCCTTTATGACCTTTGCCGGACGTCTTACCATTACCAGAGCCAGGTCCTCGACCAATACGCTTACGACTCTTATTTGACCCAGGGGCTGGGGATAAGTTACCTAAATTTTTCATACTACCCACCACCTTACTTCTGGATCAATTCATAGGTCACAAGATGAGCTACTTTGTTTATCATGCCACGAATACAGTTGTTATCTTGATAGATACGTGTGCTACCAATTTTACGTAACCCCATACTATCAAGTACATTACGAACCTTAGCCGCTTGGCCAATTGTACTTTTGACTTTTGTTACCTTAATCTGACTCAATTTATTTATTCCTATCTAAACGCCAAACTATTTTGTTTCCGTTTGACTCGATTCATGACGCATCTGCTGAATATTAGATACGTCCATATCACGGATCTTCGCAATCTGAGCCGCTGTTCTAAGCTGCTTCAAACCATCTACAGTGGCACGAACCACATTATGATGATTTTTAGAACCGTGAACCTTACACACGATATCATGAAGGCCTGCAAGCTCTACAATCATCCGCACAGCACCACCAGCGATAACACCCTTACCTGCTTTTGCAGGGTACATACGCACTTGAGAAGCGCCAAAACGGCCATCTACTTCGTATGGAAGGGTCCCTTTTACCTGAGGAACGGAAATCATAGACTTTTTCGCTTGCTCAGATGCCTTTTTGATGGCGTCTGGAACTTCACCTGCCTTGCCGACACCAAAACCTACTTTGGACTTGCCATCTCCAACCACAACCAAGGCTGAAAAGCTGAACCTACGCCCCCCTTTTACAACTTTTGCTACGCGGCTAATGGAGACTACACGGTCCTGCAGTCCATCACTTGCGGCTTCTTTTGCTGCTGTATTTGCCAATTTTTTGCTCCAATTCATGCGCCTTATCGCGCGTCTTTAAAATTTCAGTCCGTTTGCACGTGCACTATCCGCAAGAGCCTTCACTCTCCCGTGATACAAGCTCGCATTCTTATCGAATACGATTGTTGTGATGTTCTTCGCTTGGCAACGCTCAGCAATCACTTTCCCAATCGCTTCACAACCAGGAATATTAGCACTTAGGCGAGAACCCTTTTCAAAAGTACTTGCACTTACAAGTGTTTTTCCTGCCTTGTCGTCAATAACCTGGGCGAAGATATGCTTGGAAGACCTAAAAACAGACAAACGAGGGCGCTCTTCCGTTCCTGAAATCCTGGAGCGGACACGCTGCTTACGACGCTGTCTCAACGCATTTAGCTTTTTTATTTTCTTATCCATTGCACTTATTTCCTAATTACTATTTCTTACCCGCAGATTTACCAACTTTAGTGATAATTACTTCATCAAAGTAACGCACACCTTTTCCGTGATAAGGCTCTGGTGGTCTAAAGCCACGCACATTCGCCGCAACCTGACCAACTAATTCTTTATCAAAACCGGAAATAACCACCATAGGGTCTTTACCGCTTTTCTCAACTTTAGCTTCAATTCCCGCAGGAAGATCATAGATAACCGGGTGACTATAGCCCAAAACAAGGTTGAGCTGGTTGCCCTTTACAGTACCACGATAACCGACACCACGCAGAAGCAATTTCTTACTGTAACCTTCAGAGCAACCTTGGACCATATTGGCAACCAAAGAACGCGTCAGACCAAAGAAGTTTTTGTCTTTATCCGGGCCATTCTTAGGAACAACACGAAGGTTATTCTCTTCCATCACAAGAGACATACTTGAATGTATAGAACGCTCTAGTTTTCCCTTCGGGCCTTCTACTTTAACCGTCTGCCCTGTGATCTGTACCTTCACCGAAGATGGCACTGCGATTAATTTTTTTCCTATCCGTGACATTTATACACCTTCAAACTTAGTATACAGAAAGCAAGTACTCGCCGCCGATTTTACGCTTGCGCGCTTCACGGCAGGTCATAACGCCCTGAGAAGTAGACAAAATACCAATACCAAAACCATTCTTTACAAAAGGAATCTCTTCGGCACCTACGTAGTAACGACGGGAAGGAGAACTCGAACGCTTGATAGAGCTAATCACGCCTTTGCCCCCGATCTCATCACTATACTTCAATGCGATCTTAATAAGCCCTTGGCGGCCATCACGAATACACTTGTACGCACGGACAAAACCCTCATCTTTGAGCAGATGAGTAATCGCGATTTTCATTTTAGAAGCAGGAACAACAATAACATCCTTTCCCGCACTTTGCCCATTTCTAATTCGAGTCAACAAATCAGCGATAGGATCTGTAATATTCATTTCTTTAAACTCCAGTATTACTTTACTCTACGTCCACTTACCAAGAAGCTTTTAAAATTCCAGGAAGTAGGCCTTTGAGCGCCATTGTGCGGAAACATATCCGGCACAAACCAAATTTTCTATAAACTGCTTTTGGACGGCCACATTTATTACAACGAGTATACGCTCTTGTAGAAAATTTTGGCGCCCGCTGGCTTTTTGCAATTAGAGACTTCTTAGCCAATTTTATTCTCCCTATTTACGAAACGGAAAGTTGAATAAGTTCATGAGAGTTCTGCCCTGAACATCGTTCTCTGCAGTCGTCACAATAGTTACGCCCAACCCACGAATCCGGTCAACTTTATCGTAATCAATCTCTGGGAACACAATCTGTTCCTTGAAGCCAAGAGAGTAATTGCCATTGCCATCAAACGCCTTTGGAGAAAAGCCTCTAAAGTCCCGAATACGAGGACAGGCCACGTTCACCATACGATCGAGAAACTCATACATACGTGCACCACGAAGTGTGACACTGGCACCAATTGGCATCCCTTCACGAAGCTTAAAGCCGGCAATACTATTTTTTGCTTTAGTCATCTGAGCTTTTTGACCTGTGATAGTTTCCAAGTCACGCACAGCGCCTTCCAAAAACTTGATGTTTTGGACAGCATCTCCTTGGCCACAATTGACGACTATTTTCTCTATTTTAGGCACTTTCATAACATTTTTGAGGTTAAGCTCTTTCTGTAAAGAGCCTAAAGCCTCTTGATAGCGCTTTTGTAATCTTGGCACATAAGTAGCCACGTCTAATTCTCCACTATATTCATAAATTTTGGGTATTATACAACTTCGGGTGCCAAAGAAGCAATACGGTTAAAGCCTTTTTGACGTACTTCCCGAGAAACAGGGCCAAAAATCCTTGTTCCTACCGGCTCATTATCTTTACCTTTGATCAACACACACGCGTTTTCATCAAACCGAATGGTAGATCCATCTTCTCTAATCACTGGAGAAGCCGTACGGACAATCACAGCACTATGCACAGAGCCTTTTTTAACACGGCTATTTGGAGCCGCTTCTTTGACAGACACTTTAATTATGTCGCCGACCTTTGCCGACATCCGGTTGCTGCCACCCAAAACCTTGATGCACTTTACTCTCTTTGCACCCGAGTTATCACCGGATTTTAAGACTGTTTCCATTTGAATCATGACTGAAACCCAAATCCCATCAAATATGTATTAATCTATTGCTTTTCTCAGAATTTCAACCAACTTGTAGCTTTTGTGAGCACTCATTGGACGTACTGGAGTAATCGTAACCTCATCTCCAATACGGGTTTCATTTTTCTCGTCATGAAACATGAACTTCGTAGAGCGGCGAACGTACTTCCCTACAACGGGGTGCTTTACCATACGTTCAATCTTTGCAACACGTGTTTTATCCATCTTGTCACTTACTACAAAACCGCGTATTGCTCTTTCTTTTTTTTCGGTAACTTTACTCATATCCATCTACCCTAATTATTTACTTCTACGACGAGCGTCGCCGGAGAAAGTTAAAACTTGAGCTAAAGTTTTTCTCAAAGCTCTTTTCTTTTTAAGCTTTTCTTTCTGGTCCGCAAAAATAGACATGCGTGACATGGCCATCTCTTCACGCACACTAACTTCTAGCTCACGGAGCTTTTCCAAAGAGAATGTCTTTAGTTCGTCTTTTTTAATTTGCATTAAGTCCATTTGTATTTTCCTTCTTATGCCCAGGGGTCTTCGCCCTTAACGATAAGTCTAGTCTTCACAGGCAACTTAGCCGCAGCTAAGCGCAAAGCTTCTACAGCGAGGTCACGATCAATCCCAGCGATCTCATAAAGAACACGACCCGCTTTCACCTTAGCACTGTAGTGGTCTACAGACCCTTTACCTTTACCCATGCGAACTTCCGCGGGCTTTTTACTGATGGGAGTATCTGGGAAAATTTTGATCCACACTTGACCACCACGCTTAGTTTTACGTGTCATCGCAATACGCGCAGACTCAATTTGCCTTGCAGTTATGAAACCTTTTTCGGTAGCCATAATCGCATACTCGCCAAAAGCAAGAAAGTCACCGGAAGTAGCTTGACCACGAATCCTGCCTTTTTGCTGCTTGCGGAATTTAAACTTCTTTGGGGACAACATATCTCAATCTCCTTCAACGCTTACGCGCGCCCTAGCACTTCACCCTTGAAAATCCAGACCTTAACACCCGTAATTCCGTACGTAGTCAAAGCTTCTGCTGTTCCATAATCAATATCTGCACGCAAAGTATGAAGAGGAACTCTCAGTTCGCGATAACGCTCCACACGCGACATATCTGCCCCGCCCAAACGCCCTGAGCACTGAACTTTAATTCCCTTCGCCCCAGCTTTTACAGCAGCAGCAATCGCTTTTTTCATTGCACGACGGAAGGAAACACGACGCTCAAGCTGCTGGCGAATACTGTCAGCAACAATTTGAGCATCCAAGTCTGGGCGCTTCACCTCAAATACGTTCAAAGCAGGCTCGGCATCAGAGCTTTTGGCAAGCTTCGTCAATTCTACTTTCAAAGCATCAGCACCAGCACCTTTTTTTCCAATAATAATACCGGGGCGGCTAGAGTAGATGTTGATCTTAATGTTTTTAGCAGCTCTTTCAATCTCTATACGAGATATACCTGAAGCTGCAAATTTTTTCTCGATATATTCACGAATCGCAATATCTTCTTGCACATACGCGGCATAATTACGATCGGCAAACCAGTTAGACGACCAAGATTTGATAACGCCTAACCTAAAACCAGTTGGATGTACTTTTTGTCCCACGCTATATTCCTTCCTTACAGCTCTTTGAGTCGCACAGTGATATGAGAGGTGCGCTTACGAATTGGGGTTGCGCGACCTTGCGCTCGGGGCAAAAACCGCTTCATGGTTGGACCCTCGTCGACAAACACTTCTGAAATTACCAATCTATCCACATCAACGATCGCAGCATCAGCCGCACTTGCCATCGCTGAACGAATCATCTTGGCCACAATAGGGGCAGCCTTTTTGTTGGTCACTTTCAATGCATCAAGAGCATCCTGTACGTGGCGCCCACGAACCAAATCGACAACCAGACGGGCTTTCCGCGGTGCGATACGGGTTTGACGCAAGTATGATGTATATTGCATATCTCTCGTTCCTTAGATTCTATTTCTTACCAGTTTTTACGTGGCTTTTAAAATTACGTGTTGGAGAAAACTCGCCCAGCTTATGTCCGACCATGTTCTCAGTTACAAACACAGGAACAAATTTTTTTCCGTTGTGTACCGCAAAAGTCACACCAACAAAATCTGGCAAAATCGTGGAGCGGCGGCTCCATGTTTTGACTGGTTTTTTATCCGACTTGGCTGTTTCTACTTTTTTGTAAAGGTAGTCATCTACAAATGCACCTTTTTTAATGGACCGGGCCACACTAACCTCCTAACTTATTTCTTCTTACGTCTTCTGATAATGAACTTATCAGTACGCTTGTTGTTTCTTGTTTTATGGCCTTTAGTGGGAACAGCCCAAGGCGTTACAGGGTGACGCCCACCGGATGTACGGCCTTCACCACCACCATGAGGATGGTCTACTGGGTTCATAGCAACACCGCGCACAGTAGGTCTAAAACCAAGGTGCCTCTTTGTACCTGCTTTACCCAGGTTACGGTTGGCGTGATCCGAGTTGCCAACACTACCAATTGTTGCCATACATACTTCTGGAATCTTACGTAGTTCACCAGAAGGCAACTTGATTTGGGCATACCCACCTGTACGTCCTGCCAACTGACATGATCCACCTGCTGATCTCGCAAGCTGACCGCCTTTGCCCGGACGCATTTCAACGTTATGAACAATCGTACCCAGAGGGATTTTATTCAAAGGCATGGCATTTCCAGGTTTAATATCTGCTTCTGCAGAAGCAATGACCTGATCGCCTTTCTTCAAACCTTCCGGCATAAGAATATAACGACGTTCCCCATCACGGTAAACAATTCTAGCAATGAATGCGGAACGGTTCGGATCATACTCGAGGTACTCTACTGTCCCTGGGATATCCATTTTGTTACGTTTAAAATCAATAATTCGATAATGACGCTTTACACAGCCACCACGGTGCCGCACCGTAATACGGCCTGTGTTGTTGCGGCCACCAAAATTTTTCCGCCGCTCCAAAAGGGGCTTATAAGGGGCTACTTTGTCTAAGTCCGAAAAGTCGACAACGGCCTTTCCTCTTTGCCCAGGCGTCATTCCTTTGTAGGCTTTTATTCCCATAATATTTAACTCTCTATAACGCTATATCACGCAATTAGTTTTCAAAAATTTCTAGCTTTTGGCCGGAAGTTAAAGTCACAATCGCTTTCTTCTTATTCGAAGTACGATATACCTTCGCACCACGCCGCTTTTGCTTACCACGGGTAACATTCGTATTCACTCGCACAACGTTCACTTTGAAAAGCGTTTCAACAGCTGCTTTAACATCTAGCTTGGTTGCCTTTGGGTGAATAACAAATGTATACTTACCCTCTTCTTCACGGATTCTGTCCGCCTTCTCAGACAGCACAGGTCGTTGTAATACGCTATATGGATTCATGATTATTCCTTACCCCCAAGGCGCTTGCACAGACTCTCTAACGCCGACTCGGAAAGCACAAGCGTTTCATAACGCAAAACATCTTCTGCATTAATTTCACTCGCGTGGCCAATACCTACTTTATGGATATTACGCGCTGAGGCGTATAAAAAATTATCTTTGCGCTCATCTGTCAACAATGCGCCGCCTTCGATTTTTAACGCTCCTAAAGCCGCAACAATATGCTTCGTGGAAAAGCCCGAGACAGCAAAATCATCGACTAAAACAAGCTTGCTATAACGCACTTTTTCACTAAGCGCGACTTTAAGCGCAAGTTGACGCTGCTTCTTGTTCATATCCTGACGATAGCTGCGAGGCTGCGGCCCATGGGATGTAGCCCCTCCAGGCATCAAAGGAGAGCGGGAACAACCTTGACGAGCATTACCGGTACCTTTTTGCCGGAATGGCTTTTTGCCGGAACCTGAAACCGTACTACGGGTCTTGGTCGCATGCGTCCCCTGACGGCGATTCGCACGATAAGCTTTACATACAGCGTGCAGCAATGGCTCGTTCATCTCGACGCCGAACAGAGATCCTGGCAAGTCTACTGACTTGACACTCTCGCCCTTAATGTTCATTACTTCGATTTTCATTCTGATCTACCTCTATACACACTGATTGCTATTTCTTGTTAGTCGGACGAATTGTTAAAAAGCCGTCACGATGGCCAGGCACGGAGCCTTTGATAGCGATGGTGTTCGCCTCTGTGTTGATATCCAACACTTGAATATTCTTAATAGTGACGTTAGACACGCCCATATGCCCTGGCTGATGCTTATTTTTAAATACGCGACCAGGAGTGGTGCATTGACCTAAGGAGCCCGGGCGACGGTGAAATCTAGACCCATGGGTCATGCGCCCAATACTCGCGCCCCACCGCTTCACAGCGCCTTGGAAACCACGCCCCTTAGTGACACCCGTAACGTCGATGCTTGCAACATCCTTGAACATTTCCGCTGTCATCAAGCCACCGATTTCTAGGCCCTCAATCGAGGTATCTGTTCTAAATTCTTTAAACCGTGCGTAATTATCTTCAACTCCGACTTTACGCAAACGACTCACATCTGCTTTTGTAAGATTTTTTGTGGACTTTGGGAAATATCCTACTTGGTACCCATGATAACCATCGCGTTCTTCAGAAAGAATTTTGGTTACCTTTTGGTCAGTCACCTGAAGCAAAGTTACAGGAACCATTTTCCCTGAATCATCTACGACACGTGTCATCCCAATCTTTTTTACGATAAGTCCCTTATCACTGCGATTTGGCATTGTGCAACCCATATCTATGTTATGAATTCTTCAACAAATAAAATGTTGTTTAATAAAGTTTAATATCTACATCCACACCTGAAGCTAGGTCCAGCTTCATCAAAGCATCAATTGTTTGCTGCTTTGGCTCTAAAATATCGAGCATGCGCTTGTGCGTTCTCATCTCAAACTGCTCACGTGACTTTTTGTTGACGTGAGGGCTCCGAAGAACGGTGTACCGATTAATTGCTGTAGGAAGAGGGATTGGCCCTGCAATACGAGCGCCTGTGTGCTTTGCACGGTCAATGATTTCTTTTGCAGACTGGTCGATCAAACGGTGATCATAACCACGCAGTCTAATACGGATTTTTTCGCTTTCCATCTTTACGAACCTTAGTTGGAGTTCACAGATACAGTCAGGGAGGGAGTGCTGCAATGATTTTGCATTAGAAATGATTTGGCATTGGCTTGCAAACGCAGGCATACCCACCTGAGGACGCTCTGTTATACCAGCTTAAGGTCAACTGGTCAAGAGTTTTTTATATGGCTAACTCTTGCGGCTTTTTCTCCCTCCAGTCTCCCGACAAACGAAAGGTGCAACACAACATCTTTAAATCAAAGAGTAAAAATAACCGCCACTCAACTTACGCATTCAAATACCGAAAAGGGCACAGAACCAAGTAGGAGAAATTTATCGTGAAATATTCTTTTCTCCCTTTCATTCTTACGATTACACACTGCACAAGCACCCCCCCCCAAGCTGTAACCATCCCAACAAGTTCAGTTGTAAATTGGCGAGTAGACGTATCCGAGAACAGTGCAAGTTTAGATCTCAGAAGCAAAAGCCCCGAGGAAGTAGTCGAAACCCTTTCGCTTGAAACAGCCATGCAACAATTTCTTCGACAAGAAGCGGAAATCTCTGAAGGGGAGCTGATCAACCCTCTGGACCTCACTTCCCACAAAGACCATGAGGCAAGCCAAGAGGGCTGGGAGCTCAACAATCGGCGCGTACCACACAAGCCCTCCCAAGAGGGCACACACGCATGGGCAATGCGTCAAGAGTATACAGAAAATACATGGCTGCCGGTCGCATCTCACGAGAACCCGATCGGCTCTTCTACGCAGGAGCAGATCATCCCTGAGACTCTTTCACATCATGACAAATCAGGACCACTACCATTTGAAAATATTGACCTAGAAATCCAC
>JAPPOJ010000255.1 GCA_028817975.1 Zetaproteobacteria bacterium | reverse complement strand
TGATAATAGAGAGTAGCCTGTCGCCTCCTTTTTTGAGGTTTGAGAGGAGGTCTTGTTGATCTTCATTGAGCTTCGTCCGTTCGAGTAGGCTAGACATCCCGATGACGGCGTTGAGAGGGGTGCGGATTTCGTGGCTAAAGTGGGCGAGAAAGTCTGATTTAAATTGGGATTGGCGCTTTGCTTCTTCTTTAGCGGCGCGGAGTTCGGTGAGGAGGCAATTGCGCTCGATAGCAAAGTTGATCTTGAGTGCTAAGTTGCCGCGTGAGATGTTATCCTTGCGGATAAAATCCTGGGCTCCCTCTCGCACGGCCTGAATGGCGAGGTCATCTTTGGCCATACCACTGAGAACCATAATGGGGATATCTTTGGTGTGTTTCAGCAGCTTGTGCAAGGTGGCCAATCCATTGCTGTCACTGACATGTAGATCGGTGAGAATAATGTCAAAATGATGTGTATGGGCAAGCTGCCGGGCTTTTTTAACCGTCTCGCATCGGATCACGTGCATCATCTCGTGGGTCAAATTTCTTTCAATAAGCTTTGCATCCTCGATGTCGTCTTCGAGCAGAAGAATGTGGAGGGTTTTTTTATCCAAATAGTTCATTTGGAGTGCTTACCTTATGATGATCCGTGGCGTACCTCGGGTAAGTATCGATTCAAATGGAAAGCCTGTTTAGGAAAGATTTTTAATCGGCATACATTCAAGGCAGTTATCATGTCAAAATCGTGAGTGTTTTTAGGCTTTTTTACCTGTTTGTCGTTCGTTGCAATTTAAGCACATGAGACAAGTGATGGCATTTAGTGTGGATATTTTGCTGTCGTTTGTGGGCTGGTGCATGTTTGCATGCAGTCATATCCCTGGAGCACCAAATGCAATCAGTGTTTCTTCTTCAATCCGATACTTGAGATGCTCAATGGAAAGTTCAAACACTTGATTTATTGTAATTTCAGAGATGTTCTCTGTGAGGTCATGTGTGGTCGTGTTTTTACTGACGCCAAGGTAGTCACTGGCTGCGAGTGCAAATGGGCGTTCGCGCTTGTCGGTATTTTCGGTGACAACAACGTGTAGAAAGTATTGTTCGAGTTGGGGAAGCCCAAATAATCTGGCCGTATCGACCACGGGGATGTGTTTGTCCAGATGCTGGATGAAACCCAGGTAGCAATCGGGCAAGTCTTTACAGTGGAAGATATTTCTTTGCGCGGCAACGTAGCCATGGCCGATACCTTTCACGCAGATCAGCGCATTTCCGTGTAAAAAAAAGACATTTTTTGGATTTGGGTTGTGCACGATAAGGACACTCCCGTATGTGAGTTTTGATCGGTACTCCCTTTTTGTAGCATGGGATTTGGGATATTTCAGTCGGCAAGCTTACACTATGCATAGGCTTACCGTGCTTTTTCTACCGGTGATTATTTTAGAAAAATTCAGGAGAACAGGGTAAAGCGCGAAGAGTCTAGCCAATAAAGGGTCCGTGTACATAGAAAAAAAGCCAGAAAGCATATAGAAATGTGGTCAACAGCCGTGCCAATTCTACCTCCCGTGAAATATCTTCTGAGGCTCCTTTCGGAAAACCAAGTAAATTTTAAATAGGGTAATTTGTCATGGACTTTACGTCTGTTCGTAAGGAGGGTAGCTTGCCAAAACTATTTGGAAAAAAAACAACACATCAGTCTAAGTTTGATACGGTGACACGGGTGGCGATTGAAGAACTCATGCGTGAACATGGCCGTGCTTCGAAATATGGGCTTTTCTTTGATGATATTGCGTTGGAGAAGGTCGTGGAAGAAGTCGCACGTCTCTTTATGGCGAGTCGCAACCTTAAAGATCGTGGCGACCGCCTACTCGGCCGTGGTGCAAGTGCGGATGCGCCTTAGTTTGCACGCCCCCGAGCATTAGATGGGGACCATGCGTGGGCGCTTTTTTTTGTAGCGTGAGAGTTGGGCGATGATTTCAGGTTGTCCACGGACCTTGTACTGGGCATAGCCGTCTTGAGAGTCCTGAAAGTCAACTTCATCGACGATGCACATGCTGTGAACCAAAGACTGGGCGCCCTGATCTTCAACGGGAATCGAAAGCTCAGCGGAGGGAAACCGGGCGGCAAAGAACTCAAGTACCTTGGAGCGCAGTTTGCTCACGTCTTTGGGGTTGAGTGCAGAGCCTTCGGTGACATCAGGAAAGCGGCGGCGCACAATATTTGGCAAGAAGGCTTCATCTAATTGGTCAGTCTTGTTCAAGAAGACAAATTTGGGAATATGGTCTGCTCCAAGCTCGGCTAAGACACTTTCGGTGGTTTCGATCTGACGTAAATAGTCTGGAGACGAAATGTCCACCACATGGAGTACGAGGTCGGCACAGCACACTTCGTCGAGAGTCGACTTGAAGGATTCAATCAGGCCGTGGGGGAGGTTGTGGATGAACCCTACCGTGTCGCTCATCAGTACCTTGGGACGTGCGTTAGGGTCGAGAGTGCGCGTCTGGGCATCTAGGGTGGCGAAGAGTGCGTCTTCTCCTTGTTCGAGGGACTTGGTGAGCCCCTTCATCAGTGTGGTTTTTCCGCTGTTCGTATAGCCCACAATCGCCACTTTAAGCTGTGCCTGCCTTTTCTTGCGTTGGGTCATCCGCTCTTTGGAAATGGTTTCCAGACGTTTTGAGAGTCGGGCAATGCGTTCGCGTACACGACGGCGGTCGATTTCGATTTGTTTTTCTCCCATACCTCGAGAAGCGACCCCCCCTCCTGTCTGCCGTTGAAAGTGGGTCCAAGCCCCGGAGAGTCGTGGCAGCAGGTATTCCAGCTGGGCAATCCCAACCTGGGTTTTGGCTTGCTTGCTTTTGGCGTGGAGCGCAAAGATCTCTAGAATCACTCCTGGGCGATCGATGATAGAGACACACAGATCTTTTTCTAGATTGCGTACCTGAGGGCCTGATAGTGTGTGATCAACGACGACGAGTTTTGCACCCGTTCTCTGAATGGTTTCGCGAACTTCCTCCACCTTGCCGACTCCGAGAAAGTGGCTGCTGCTTACCCGGGAGGTATGCAAGATAACTCGGCCGCCTACGGTCAGCTTGAGGGTCTTGAGCAGTGCTGCAAGTTCCTCCATAGAAGTTTGACCTTCTGTTTTTTTACCTGGGTGAGTTACCCCCACGATGATGGCTGGAAAGCCGAAGGCCTGGGGGGGGATCAAGGAAGCTTGCTCAATCAAATGATTTTCCTTTCATAAATTGTTGAATATATGCGCAATATCGTCCTGTTTAGTGCAATGTCGCATTCAGAGGTGCCTTTAGCATAGCTTCAGACTCGACCTTCTGGATGCGTGCGACTGCCTCTTTTACAGTATCGGCATCGAAGTATAATCTTGCAAGGCGAATGAAGATCTTGTAATGTCCCGCCTCGCGTTCGGCGAGCTGAGTGTAAAAGTCTCTCATTTTACCTGCTTCCATGTGTTGAGCGAGGAGAGAAAAGCGTTCATGGCCGCGCGCTTCGACCAAACCAGACATGATTAGGCGGTCTAAAAAGCGTTCGTCACGTCCGTGTCTTAAATGGCTTAAGATTTCATTGATATAGAAGTCTTTATGGTCGGCACGGCCAAGTTGTTGCCCTCTTTTGCGCAGAATATGAAAGACTTGATGAAAATGCTCAAGTTCTTCGCGAGCCAGGGATACCATGGGTTCGATGATGGCATCACGATCGGGGTATTTGGTGACAAAGGACATGGCCAGAGCTGCGGCTTTACGTTCGCAGGAAGCGTGATCGCGCAAAAAGTCGTCGAAATGATCTAGAATGTGTTTTGCCCATGCGTCTGGGCTTTTACTTAGCAGCACCTGTTCCATATTGTCCTCAGTTTGTTTGAAATTAACAAGCCGGATTCTAACTTATTTTGGAAAAATTACAATTAAAAAGGTATTTGGAGTGTCCTCTGTAGCACTGCACTTCTAAGAGGCGCTCCACTGTAAGACGAGATTTGCCAGCCAATTTTGGCCTTTATTTTGACCGACAAATGCGATGTGACCCCCGTACTCGCTGAGGGTCAAACGTAGCAGAGGATGATAAGGGATTTCATCAAAGATTTTAAGCGGAATGCATGGATCATCTTTGGCAGCCACAATCAGGGTTGGCCGTGCACAGTTGTGCAGGACTTTTTTTGCACTGCTTTGTTGATAATAGTCATGTGCGTTGTCAAATCCACATTGAGGTGCGGTATAACAGTCGTCGAAATCGTATAATGACATTTTACGGGCAAAATGCACAGTACCTAGCTCAGGAAAACGGTGGTGGTGGCGCTGGGTACTGCGCTTGAGCTTGGTGACAAAGTATTGGTCAATCCAACACCGTTGTGGCTCGCCTAGGTAGCGTACACATGCCTCTAGGTCAATCGGTGGGCAAATGGCGATGCAGGTCGTGATAGGGAAGTCTGGCTTGTCGCTGATTTCTGCGCCGGCCTTGAGTGCGATGTTTCCTCCTTTGGAAAAACCGACAAGATGGAGAGGAGAGCCTGGAAAAGTTTTGTGTAGCTGAGTGCAGACCTCATGTACGTCCGCGCTGCGGCCGCAGTGGGAAACTTGATGTGCCAGTCCTTCCCCATCTCCGCAGCCGCGTAAGTTCATACGAATGCACATCTTTCCAGCTAAAAAAAGTGCTTCCGTGAGTCGGCTTACACAGAGGGATTCCGAGCTGCCCGTGAGTCCATGGACGATCAGGTAGAATGGGTCTCCGCTTTTCCAGCTGTGGGGGCGATCAACCTTACAGAGGATACGGTCGCCGTCTGTGAGAGGGATCTCCATGTGACTTCCAGGTAAGGCAGTATTTGGCTGTGGCCAAATACTGCTTAGGATGGTTTGTAAGGTACCGGAGCGCCCCCACCATGTAGGGATAAAGGGGGTGATTTCAGCCTTGGTATTCGGGTCGGTCAATATCCACCTCGTGGCGACGGAGAAGAATTGGGATCAAATGCATCTTCGGTTATTTAATATAGCAATTTTAGAATAGAAGGTGTGTGGGGGTGCTCGGAAATGGCGTCCATGTTGCCCGTGTGTCTGTGGATCTATGTGTCGTCATCGTCCACGTCATGATTGTCTTCCTCCTCTTCCTCATCTTCTTCTTGTTGTGCGAGGGCTTCCTCATCTTCTTCTTTCTTAGCTTTAATTGCGTCTTCAATAGGAATAATTGTGGAGCCGCGCACTTTTTTACCTAAGAGCGCGACTCCGGCGACGTTTTGGGTAATGATAACCTCGTGTCCGCCAATAAAGGCAACCACGCTGCTGAAGCAGGTTTCGTTCACAAAAGCACGGACCGAAGCGTCGAAAACCATCTGTGCTTTGGCATTCTCGAGATGAATCTTCATTTTGTCAATGACGGCACGAATGCGGACAAGTTTTTCTTGGTAGTAAACTTTTTTTTCTTCAAATTTAGCCGTCATAGCTTGCTTTTTACGTGCCATGACGTCGCGTAATTCACTGCGGTCCTTCGCTTGTTGCTCACTGAGTGCTTGGATACGGTTTTGCCGGGTCATGACTGCTTTTTCGATTTTCCAATCCACTCCTAGATTGATATGTGTGGGATTACCACGGTGAAACCCTAGTTGGGCGGTCACCAGGTTGTAGCGTGCACTGATCGTACCCCCCGCCACCACCCCTTCTTTTTTATCTTCGACACGGACGTTGCCCCCGCAAATAAGGGTAGAGTTGAGCACTGCTTTATGTACGGTGAAGTTTCCAGCACAGATCACATTGGAATTTTCGATAAACTGTGCATAAAGCTCTCCCCCGACATTGACAAACCCTTTCTCTCCAGTCACGATGCCATTACGTACCTTGAGATCGCCACCTACGATGACGGTCCCTCCACGGATGGACCCCTTGACGATTAGGCTGCCGCCTACCCGGACTGTAGCCCCGCTATCGATGGAGCCATTGATTTCTACAGGGCCTTCAAAATCGATGTTGCCGGACTTTAAGTTGACGTCTCCTGCATGCTTCATAGTGCGACGGATGGTGATGTGGTCGCGTTCGATAAAAGGTACCCCTTCGAGGGTGGCGTAAAATTTTCCTTCTTCACGTTCCTCGATGCCTTCGCCAATCTTATATTTGCCAGGAGGGTTGGGAGCGGGAGGCAGCTTTTGGCCGAATACATTTTTACCAAGGTGTGGTGAAGTTTTATAACGTACTTCAGCGACCAATTCTCCGGGTTTGACCTGCTGATGAGTAGTAGATTCGCGTAAGTCAACTTTAGCATCAGGATTCTCTTCGATGAGCTTTGCTTTTTGCTGCTTTTGCAATTCTTTGTAGATAGGGTGGATATAAGGTCGGGACCCTGGACGGCTGGGGTCGCCGAGAGCGATCGTCAGTCCTGAAAGGTCATGTGCGGTGGAGACGGAGTTGAGAATTTTCCGTAGATGAGGTTTGACGAGCTCACGATGAAGCTGCGCCCGGTCACATTCGCGGAGGATGAATTCGTTGTCTATTTTGTAGTCTGCTTGGTGGTATGAGGTCATATCAAAGTTGACAATGACTGCCGCCATCTTGTCGTCATCCACTTGGAAGTTGAGCAGTCCAGCCCCAGGGTAGTTGGCAGCGGGTCCTGTTCCGGTGGATTTAGGTATGGAGGTGCCGACAAGAAGGCACATGGGAAGTCCAATGCCAAATTGCTCGGGTCCGTGCTGCATGCATTCGAAAGCCTGTTCGATCTCTTTTTTGCGTACGGTATATGGAGCGCCTGCGGACACGCTGAGTTTTTGGCATCCATCGCTTATGATTTGGGTAAGCTTGGGGATGCTGAGGGTGTTGATCACTTTGACGGGATTAAAAATACTCAGAATCATTTCGGATCTGTTTTTGTTGGCACTGAGTACATATGGAGTGTTCTCACACTCGTCTGCGCTGGGTTGCTTCGGGTGGGCGGCAAGAGGATATTTTTTGATACTGATGCCATTTGCTGCACGGATAAATGCATTGTTGAGTTGTGCTGAGTGTATGTGAGCCTGTGGCAGCAGTGCTTGCACCTTTTCTTCAATAAAAAATTGAAACCAATCCATGCGCCACTTGCGTACCACCGTTGAGTCCGCTTGGATGGATATTTTGGCAATTGCCTTGTCGCTGTCAGACTTTGTGACTTGGATGTGTTCGGAGAGATCGGGGCAGCCCTGCCCTAAAGTGAAGCGTATCTCGTGAGTGGGCTGTAAGTGAGTTGCACTGCGTACGCTTTGCCAGAGGGCTTCAAATTCGGAATTGTATATTTTATATGAAGCAATTTCTCCAGCCACTTTCACCGAATCTAGTTTGCGTCGCGCGCGTTGAGCTACGGTGCTATCGTAGGGCTCTTGTTGGAAAGCAGCAACAGGGCCACTGACACGGATCTTAAACTGAGCTGCAATGTAGCTGAGCTTTACATTTGAGTCTGCCAAGGATGTCACCCTTTGTTTGAGTCTACATAAGCCTGTCGTCTATTTGCGCGCAAAGATAAAGTTGTTGGAGTAGGTATAAATGTGTGGGTGTATCTGGATATTTGTAAGTAAGCGTGTGAATGATGGTTGCCGCTCAATCGATGATATTGTCTCCGCGATGTACACGGACTTGGTTTCTACCAGAGTGTTTGGCTTTATACAAAGCTGAGTCGGCACGCTCGATAGCTTCCTGTCCTGTTTCATTGCCGACTTTGAGTTGGGCAATCCCAAGGCTAATGGTGACCGGGATTTCGATTTCATCCTTGTAAATAAAGACCTCTTGTTCGACGGCTTCGCGTAGTTTTTCGGCTGCAAGCCGAGCGCCATCGGCGGTGGTACCTGGCAGTACGACGACAAACTCCTCCCCCCCATAGCGGCACATGACATCGGTTTTACGAAACTTTTCTTTGAAGAGCTTGGCCACACGCTCCAGGACGTAATCCCCTGCAGCGTGGCCACCATATTCGTCATTCACCCGTTTAAAGTGATCGATGTCCGACATGATCACCGATAGGGCATCCTTGTCAGGAGTCTCCGAAGATTCTGCGGAAGCGATAGCTGCGGGGAAGTATTGATTGAAATAGCCACGATTAAACAGCCCTGTGAGCTTGTCTTTGGCTTTTTCTTTGTATTTGGCTTGTAGGTTGGTCTCGGCGGTCACATCCCGGATGAGTAGGAAAATCCCGAGCACTTGTTCGTCTTGCATGAACGGGTAGATACTGACAATCAGGTTGAGGTCTTCTTCTCCCACTTCGGGGTCGCGATGCACAGTGGCGCCCACTTCATCGAGGCGGTTGACGCTACGTGTTTGTAAGAGTTCGGCAATCGGAAGCTGACGTCCCATAAAGCTTAAGGGGAGTAGGTCGTCGAAATTGTCGGCTTTGAGGATGGCACGTGACTTCTTACCGACCAGAGTGGTGAGCCACTGATTGCATTTGATGACTTTGCCACTTGGGGAGACGAGTGCGAATGCATCTAACAAGGCTTTACAAAAATGCTCGTGACTTTTAAAAGCTTCGAGCAGTTGTTTGTCGTTTTCGTTTTGATTTGCCATTCCTGCCTTTACAACCCACTGAGAGATACGATGTAGATTCCACCTTAACTTGTGCTCGCTTTATGACACGTGTTGGGTATCGGTATGGTTGGTAGACTCTTGAGTCCTGTGCGCTAGGGGGTGAAAATAAAAACAGAAAACGCCGTGGATTCATTCGAGGTCTGGAATCCACCTCTGGAGGATGGTGTGGGGGGTTGCTTTTGTGGAGAAACACCACCTCAGCTCGCTTCCAGCCAGCCAAAGAACTCATCTTCTAGCTCTTCCATTTCCATAACTTCGTTGCAACTTGGGCAGTTGACTTCGGCGAGTTCTTCACCAACTTCTTTGGGAAGGTTTTTGCCTTCCTCGAACAGCTCTAGCTTTTGGGTATCACAGCTGTCACAGACATAACTTGCATATACGGAGCGTACGTGTGCATCCCCCTTGAAGTTAGGGATCATGTTAATTTGGCTGACAATCTCAGGTGTGCAGCCTTCGAAAATGAGCTTGGAGTTTTTCTCGGCTGCGCGCATAAAGTTGATCCAGGCGCGTACCCCGCAGCTGTTGACCGATTGGATGTCTTTGAGGTCAAAGATACACTGGCCGCTGAGCTGGCTCGGCAGTGAGCTGAGTACAATCTCTGCCTCTTCATCAATATCGCCGGAAAACCTAACAATATCCCAATCCTCGGCTTTTTCAATGCGGTGTGTTAGTTGCATAGTGAGTCTCCCCCAAACGGTTATACATGGGACACCCACGCCCCGGGTCGTTATCGGGATATGTTTTGAGTTCTTAATTAAGATATTAAAATGTTTATATAATTTAGTAATATTGATGAGTTGTAGGTGTAGTCTTCTACATGAATAAACTGTATTTTTGCTTGGGGTAAGAAAAAGCCATGGGGATGCGTATCGAAAGAGACAGTATGGGTGAGATTGAGGTGGATGATCAGGTGTATTGGGGAGCCCAAACCCAACGTTCCCTGCAAAATTTTAAAATTGGCGAGGACCGGATGCCTCTTCCGTTGATCCGTGCCATGGCTTTGGTCAAAAAGGCTAGTGCGACGACGAATGGCGAGCTGGGTAAGCTCGACGCAGACAAAGTCGGCTGGATTCATGCGGCAGCAGATGAAGTGATTGCAGGTAAGCACGATGATCAGTTTCCCCTTGTAGTTTGGCAGACAGGGTCTGGAACTCAGTCTAATATGAATATCAATGAAGTTTTGTCCAATCGGGCGATCGAAATTGCGGGTGGAGAAAAAGGCAGCAAAACTCCCATTCACCCCAATGATGATGTGAATAAGTCACAAAGCTCGAATGACACCTTCCCGACTTTTATGCATGTGGCGATTGCTACAGAAGTGGAAAAGTCTTTATTGCCTGCTGTGGATTATTTGGTGGCGGCAATTGCTAAAAAAGTGCAAGCCTTTGCGGATATTGTCAAAATTGGTCGTACGCATCTCATGGATGCGACCCCTCTGACTTTAGGTCAGGAGTTTAGTGGCTATCAAGCTCAGTTGGAATTGGCGAGGGACCAGATCAAGGCAGCCTTGAGTCAGGTTTATATGTTGGCCTTAGGGGGGACGGCCGTAGGTACGGGGATTAACTCTCACCCTGAGTACGCGCAGCGTGTGGCGCAAAACATCGCCAAGCTTTCGGGCCTACCTTTTGTCACGGCACCGAATAAATTTGCGGCTTTAGCGGGGCACGAGCCGCTGGTGGGGTTGAGTGGTGCACTGAAGGCATTAGCGACTGCGATCATGAAAATGGCCAATGATATTCGCTTGCTGTCCAGTGGTCCACGCTGTGGGATTGCGGAGATCTCTTTGCCTGCGAATGAGCCGGGAAGTTCGATTATGCCAGGTAAAGTCAACCCTACTCAGTGTGAGGCACTCACCATGGTGGCAGCCCAGGTGATCGGTAACGATGCAGCGATCAGTGTGGGCGCTTCTCATGGCCACTTAGAGTTGAACGTGTTCAAACCCATGATTGCGCACAATATATTGCATTCTATCCGGCTGCTTGCGGATGGCTGTCACAATTTTGTTGACAAATGTGTCGTGGGCATCGAGCCTCAGCGGGAGAATATTGCCCGTAACCTTAGGGAATCGCTGATGTTAGTCACCGCGTTAAACCAAGTGATCGGCTATGATAATGCGGCTGCAATTGCGAAAAAGGCGTGGGCTGAAGGGACAACCCTCAAGCAGGCGGCTGTGGATCTGGGCATGCTGTCTGCAGAAGACTTTGACAAGCATGTGCGACCGGAGGATATGGTGCATCCATAGGCTGTAGAGGTGCTGTCCGAGTACGAGGGTGTTATTTCGTGAGTTTGGCTTCTTTGAAGTCGACGTGCTTACGTGCTTTGGCGTCGTACTTTTTGAGGAGAAGTTTGTCCTTACCTTTGAGTTTATTCACTGTGTAATACACACCAGTACCCGCAGTAGAGACAAGTTTTACCTTTTCGCGACGTGTGGATTTAGCCATGTTTTTTAGTCCTTCATAACAACACGAGTAGGGCGCGTGGCCCTTTTAAAAGTGCTTTAATTGTTAAGTTTTTTAGCAAGTCTGTGTGACTTGGGGGTACAACGACCCTTAACTCCAGCGTCGGATTATAGCATACGAAGCTGTAATGGCAAGATTTATTTTAAAAATACCTTGAGATAGAGTCGTGAGAGCGCCAACCTGAAGAGCGAAGGCACTGTGAAGCTTACAATTCCCCCAGGATTGGAGGTTGGCCAGAGAGCTAGCTAAAATGGTGAAGGTAGGCACTGCAGGTGTGCTACTGCCTAGCTTGATTCAGGGTGCGGAAGGCGCTCCGCTGTATGTGAGCTGGCTAATGCGAGAGAAGAGGTCTTTTCTTTTGCTTGGTCACCTATGCCTTATTATCCACAAGAGGGAAATTGTGAAGTCCTGCAAGGCTTCAACCCTTCCTAAGATAGTAAAGCTTATGGGTTCTGAATCTTTGGTTTTATGTTTCTAATGACTCTTGGAATGCTATTATCAAACAGAAACACTTCTATTCCCTCAATTTTATCATCCTTGACAAGCAACATGCATTCACCCTCAATTTCACCATTGTTCAAAACAACTGAAACCGTTTGAAAATCACCTGCCTTGCCTTTGGTATGAGATAGTTGGTTGGTGCCGAGAAATAGTGTTTTCAAAGACGAACTAGACTTCACACGTCTGTCAATCAGGTGGTCAATAGTAGGCAACTCATTGATGTAACTTAGCCTAGCTAGAACTTCTAGTTCGCCTTCAATCCAAGTACAGTCGTCAATGCCCTTTTTGGCTTTTGCAAATACTTCCATGTCTGGTTTACGCCGCTCCAGAAGTCCCTCATTGTGGTCATAATCGAGAATTTCTTTATATCCCCATATGCGATAATGGAAGCCAGGTTGAATCCATTCTGAGTATCCCCAGTTTGAGGGTAGGGAGCTATCGATAATGCTGAACAAATGCGATGGACAGTAGAACGGGGTTCCTAACTCATCACAGACCAAATATTCAAGTAAAGATGACCCTACTCGTTGACCCATAGCATAGACTATGTATGTTTTACCAATAGTTACACTAAACCTGGTTTCAGTCGAAAAGTCTGCTCCACGTATCTCCGCTGGGACTGCTGTGCCTTTATCCTGATTGCAAATTACTTTCACGCTATTGCCTCTCAATCAATCAACAAACTTGAAGTCATCAACTTTGTCTGTGTTTTTATTACGAACGTAATGGATAGTAATGGTTTTACCATCAGAGGTTTTGTGAGTGGCTTGCCATTTTTGCCAGCCTTGTGACCCTGGCCATCTAGTGTCAGTCATATTGATACCTGATAGATGTTTCCCCTGTTGTGGGTCAGCTTTGGTAACCAGCATCGCAGCTTGTTCCTTTAGATTGTTCGGGGTGCCTCTGCCGGTTGAACCTAGCCCTAATGGCTTGTTTTTGGCAACAGCTTCGTAAATGTCGGCAACTTTGCCTTTAGCTAAATAGTCGACCTCTTTGGTGACGCTGCTAAGGTCTTTTCCCTTAATTCCAATTTTCTTCGCAGAGTCTAGCACCTTCTCGCTTTTCTGAAAAGTCTCTAAAGGTGGGACCACATACATTCTAGGGTCGAGGTTCAGACCAGTAGCTTTACCTACTTGAATAATCTTTCCACTGCTATAC
>JAPPOJ010000034.1 GCA_028817975.1 Zetaproteobacteria bacterium | reverse complement strand
TGAATCATTAGAAGTTAGTAGAATACAGCAAAAACTTGTAGAAAATAGTCGAATAACGTACTGCGACTATCATCATGATTTTAAATAATGTCACTTCGGGATTTTGTTTGGTAGATAAAGAGATGGTGATTCAAGAGGGATTTACGAAAAGTTGTCAAAAGATTGTTGACGAAAAATTTGCGGCACAGCAGATGATCTCACAGGCTTTGGGTTTTCCGGAGCGCGAGGCAGAGCATTTTGAGGCTTGTTACCGCGAAGTTTTTGATGATTTTATGCCGGAAGAGGTGACTTTGGGACAGGCACCTAAAACAGCTCATATCGGTGAGCGTGTGGTGGGAATCCAGGCAAACGCCGTTCGGGATGGGCAAGGTCAGATTCAAAGCCTATTGTTTAACCTTTCGGATATTACGGCACTCGTGGCCGCAGAAGAGCAAAATAAAGTCAATAAAGCGTTATTGAAAATTTTAGGTCAGAAAGAAGCCTTTCTCTCTTTTATTGTTGATGTTAAAAACCTCCTGGTGGAAGCCTATGAGTTGGCCACCGTCCCCTCGCCCAATGAAAATCGTTTGCGGATTATTTTGCATACGATCAAAGGAAATTGCGGTGCGGTAGGACTGAGTGATCAGGCGGACCTTGTCCATCATATTGAGGACAAAACTCAAATTGAAAAGAAAGATATTCAAGACATATCCAGCTCTTTTCGTCACTTTCTGGAACTGCATCGCAATGTGCTGCACATTGACTTTGAAAAACTGGCTAAGCTTGGCTATACCGTTTCGGGTGAAAGTTTGGAGGCTTTGCAGGCGAGGCTGATGTCTGGACTTGGTCAGGACGAGCTACTGGAAGTGGTCTATCAATGGATTGCGCAAGTTAAGTTGGTCCCTGCAGAGGGGCTGTTTGCCAACCTTGCGGACCTTGTGGTGCGGGTCGCTGAAAGAGTCATGAAGCAAGTGGAGTTCGAGTTTGTTGGCAAAGAGGTTTTGGTCGATCCCGAAAAACTCAAACCGATTTTGCAGGTCCTTCCTCATGTCATTCGTAATTGCTTAGATCATGGGATCGAGCCCCCCTACGAGCGTGGGGATAAGGGAGACACAGGTCACTTGCGGTTAGAATTGAGCGACCATCCGGATCATTGGACACTGGTGATCCAAGATGATGGGCGTGGCATTAACACGGATAAGCTGGTGGAAAAATCTATTGCTGCAGGAGCCTTTACTGCAGAAGATGCTGCTAAGATGTCGAAGGCAGACAAGTTACATCTGATTTTTGCGGACGGTGTTTCCACTGCGGAACAGGTGTCTGATGTGTCCGGCCGTGGGGTCGGGATGGCTGCAGTGCTAGAGGCGGTGCAGACTGCGGGAGGCTCTTTGAAGCTGGATTCGGAAATGGGTAAGGGAACTCGGTTCACGATTCAGATTAGGAAGTAAGGTGGTGCTTTCTTCTGCTACCCTTTTTTCATCCTAAGGGATTGTTGCAGTAATAAGTGAGGCTCGTTTGGTCGGGTAAGGTATCGAGAAGTTCGATGATCGATGGGTCACTGGCCTCGATCTTGGGTAGGTTAGCGCTTGCATAGCGTGCAGTGGTTTTGGCAAACTCGAGTTGCAGGCCTATACGTACCTTGCCAGAAAAGTTGTCTAGGCAGTGTTTAAGTTCGCCTACCCAAGTATATGTATTATGGGGCGCGTTCGCGGATTCCTCGGTGACCGCCGGGATTTTGACCAGGATTGCGAGGAGGTTTTCTTGGCGTGCTTCTTCTAAGAGCATGACCTTATCCACAGAGATGCGGAACTGTCCGGCCTGCTCCGTTGCGTTTACCGCAGCGTGGACGAGCACAGCAGTGGGTTCAGTCGGTAGCTCGTTATTTTCGAGCTGAGACGAAAACATCATGGCTTCGTAGGAAGTCTTACCATCCTCAAAGGTGAGGTAGGCCATCATTTTGCCACTGCTTTTGGCACGGCGGTAGGTCACTGCGGCGAGGTAGCTGACAAAAGTCATCTTTTTATTGCTGCCGCGCCCCTTACGCTTCCCTTCTTGGTCGAGGATGAGGGGGGGGAGAGTACGTCCCTCCTGGAGAACTGTAGCTAGGTCGACCCCATTGGCATAACGTCGTACATCTTCGCGGAAGTAGCTCATCGGGTGTGCGGTGAGATAGATGCCGAGTAACCGCTTTTCGTTCTGCAGGTCTTGATAGCACCATGGGCGTGGTGTTGTACGTAAAGGACCTACGATATCGCTCATATCGGCAAGGTGGGTATCTTCTGTTGTGTTGGAGTTAAACAACATTCCCTGTCCAGAACGGTGAGCTTCATGTAGCTGTTGACTGTAATCGACGAGTGCGGCAACGTGAGGCAGGAGGTCTTGGCGGGAATAGCCAAAGCAGTCGAGGGCGCCGACTTCGATAAGCACTTGGAGTGACTTTTTACCGACGTGGTTGAGATTCACCCGTTTGACGAGGTCCATAAGATCTTTAAACATGCCATGTTGCCCACGTTCTTGGAGAATCGGTTTGAGTGAGCTTTCGCCTAGACCCTTGACTGCTCCCAAAGCAAAGCCAACGGTTTGGGGGCCTGGAACGTCGAAGAGCCATTCACTGCGATTGATATTTGGAGGACATATGGTGAAGTTCAGTCGGAGGCAGTCGCCGGCATAGCGGATCACCTTATCCGTGTTATCGCGGTCACAGCTCATGGAAGCAGCTAGAAACTGTTCCGGAAAGTGTGCTTTGAGGTATGCGGTTTGGTAAGACACAAGACCGTAGGCACCGGAGTGACTTTTGTTGAATCCATATTTGGCAAACTCTGCCATAAGGTCAAAAATCTCTTCTGCCAGCGTGGGGTCGATGTTGTTTTCTTTCGAGCCTTCGAGGAACCGTGTTTTTTGCTGCGCCATCTCCGCGGCGATCTTCTTGCCCATCGCACGCCGGAGGAGGTCCGCTTCCCCTAAAGAATAATTCGCGAGTACGGCTGCAATTTTTTGAACCGGCTCCTCGTAGAGAAACATCCCATAGGTGTCTTTGAGGATGGGTTCTAGCAGAGGGTGCAAATAGGTGATCTTTTCTTCTCCATGCTTACGTTTGACGAAGCTTTCCACCATACCTGAACCAAGAGGGCCTGGCCTAAATAAGGCCACCAGAGCGATGATGTCCTCAAAGGTAGAAGGACGCAGGTTACGAATCAGCTGGGTCATCCCCGCACTTTCACACTGAAAGACGCCGACAGAGTGTCCAGCTGATAGGTACTCGTATGTACGTGGGTCGTCTAGGGGAATACTGTGGATGGAGAAGTCCTGATGCTCTGGCAAGAGGTGAATGAGTTGAATGGCTTGTTCGATGACGGTCAGCGTCTTGAGACCCAGGAAGTCAAACTTGACCAAGCCGACTTTCTCTGTTGGCTTCATCTCATACTGCGTGATTTGGCTACTTCCGTCAGTTGTATAGGTGGGGACGTAATTTTCCATAGCCCCATCGGAAATTACTAAGCCAGCGGCGTGTACTGAGGTGTGGCTACAGAGCCCTTCGAGCTTGAGTGCAAAGTCCATGCATTCACCCAGCTGTTCATTGCGTTGCATCTCTTCTTGAAGCTTCGGCTCGGCATCCAGTGCTTGGGTCAGTGTGATGCCAAGGTCAGGAGGAAAGAGTTTGGTGAACTGGTCAACCAGAGTATAGCGCAGCCCGAGAGCGCGGCCTACGCTTTTTACCGCTGCTTTGGCTTGCATTTTTCCAAACGTGGTGATTTGGGCGACGTTTTCTTTACCATATTTTTCGATGCAGTATTGAATGACTTCATCACGACGCCACTGACAGAAGTCTACATCAAAGTCGGGCATGGATACCCGCTCTGGATTCAAAAACCTCTCAAAGATCAGATTGTAAGGAATCGGATCGAGGTCGGTGATTTTGAGTGCAAAGGCTACGAGAGAGCCGGCTCCTGAGCCACGGCCAGGTCCGACGGGGATACCTTGCTGTTTGGCCCAGTTGATGAAGTCTTGAACGATGAGAAAATAATCGGGGAAACCCATTTGTATAATGACCTCAAGCTCGTACTCCAGGCGGGTGAGATACTCGGGCCGTTTTTTAGCAAATTTTTCACTGCCGTAGTAGGCTTGTAGCTGTGGGTAGCGTGCCTCAAGTCCTTCCATGGAAAGTCGTTTTAAGGCTTCCGTGGGTGTCTCGGAGGTGCCCAAGTCGATTTTGGGCAGGAAGAACTCATTCATGCGGATATTGAGATCTTCGCACATATCGGTGATACGTGGAATGTTCTCCAGCGCTGCTGGCCACTGTGCGTAGCGTTCTTGCATGTGCGAATCATCAAAAAGATGAAACTCACTGTGAGTCAGACGTTTTTGAATGTCTGTTAAGGTGAGACCGTTGCGGATTGCGGTGGCGAGTGCGTGTGTTTCGCGTTCTTCGGGGTGTAAGTAGTGCGCGTCACAGCTGGCGACCGTAGGGACGTCAAACCACTCGGCAATCTGAGCTAAGTCCGCACATAAACGACTCTGTCCAGGCAGTAAGTTATCAATGAGTTCAACGAATACATTGCCCTTGCCAAAATTGTGTTCCAGAGTGGTTAACAAGGCTTTGACGGCTTGGGCTACAGGCGTGACTTTGGGATCTTCAAAGTGGAGCAAGGTGTTTTGTACTCCACTTACCTGACGCCACATCTGGGTGAGAAGCGCCAGTTCTCCATGCATGCATGAAGTGAGGACGATAAGATTCCCTTCGGGGTCGTGCATCTCTTCTGTCGGGATGATGGGCACTTCGCGTAGCTGTGCTCCACGGTAGCCGGAAGAGATCAGCCGCAGGAGCTTGTGGTAGCCGCGGTGATTTTTAGCGAGAATGACGAGGTGATGAGGGCCACAGCGATGCTCGGGAATATTAAGGTGGTCCTTGAGCTGGGTTAAAGCCGCTTCTGTCTCTGGGTGGGCAAGGTGATTGATCTCACAGCCTAGGATACCGACGATGCCCGCTTTTTTTGTTTCCAAGTAAAAGTCGATGGCTGTATGCATATTGCCGTGGTCGGTAAGCGCGATCGCCCGGTAGCCGCGTTCTTTGGCGAGGGCGACGTAGTCGCGTATGCGAATGATACCGTCACTCAGTGAGTATTCGCTGTGTGTGTGCAAGGGGGCATAGCGCTGGGATGATGAGGTTACCGCTTCAGAGTTACTCAAGGTCGTTTTTGCTCCAACATAATCTACTCCCACTCGATAGTGGCGGGTGGCTTTGAGGTGATGTCATATAATACACGGTTGATTCCTGCCACAGAGTTCACAATTTTGCTGGCGACTTGTGTGAGGAACCCTGCCGGGAACTCCACGACACTTGCGGTCATTGCATCTGTGGCACTTACAGCACGTAGGACACAAGTCCACTCATATGTGCGTTGGTCCCCCATGACACCCACAGACTGAACGGGCAGGAGTATTGCTCCGGCTTGCCACACGGTGTGATAGAGATCCTCCCGTTTTAAGCTGTCGATAAATATTTTATCTGCTTGCTGTAACATCGCAACTTTGGAGGGGGAAACCTCACCTACCACGCGGATACCGAGCCCAGGGCCTGGGAAGGGGTGCCGATCTAGCAGTTTACGGGGGACCTTAAGTTGGTGGCCGAGTTGACGTACTTCGTCCTTAAACAGCTGTCGTAAGGGCTCGACAAGTTGGAGCTGTAGCTTTTCAGGCAACCCTCCCACATTGTGGTGGCTTTTAATGGTGTGTGCGCCATGACCTGCCCCTGCGGACTCGATGACATCGGAGTAGAGTGTACCTTGTCCTAAATGGGTGTAGGGATTGCTGTGTTGAATGCCTGTGGCCCATTCTTCAAAGCAGGTGATAAAACCTTGGCCGATGATTTTACGCTTCTGCTCGGGATCGCTTACACCTGCGAGTTGCTCAAAAAACAGGTTGTGGCGGTCAAGCACTTCTAAGCCAACCCCAAGTTCGGTGAAGTAATTTTTGACTTCTGTAACTTCTCCCGCCCGCATCATGCCGTGGTCGACCATGACACATGAAACCCTTTCTCTTCCGAGTGCGCGCGCAAGGAGCACGGCACTTACGGTCGAGTCTACTCCTCCAGAAACAGCCATCAGCACATGGCCTTGAGGGCCTACTTGGTTGCGAATCTTGGTCCCAATCTGTTCTGCAAGTGAGTCGAAGTAAGTCGCTGAGGATAACTTGCACGTATGTGTCGCAAAAGCTTCCAGTAAGGCTTTGCCACTGAGGGAGTGTTCGACTTCGGGGTGAAACTGTACTCCTAGGATGGGTTGGGTGGTATGACTAATTGCAGCGATCACCCCGTTCGTAGTGGTTCCCCACGTGGTAAAGCTCGTGGGAAGCTGATCTAAGTGGTCGCAGTGGCTCATCCATACTTGGGAGGCAAGTTCAAGTTCCGCGGGCAAGTGTTGTGCTTCGGAAACGTCCCAGCGCATGCTACTGGGGCCAAACTCTCTTTTATCTCCCGAAGAAAACTGACCACCAAAGTGATTTACCAGCAGTTGCATGCCGTAGCAGATGCCCAGAATCGGCTTGTTTAAAGGGATCACCCACGAGGGTAAGGATGGAGCATCTTCGGTATGCACCGAGTTAGGTCCTCCGGAAAGGATGATACCTCGAACCTCAATGTCTTGAGGTGGCAGGGGCTGATGGGGGGCAATCGTTGTCGTAAAAAAACCGAGTTTACGTAGTTGCTTGGTAATGAGGTGTGTATATTGTGAGCCAAAGTCAATGATCAGAATCGAATCAGGTCTATGCTGTGTCATGTGAACTCCTCGGGAAAGAACAAGAGCAGGGATCATACCAGACTCCTGGAGGCCTTACAATTTAAACTTTTTAAATGGTTGTATGGGAAATGATCTTTCATCTAAAATAAAAGAGACGTATACTGCGGGCGATTGTAGGGTTAAGCCCTGAGAAATAAAAGCTTATAAAAATGGAGATAGCAAACATGAGAATGCAGCACTGGATGGTCGCGGTCGGTATGTATACGTGGATAAGTGTCACAGTGGCGCTGGCAGCGCCTCAGAAGCAAGGGAAAGAAGCAGCAACTGGGCAGGCCACGGTGGTAGAGGGTACCAAGTCTTATTGTTTTTTTGATGTCAAAATTGGTACGCAGAAACCAGGGCGCATTGTGATGGAGTTGGATGCGGATATTGTCCCACGTACAGCTAAAAACTTTTTAGAACTGTGTAAGGGCTACCAGAAGAAAGATGGCAAGAAGATTGGCTATAAAGATAGTATCTTCCATCGGGTGATCCCTGGCTTTATGCTGCAAGGCGGGGACTTTACCCATCACAACGGTACGGGAGGAGAAAGTATCTATGGGCGTAAGTTTGCGGATGAGAACTTTACGTCAAAGCATACAGGCCCTGGGGTGCTGAGTATGGCGAATGCCGGAAAAGATACTAATGGTTCACAATTTTTTATCACCACTGTCGAGACTCCTTGGCTAAACGGCAAGCACGTGGTATTTGGCCGTGTGGTGGCTGGTATGGATGTGGTGAAGCAGATCGAAAAGGTGGGCTCTCGTTCGGGAAAAACGGACAAAGAAGTGCGGATTGTGGGGGCTGGAGAGACGCAGAAACCAGCTGCCACGAAGTGAAAAGAGGTTCATTTCTCTGTTTCATGCCTGTACTAATCTTTCCAACTGGGTGGCTTTTAATCTTCTCCTGCGTAGTCTGGTAGGCCTGGAAATGAGATCGCGGTGTCCCGGCGGTGCTGCATTGTGCAGGTGCCACGGCGTGGAAACCGAAAAATATCTCCTGCAAGGGAAATGGCTTTGCGTAAAGCTTCTTCCTCGCTGAGTGCGGGGCAGTCCTTGGAGCTAACCGTGTGGCCCAGTGAAACGACTTCGTTGCGGTCAATGCTGGTGTGTCCATCTTTGGTACGCTCGACATAGAAAACATACTCCCCGTGATCGCGTAACTGCATGATAAAAACCGTCTTGTCTGGTACTTTATGTTGCATAGGGGTTTTATACCTCCTGCTTGTTGAATGATGCATCTATAAATATAGACCGAGAAGGTGGTCTTCTCTACGGTAGAAAATTCTCATTATCCTTAAGTTTGGATTCCGAATGATAAGAATGGTTGTGCGTGTTGGGTGGGGGGGCAGTCGGCGCAAGGGGTCTTACATACGGTAGTTGGGGGCTTCACGTGTGATGAAAACATCATGTGCGTGACTTTCTTTTAATCCTGCACCACTGATGCGGACGAACTCAGCGACTTCCTGGAGGGTCGGGATGTCTTGCGCACCGATATAGCCCATTGCAGCGCGTATACCTCCGACGATTTGATCCACTGTGCGGTGTAAGGGGCCTTTGTAAGGAACACGCCCTTCAATCCCCTCTGGAACGAGCTTACCTGGATCAGAGACTTCCGCTTGAAAGTAACGGTCGCGGCTGCCACTCGACATGGCACCGATGCTTCCCATGCCGCGATAGGTTTTATAACTCTTACCTTGGTAGATCACCATTTCTCCGGGGGCTTCATCTGTCCCTGCGAGCAGGCTGCCCACCATCACGCTGCTGGCGCCAGCAGCCAGTGCTTTGACAATGTCACCTGAGTATTTGATTCCACCGTCGGCAATGACTGGGATTGAAAATGGAGCTGCAGCGCGTGCGCAATTGAGTACTGCGGTGAACTGAGGAACCCCGATACCAGCAATCACGCGAGTGGTACAAATGCTTCCCGGACCGATGCCTACTTTAACAGCATCCACTCCAGCTTCAATCAATGCTCGTGTCGCCTGTGCAGTAGCGATGTTGCCTCCGATGAGTTCGAAATCGTACTGGGAAAAGGACTTACGGATATGGGTAATTGCGTTGAGGACGCCTTGGCTATGTCCGTGTGCTGTGTCCACAATAATGGCGTCTGCCCCCCCGCTGAGTAGGGCTTCGGTACGTTGCATAAAGTCACCGGAGGCTCCAACAGCAGCTGCGGTCACAAGTTGTCCGCGTGAGGTTTTATTGGAATGAGGATAGCGGTGTGCATTCTCGATATCTCGAATGGTAAACATGCCTACCAGTTGTTGTCCGGTGCGAGAAATAACTGGGAGCTTTTCGATGCGATGGCGGTGTAGGATCTCGATCGCATCTTCGATGGATGTTCCTTCCTTGGCGGTGATGACTTCTTGGGTCATGAGTTTCTTCACGGGGATATCCGATCTTTTCTCGAAACGAATATCTCTCCCTGTAATGATGCCGACGAGTCGGCCTGCGTCCAAAACAGGTAGACCTGAAATGCCTTCGGTTTGCATCATTTGTATCGCATCCCCCACGGGGTCTTCAGGAGCGATGCAGATGGGGTCGGTGATCATCACGCTTTCAGAACGTTTCACTTTGCGAATTTCTTCCACTTGACGCTCAATCGTCTGGTTTTTGTGGATGACTCCTACCCCGCCAATACGCGCAAGAGACATGGCGAGTTGTGATTCGGTTACCGTGTCCATCGCTGCAGATACGAGAGGAATCTGGAGCTTTAGATTGCGCGTGAAGTGGCTGGTGACATTTGCTTGAGTGGGCAAAACCTCTGAGTGGCGAGGAATGATCAAAATGTCATCGTAGGCAAGAGCATCGGAAATCGTGAGAGGGGAGGACGGATCACGCATTTTATTTTCCTTTCTCCAAAGGGGGGGTTAAAATTTACAAAAACTTACCATATTCGTATGTTGGCTTCAATTGTTTGCGTAAATCCGTGGAGGAAGAAAATATGTGTGCTTATGGAGGGCACTGAAATCTGTGGGGATGGGTTTATTCGGTCATGGTTTCTGTGATGCGTACGGCACGTTGTCCTTTGAGTACTCCTGGGATGCCACGGTATTTAGGTACCCCTTCGACGAGGATATCGAGGGGCATGGTAGCATCGCTTTCGAGCTGAATAATGTCCCCTGGTTCCATGTTAACGAGGTCGTTGACGGTAATGTCGGCTTGGCCTAATTGAACGAGGATGTTGACATTGGTTACCATAACCTGTTCTTTGATCCGGTTAATCCAAATATGGTCTACTTCGAGCTGTTCACTTTGAAAGCCCACGGAAAGCTTGGACTTGATGGGTTCCAAAGCGGCATAAGGAATGACCACTTTAATAGTTCCGGAAACTTTTTCAAGCTCGACATCAAAAGTGGTTGCAATGACCACATCGGAAGGTGGAACGACAGCTACAAATTGGGGATTAATTTCCGTACGTGAGTAACCAATTTTAATGGGGTATACAGGCTCCCATGCTTTTTCAAGGTCGTCGAGTGCGGAGAGTACAACTTTACGCGCAATTTTGATTTCGATTTGAGTAAAGTCTTTTCCCTCAATTTTTGTGTAAGGCACATCGTTGCCGCCGAAGAAGCTATCCACCAATGCATACAGTAGCTTGGACTCGATGACCATGATGGCCGCGCCCCGTAGGGGGTCTAGGCGTAAGATATTCAGACAAGATGGCAGCGGAAGTGAATTCATAAACTCAGAGAACTTGAGTGGTCCGGTAGAGTTCACGCTCAAGTTCGCCATCTTGCGTAGGCCATTAGACAGTGTGACCCTGAATAGGCGAATGAAACGGTCGTGAATGATGTCGAGTGTAGGAAGACGCCCGCGTATAATACGGTCCTGATTCGCCAGGTCGTACTGTACCACGCCCGCAGCATTTTCAGCAGGTCCGGCGTTACCGGCATCGGCATCTACCTTGTTATCTGATACTGCTGATAGGAGTGCGTCCACTTCTGATTGAGAAAGCACCTGATCCACAGAGTTCTCCTCTCTGCCTTACCCTGTTACTGTGTAGTGGTAAGAACGTAGTAGCCTATAGGAGTGACATGAAGTTTCCCTTATTGTCAGCTTTATTTGGGGAGATGCCAATAGCGCGAATCTTCCTAAACAGGCCTTTGGTTTGGCTCTTTATATTTCAGGTAAAGATCACAAGACTTTAATTTGTAGTGCTAGGTTTTTTATTCCTAGAGTTGTGACCCTAAAGCTTCTGCCCTAGGATAGTTGCAGCTCTTATTTGTGTAGGTGTGGTCTTAGGGAAAGTGTATGATAGAAAGAGTATTCGGGGAATCATCATTATGAAATGTAAAAAGTGTGTCATGTTTTTAAAGTTTATATCGTTTTTTTTGCCTTCCTGGACTTCTGCGGCGAAGTCCACTCAAGTTATCGCCCATCGGGGGGCGGCGGGATATATTGTGGAGCATACTGCGCCAGCGTTAGCCATGGCTGCTGCGATGGGTGCTGACTTTATTGAGCCTGATGTTGTGGTGAGTAAAGACGGTGTATTGATGGTATTTCATGACATTGTTTTAGATCATACCTGTGACGTGGCAAAAAAATTTCTTCACCGCAAGCGTAATGACGGCAAGTACTATGTGATGGACTTTACTTATGCAGAATTGAAAAGCTTGCGTGTACATGAGAGGTTTGCACATACAGAAATGAAAAAGCGCTTTCCGCAAGATGCGGCCCAATTTGAGATGTTATCTCTGGAAGAGTGGTTGGGAATTGTCAAAGGCTTGGAAGTATCTGTCCAACGCCCGCTGGGTAAAATATTTGAACTCAAGGAGCCTAAATTTCACCGTCAGCATGGCTATGATATGCTTGCGCTCTTCGCGGATTTTCTGCGTAAACATAACTTAAATCATGTCAGCCCGCAGATTTATGTGGAGTGTTTTGAACCCACAGCTCTTGTGGAGCTTGCTCAAGTTCATGGTGTTGTGGCGAACTTGGTGCAGTTGATGTCACTTGCTTCCGAGTGGCATCAGCCTGGACAATCAAGTCCTGCGGATTATACATGGATGCAAACAGATGAAGGTTTGCGTAGTGTGAAGTCATATGCCATGGCCATTGCTCCTTCTTTGGCTATGCTCTATGAACACAAAGAGGTGGGAACGATCATTTCACGAGAGTTAAGTTCGCGTGCACGTAAGCATGGACTCAAAGTCTTTCCGTATACAGTGCGCAAGGATGCCTTGCCTCAAGGCTTCCAAGATCTGGAGCAAATACACCGCTTTTTGGTTGTGGACGAAAAAGTCGATGGTTTTTTTACCGACTTTCCTGACCTTGCTGTTGCATATCTAGCGCGTTTAAAGTGAGTTTGTGTGCTGTATTTGTATCGATTGCCCTGTGTGGTGAGAAGTAAAGAATGCGTGCGTGGCTCTCTTCTTCACGGGGGGGGGAGTGTTGAACAGTTATATGATCGCAGCTGTTTACTTGGCCACCTTCGTTCATTTTGATGGAATAAAATAGTTCGCACTTTTGAGGCATGTCCGCATTTCGGATCGCAAATTTGACAAGCTGGAGAGGTGATAGGAATTAAAGGGAAAGCTTTACATTGCGGGATATGTATGAGGAGCTTGTGATCTTGTGCGTGGCTTTGAGAACCGACTTTATCGTGGTACCTTGGACCAAGAGGGTCTCTTATTCTCGTCTAAAGTCGTAGTTAATAGCGCTTTAAAGTGCTCGTGGTGAGCGTTGTCACTTTTAGGGTGTTTAGCTTTAAGTGTGACCCAGAACGCGGTGTTATATTTTTTGGGCTTTCGGAAGGGTAACTTCCACAGGTAATATTCTTTCTCAAGTGCTTATTTGTTGGGGTTAAAGGTAAGTTGATCTGGTCTATCTCTTCATTCGCAGTACGTGTTTATAACCCACATATGATCTTTCTTCCTCGGGACGTCGTTTTTTGAGGAAGTTGTCTTTTGCTTAATATGGGTTGAGCTG